>CAZNYT010000028.1:0-24775 GCA_964577315.1 uncultured Desulfovibrionales bacterium
CTAGAAAAGCGCGAGCCGGGTACGCGGCACGCAAAAAGATTTGGTGAATAGTTACAATTCTCTTTATGGTCTTTGGGGCTGTTATGAGCAAGTCCTTCTACATCAGCACCGGCTGCAAGATCAATTTATACTTGCACATTCAAGGCAAACGCCCGGACGGATATCACTATCTGGACTCCCTGTTCTACCCCCTTCCCCGGCCTCGGGACTGGATGCACATAGTTCTTGGTCCCGACTCGGGATTGAGTTTGAGCTGCTGTTCCCATAGGCTGGAACCTGGCTCAAACATTTTGCACAAGGTTTATGAGGCATTTTACAGTGCTACTGGGCACACCCCAGGCCTGAAGGTGTATCTGTGCAAAAACATTCCCATTGGGGCTGGTCTCGGCGGAGGGAGCGCGGACGCAGCCGCTTTTTTGCTTTTTCTGAACAGCCTGAGCAGGTCCAAAAGACTAAGCCATCCAGAGCTAATTTCCTTGGCTGCTGAAATCGGAGCAGATATCCCCTTTTTCTTATACCACCAACCCGCACGGGTGAGTGGTATCGGCGAAAAGCTAAGTCTCTTGAACATGAAACTCAAGGATTGGCATTTACTGCTGATCTGCCCTGAAATAACCATTGATACCGCCTGGGCATATAAAACTTTTGATGCATGTCACCAAGAACCCTGTGAAAACCCCATGCCCCCCTTCTTGACATCATCGGCAACAAAAGATAATTATTCTTTTTTTGGTCAGCTGAATTTATACAATTCCTTTGAAAAAGCCATCTTTTCTGCTTGTCCCGAGCTGGGACGCATTAAAGCCCATGTATTGCACAAAGGAGCTACAGCATGTGTCATGAGTGGTTCTGGTTCAAGCCTGGCTGCCTTTTTCCGGTCCCAAGAGAGGGCTAGACATGTGGCTTTAACCCTTGACCGCCATAAAACATCATTTTATTATATTAAATTGTAAGACTGGGGCGTAGCCAAGCGGTAAGGCAACGGGTTTTGGTCCCGTGATTCGGAGGTTCGAATCCTCCCGCCCCAGCCAAAACAAGGACTGAGTCATGCCCGGACACGGCGAACTGAAAATCATTACCGGCAATGCCAACCCGGATTTAGCCCGAGGTATCTGCGAACATCTGGGGATCACATTAAGCCCTACTCAGGTATGCACCTTCAATGACGGCGAAAGCAGGATCGAGATCGGGGATAACGTACGCGGCGACGATGTGTTCGTGGTCCAGCCCACATGTCCCCCAGTCAATCACAACATAATGGAGCTCTGCCTCATGCTGGACGCCTTGAAAAGGGCCAGCGTGGGACGAGTGACCGCGGTAATCCCCTATTTCGGGTATGCTAGGCAGGACCGTAAGGTAGTTCCCCGGGTACCCATAAGTGCAAAACTTGTGTCGGATTTCATCACTACTGCCGGTGTGAACCGTGTTTTGACGGTGGACCTGCATGCAGGTCAGATCCAAGGTTTTTTCAACATCCCGGTAGACAATCTCTTTGCAGCAGAAGTACTTCTTTATTATCTGCAAGAATTCGGGAACGAGGCAGTGGTAATCTCCCCTGACGCTGGAGGCACGGAAAGGGCCCGGGCCTATGCCAAACGCATCGGGGCGGATCTGGCAATAATCGACAAAAGACGCGGGGCTTCAAATGAAGCCCAGGCCATGCGGGTCATAGGCGACGTCAAGGATAAATTCGCCATAGTCCTGGATGACATGATTGATACCGGCGGGACCATTGTCCAAGGAGCCAAGGTTTTAGCCGAAAAAGGAGCCAAACAGGTATTGGCCTGCGCCACTCACCCCATACTTTCCGGGCCGGCACTGGAAAGACTTAGCAATTCTTCCTTCTCGGAGATTGTGGTCACGGACACCATCCCCTTAAGTGAAGAAGCCAAAGCTACTGGCAAATTCAAGGTTATCTCGGTAGCCAGTTTGCTGGCCAAAGCCATACACAATATTCACACCGAATCCTCGGTGAGTGTGCTCTTTTCTCACTGATTGCTCAAAAACAAAAAATCCCTCAGGATAATTAAGGAGCTAAATAGCAATGTCCGAACTTTACAATCTGAAAGTGGAGCTGCGCACAGAGACCGGAAAATCAGCAGCCCGCAAACTCCGTCGAAACGGTTATGTGCCAGGTATCTATTACGACAGCCAGGGGACCACGGTTCCAGTCAAGGTCAGGTCCGGGCCGTTTTACAAGGCTTGGGTCGAGGCCGGGGCCACCAATGTAGTGGAACTGGAATACACTTATAACGGTGAAACCCATAAAAAACCCTGCTTGATCTGGGACGTAGACAGACACCCCTTTAAAAAGGTCTACATGCATGTGGATTTTTACGGTGTGGATCTGAGCAAAGAGGTTACGGTATCCGTTCCCGTGGAAACCCAGGGAACTCCTAAAGGAACAGAAGACGGAGGGATACTGGAACTCTACAGGGATCACCTGGATTTAACCTGTCTTCCAGCCAATATTCCTTCCCAGGTGGTTATCAATGTATCCAAGCTCAAGATCGGTGATTCAATAACTCTTGACCAGATCAAGCTCCCGGCTGGAGCCAAGGCCAACTACGAGGAAAGCTTTGCAATAGTGGGCTTGTCACCGCCTAGGGGAGAGGAGCCTGCAGCCCGCGAAGAAGGGGAAGAAGAGTCCGAAGAGGCAGCAGAACAGGAAGAAAGCGAGTAAAGGACCCCTCAACGTAAAGACCCAAGATCATTTGATAATTTGCTTTTACCCCCTCCTTAACCCAAGTAGCTCAATGAAATGTGCCTGCCCGGGCTGAAGCTTATTTTCTTTGCTTGGAATATCTACCAGGGAAATCTTTTTTAAGGGACTTTTTCACTTGGCCCTGGAAAAAGAATTGCCCCATCACTTCCAGTTTCAAGCGCCTTTTTAAGCCGGGCAGGCAGTTTTCGGGTTTTTCAAGGTTTAGTTCCAGGCAATATTGGACTTAGGCCATGCACAACGCTGGACTTATAGTGGGATTGGGCAATCCAGGCCTCAAATATGCTGATACCAGGCATAACATTGGCTTTATGGTTCTGGACAGGCTTACGTCAGAGGCTGGCAAAAGTCCGGGCGAAACGATTCGCAAAAAAAGGGAAAACAAGGACCTAGCTCTCTGGGAGTGGGATTCTTGGGAAGATTCACACACTAGGCTTCTTTTAAAGCCCTTTACCTACATGAACCGCAGCGGCTTGGCAGTAGCATCCATTCTCTCCCAGCTTCCGCTCAAAAAGCAACAGGTCCTGGTAATCCACGATGAGGTGGACTTACCCCTGGGTAGGTTAAAGCTTAAATTCGGAGGGGGATTGGCCGGTCACAAGGGTCTTCGCTCCATTGCAGAACATTTGGGAACAAGGGATTTTGTCAGGTTGAGAATGGGGGTGGGACGCCCCCAAACTGAGATTTCGCTTGCACAATACGTGCTGCAAAAATTCAGCGAGAATGAAACCCGGTATTTGGGAAACTTCCTGGATGAGGCGGTAGAGGCTCTCCGCACCATTTGCCGCGAACCTTGGGACAATGCCTTTCAGGCCGTTAATACCACTGCCCAGACGTGACGGCTCAAAAGATTTCAAGAAAAAGAGCAAAAATCCTTTCACCCATGGACTGTTTGCAATTTTTGGGATAGAATTATTTCTAGTGGTCAAAGGATAAGACTTTCCCACAGGCTTTATTATATCTACCCTTTTTCACCCTCAAACCTGCATCTCAAGGTTTTTGTTCGCTACTGACCTCACGGATTGAGGGTATCTATCGCATTAATGGGTGTTTGGCAGTTAATTGTCAGTACCGTAATGGGTCAATTATTGGAGGCCTAAAGTGTTTGCAGAGGGAGAACTAGTGGTTTACCCGGCTCAAGGTGTTGGAAGAGTCGAAAAAATCGAAGAACAGGACCTGGGCGGAACCAAGACCAATCTGTATATTGTGCGTATACTTAGCAACAACGTAACTCTGATGATCCCGGTCAACAACGCCGGCAGCGTGGGGCTTCGTCCTGTGAGTGGAAATGCTCAAGGCCAAAAGATCCTGGACTACCTGAATGACCGCTCGGATTTTCTAGGGTATTCCGGGCAGAATTGGAACCGCCGTTACCGGGAATATTCTGATAAGCTAAAAAGCAAAAACCTAATAGACGTGGCTTATGTCCTTAAGGAACTTTATCTCATCAGCAGAGATAAAGAGTTATCCTTCGGCGAACGCAGGTTGATGGAGCAGGCCATGAACCTTCTTTCCATGGAGCTTTCCTATGCCCTGGGGATAGATCAGGAGGAGGCCAAGACCAGGATAGAAACCTTGTTTGCCGATATCATCAGCCCTGAGCCCCAGATAGATGAAGATGACCAAGAAGAATAAATCCCTTGCCAAAAACAAAAGTTTATCCTTTATCTAACAGACACCCCGCATTCTTGCTAAAGTCAAGCCCAAGATCTATCCAAACTCAATTCAAGCTCAAGAATGCGGTTCCTGCTGCTGACTCATCCGGGCCAGGATGTCTAACACACTCTACGCATCCAAAAATTTAGTCCCAGGTGTTAGCTCTTTTACATCGAATCACCTTTTTGCCAACATCATGTACTTTTCTGTAACCCTCCATGCAAGCGGAGTCTTCAGAAAATATACGCGGTTCTTTGCCCTAACAATCTTTACATCACCAAAAAATCACACCTTTTCAGGAGATTATGCCCATGAATTTGTCCGAACTTAAAACCAAATCCATGAAAGAATTGACCCAACTATCCAAGGAGTACGAGATCGAGAATCCCAGCGGAATGCGCAAGCAGGAGCTTATTTTTGCCATTCTGCAGGCCTGTGCCTCGCAAAACGGTTCTGTATACGGGGAGGGCGTTCTGGAAATCCTCCCGGATGGATTCGGTTTTCTCAGATCGCCCATGTACAGCTATATGCCCGGACCGGATGATATATACGTTTCACCTTCCCAGATCCGTAAATTCGGTTTGCGCACCGGAGATGTGGTGGCAGGTCAAATCCGTCCTCCCAAGGAAGGAGAGAGGTATTTCGCCCTGCTCCGAGTCAATCAGGTGGGCTTCAGCGACCCTGCAGAATCCAAGAACCTGGTTCTCTTCGATAACCTCACCCCTATCTATCCGGACATGCGTTTTCTTTTGGAAAACGGAGCTGAAAACTACTCTTCCCGGATAATGGACCTGCTCACTCCCATAGGCACCGGCCAGAGAGGGCTGATAGTGGCTCCTCCCAGAACCGGCAAGACCTATCTTCTTCAATCCATTGCCACCTCCATCAATGCCAACCACCCGGATGTGTTCATGATCGTTCTGTTGATAGATGAGCGCCCTGAGGAAGTTACTGATATGGAACGTACCGTGGATGCCGAAGTGGTGAGTTCCACTTTTGACGAACCGCCTCAGAGGCACGTCCAGGTGGCGGAAATGGTCTTGGAAAAGGCCAAAAGACTGGTGGAAAGAAAAAAGGATGTTGTAATCCTTTTGGATAGCATTACCAGGTTGGGCAGGGCTTACAATACTGTTACTCCCTCCTCCGGGCGGGTCCTCTCCGGTGGCCTGGATGCCAACGCCCTGCAGCGCCCCAAAAGGTTCTTTGGTGCGGCCAGAAACATAGAAGAAGGGGGCAGCCTGACCATCATTTCCACGGCTTTGATCGACACCGGATCCAGGATGGATGAGGTCATTTTTGAGGAATTCAAGGGCACTGGCAACATGGAAATCTATTTGGACCGCCATCTGTCTGACAAGAGGGTATATCCCGCCATTGAGATCAATCGCTCAGGAACCCGTAAGGAAGATCTTCTGCTCTCTGAGGAGGTGCTGAACAAGGTCTGGATCCTGCGCAAGGTACTTGCTCCCATGAATAGTGTTGACAGCATGGAATTTTTGCTTGATAAAATGAAGGGAACCAAAAACAACAAGGAATTTTTGGACATGATGAACAAATAGAGCCTTTCGGGGCCACAGAATTCTCTTGCCGGGAAGATTCCGGCAAACAACCGAGAAACTTGTAATATGTCAAGACTCAAACTGCTTAAAACCCATATTTCTCTGCTGCTTGTACTTTGCTTGAGCCTCTCTCCCGCCGCGGCCCAGGCCTCTGTATTCGGCGAATTCACCATCTCGGACGAGGCAGAGCTGGGCAGAGAGATACATACCCTTATCCGAGCCAACTACAATGTTGTACAAGACCCTAAAATAACTGAATACATCCAAGACATAGCCACGAAGCTGGAAGAGGCTGCCCCCCCTCAACCCTTTCCCTTGAAGGTGGATGTGATTGAGCACCCGGACATGAATGCCTTTGCCACTGTGGCAGGCTACATGGTACTTTTTACGGGCATGATCTTGAAAATGGACAACGAATCCGAGCTAGCAGCCATAATGAGCCACGAATACGGCCATATCACCCAAAGACACGTGGCCCGCAATATAGAGCGCTCCCAAAAAATCAGCATTGGTTCCCTGGTGGGAGTTTTGGCCGGTGTTTTAGTAGGTGCTGAAGCAGGACAAGCCCTGGCGGTAGGCTCCATGGCCGGTGGCCAGTCCGCAATTTTGAGATATTCTCGGTCTGATGAGCGCGAGGCGGACCAGGTAGGTATGAACTACCTGATTGAAGCCGGGTACAATCCCCAAGGCATGGTTTCTGCCATGCAAAAAATCAGGCGCATGCAGTTTTTTGCCGGAGGGGACATGCCCTCCTACCTAAGCACCCATCCCGGCGTGGACGAACGTATTAACTACTTGAGAGACCGGGTAGAGGGACTGGATGCTGAGATCCGGGAACGAGAGGACGACAATACCAGGTTGCGCAGGATTCAAACCCTGCTCCGAGCCAGACATGAAGATCCCTCCCAAGCCCTGAACTATTTTCAGACGCAAATGCAGGATGAGTGCTTGTCCCAACTCGGCCAGGGAATTGCCCACAGCAGAATGAACCGGGTCCGGGAAGCCCGGGAGAACTTTGAAAATCTCTTGTCCCGTCAGGACCAGGACAGCCTATTTCTCCGGGAAGCCGGTCGCTTTTACTTTCATTACGACCAGTTGAGCAAGGCTGGCGAGCTTCTGCAGAAAGCGATAATGCTGGATCCTGAGGATAGCATGGCCCTGCTTTTCTACGCCCGGGTATTAGCGGAAAAGGAAGATTTAGAAACAGCAGTAAGCTATTTCCAGAAAGCACTCAAGCAACAACCTGAAGATCCCAGGGCCCATGAACATCTGGCCAGAACCCACGGCCGAGACGGGGAGAATTTCATGGCTCATCTGCACATGGCTTATGCCTATTTATACCACAACAACCAGGACCGCACCGAGTTTCACCGGGAAAAGGCCAAGGAACTGGCAGAAACCCGAGAACAAAAAGAAGATTTCCAAGAGTTGGACGAGGTCTACCAGGAACGCCTCCAGTTCTGGAAAAGGTTTTAAGCCCTTTCCTTCCTTATGGACAAATCTTTTTTTTCATGCTATTTTTTACAGTCTTTTTACATACAGAGATTATTCCCACGTGTGGAGGCTAAACCTTCATTTGAAACCCTATACTTGAGCTAGGAGGAAACAGATGATTCTAGAGACCTTTATCTTTGCCATGGGGGCAGACCCCGAGGGGGGTGCAGGTAACCCCTTGGCCGCTTTTGTGCCCTTGATTTTGATGTTTGCCATTTTCTACTTTCTCCTGATCCGGCCCCAGCAAAAAAAGGCCAAACAGCACCGCGAGGTTTTGGCAAATCTGAAAAGGGGGGATAACGTCATAACCAACGGCGGGCTCTACGCCCGGATCACTGATATTCAAAACGATGTCTTGACCCTGGATCTGGGAAACAATTTAAAAATCAAGGCTAACCGCGCTTATATAGCAGGCCTAGCCAATCCCGAGCAGGACGCCGCTCAACAGCAAGGCTAGAAAAACCGCATTTCTTCTTGCAAATATAAAACCACTTTAAAATATACTTATCGCAGGATAAAAGCGAATGAAGTCCAATTTGCGCTGGAAAATCCCAGTCATTCTGGTAGTGCTCTTGATTAGCCTGGCATACTTTCTGCCCTCTGTTACCGGGATAAAAGACACTCCTATAGGCAAATACCTCCCGGAAAGAGAGCTGAATCTCGGCCTGGATCTTCAAGGCGGCATGCATCTCACTCTGGGGGTGGAAGTGGAAAAGGCTTTGGAGAGGTCCCTGTCCCAGGCTGGACGTGATATACGTGAAGATGCCCGGCAAAAAGAGCTACATGTCCTGCGCCCCTCGGTAACAGACCAGGACAGGCTGGAATTCACCCTCTTACGGCCGGAACAGCAAGACCAAGTAGAATCCTTGCTTGCGGATAACTATCCCAATCTACAAGTGGTGGGAACCACCACGGACGATGAAGGCCGCCTGAGATACACCCTGGAGTACATACCGGAATTCAGGCAAGAAATGCAGGACATGACCCTGGATCAGGCGGTCAAGACCATTCGCAACCGGATAGACCAATTCGGTGTGGCCGAACCTGACATCCGGAGGCAGGAAGGGGACCGGATCCAGGTCCAGCTCCCCGGGCTGGAGGATCCAGAGCGAGCCATAGATGTCATCGGCCAGACTGCCCATCTGGAGTTCAAGCTTGTAGACGAGGACGCAGATGTCCAGCGCGCAGAACAAGAGGGCATTCTGCCTCCTCGCAGAAGCCTTTATTATCAGGTTTCCCAACAAGCGGACGGAGAGGAGGAAAAACGCCCCATTGTACTTCACGACGAAACCCTGATGAGCGGGGAGCATATTACCAATGCACATACCGCTTTTGACCAGCGCAACCAACCCTACGTCTCCATCACCTTTGACAATCAGGGATCGCGGATATTCGAACGCATTACCGGAGAACACGTCAACGAAAGGCTTGCTATTGTCCTGGATGGGGAAGTGTACTCCACCCCGGTTATCCAGGAGCAGATAACTGGGGGTAGGGCCAGTATAACCGGACAGTTCAGCGTGGAAGAGGCTCATGACCTATCTGTAGTCCTAAGGGCTGGCGCCCTGCCTGCCCCGGTCTACGTAATGGAGGAACGTACCGTAGGGCCCTCTCTGGGACAGGAATCCATTGAAAGAGGCGTACAATCAGCCCTTATCGGAGGGGCACTGGTAGTGGCCTTTATGGTGTTTTACTTTGGATTCGCCGGAGTGGTGGCTAACACCGTCCTGGCCCTGAACATCATCCTGATTCTGGCTGGACTGGCAGGTTTTGGGGCCACCCTGACCCTGCCCGGAATAGCAGGTATCATCTTGACCATAGGTATTGCTGTGGATGCGAATGTCCTCATATTCGAGCGCATCAGGGAAGAGCTACGCCGCGGTCTGTCCCCAAGGAAAGCGGTGGCTGAGGGCTATAACCGGGCCACCCTGACCATTCTGGACGCCAATGTTACCACGATTATCGCGGCTCTGATCCTGTATCAATTCGGTACTGGCCCCATACAAGGCTTTGCCATTACCTTGACTCTGGGAGTACTGGCATCCATGTTCACAGCCATTTTCGTATCCCGGGTCCTGTTCGACATCTGGCTCTTTAAGCGCAAGCCTCAAACAGCCCTGAATATATAAGTCCTGTAAGGCGGGAATACACATGGGTTTTCAAATAATCCGACCTGATACCAACTTCGATTTCATGGGCAAGCGCAAAATTGCCCTGGGAATATCTCTGGCTATTTTGCTTCTGGGAATTCTGTCCCTGATGATCAAGGGAGGACCCAGATACGGGATAGATTTCGCCGGCGGCGTCATCATCCAGGTCCAATTTGATTCCCAGGTGGATATCAGTACCCTCCAAAACATCCTGGAACCCACGGAAATGCCGGAGCTCGTGGTCCAGACCTTCGGGGATAGAGGGGACAACGAGTTCCTGATCCGCACTGCTGCGGACGGCATGTCCTCCATGGAGGTGCGTGATGTCACAGAAAGCGCCTTGCTGGAGCAATTCCAGGAACAGGAGTTCTCATTTGACCGGGTGGAAATGGTCGGGCCCAGGGTGGGGGATGAGCTCTGGGACGCAGCCATGCACGCCTTGTTTTATGCCGTGCTTTTGCTCTCCATATATATCTCAGGCCGTTTCGAGGACAAATGGTTCATAGCGGGGTTTATGGCCGCAGGCCTGGCCCTGGGTGTTTATCTATTGAAATTTTTGGCAGTGCCAGTAGCCTTCCTTATCCTGGGGGCCATGCTTATAGCCCTGCTTTTTACCTGGTACCTGCGGCTTTGCTTCGCCATGGGAGCAGTCCTGGCCCTGATCCATGACGTGTTGATCACTGTAGGCATATTTTCACTACTGAACAAAGAAATCGATCTGAGTATAGTAGCAGCCCTGCTCACCATCATGGGATACTCCCTGAACGATACCATTGTTATTTTCGATCGCATCCGGGAGAACATGCGCAGAAAGATCAGTACTTCCCTGTCCGAAACCATAAATGTCAGCATCAATCAGACCCTCAGCCGGACTATTGTGACTTCCGGAACCACGCTCATGGTGGTGCTGTCCCTTTTGATACTGGGCGGGGGCATCATACACGATTTCGCCTTTGCCCTCCTGGTAGGTGTCCTGGCAGGAACCTTTTCCTCGGTTTTTGTGGCCGGTTCTACGCTTATGGCCTTAAGACCCACCATGCCTATTGAAGAAGAGGAGGAAGAGGAAGAAGAATCCCACGAGGGAGCCACGAGCCGGACTTGGAGCAGCACGGGTAGACCGCCTTCGTTCGAGAGATAAAAAAGCCCATGAACTGAACTTTTTGTGCAGTATCACTACATGAAAAAGGGCCTGGACAGGTAGTTGCTGTCCAGGCCCCTTTTTTTGAGGCCTAAAGCCCTTTACAAGAGACTTACAGCTAGAACATATCCTGTTCCGTCTCTTGGATAGTTTTGTCGATATTGGCCTTTAATTCCGGAGGCAGCCCCATGATGTCCACGTTCATGAAACCCCGGACAATGGTGGACGTGGCCTGATCCTCATCCATCCCCCTAGCCATCAAGTATTCGATCTCTTCCTGGGCAATCTTGCCTACTGCTGCCTCGTGGGAGAGTTCCACTCCAGATACCGTACCCTTGATTTCCGGAACCGCGTGGATGATCCCGTCCGAGAGGATCAATCCCTTGCACTCCAGGTGACCCTTGGCAGGAACCGCATTCCCCTCGATCAGTCCTGGAGCAATTATAGTCCCTCCAGTGGTTATGGCCCGGGAAACAATCTCTCCCCGGGTTTCCGGGGCATTAAGAACCACCCTGCTTCCGGAATCGATATGCGATCCAGGGGAAGCCACAAGGATGGAGTTAAAACTGGCTCTGGCCCCTTGTCCGTTCAAAAACACAGAAGGATAGGATTGCACGGATTTAACCGGCCTAAGGAGGATATAGTTGTTGGCAAAAACCCCTCCTTCTTCCACAATCCCTACAGTCCGGGGCCGGACCATGACTTCACTGCCCCAGTTGTGCACCATGGTGAAGGTCAGCTTCCCACCTTTTTTGACATAAATCTCTGACACACCCAGGTGGAGAGCGGAGCTCACATTGGATCCAGTTGTGCACCCTGTTATGACATGCAGCTCCGAATCCTCCTCTACTACAATAATGTTGTGCACGTTCTGACCCACGTTGTCCTCCTTGATAAACAGACAGGACTGAACTGGGTCCTCTATCTTGGCCCCTTTCTTGGTTCGAAGAAAATAGCCACCGTGCACTTTTTCAGCCACAGCCCGTGTAAACTCATCCTTATTTTTGTCCACTGCTTGCCAATAGTACTCCGGCAGTCCATCATACTTGTCCAAGGCCTCCTTGATGTCCAGGACCTCTAGATCCTCTTGCCTGGAGCTGCAATGGACCTTGGAATGGTTTATGCTTAGGTAGGATCCGCTGCGCCCGGCCTCTGAGGCATCTACCCCGGCCATGAGCAAGCTTTGCCTGTCTTCCTGGCTCAGCTCGCGCAAGTCCTTTATTTCCTGGGACTCTTTTTGGTCATAAACAAACTTGCCCAAATCCACTTGGCAACTTTCGGATTCATTTAGTTCAGACATCTTACACACTCCTTGTATCCGTATTTGCTAATATGCTCCAATATATCCCGGGGTCTGGCACTGCAACACAATTGGCCTTCATATAGCACCTGCCCCCGATCTGCGTTGATATAATCCAGGATGTATCCGGTATGGGTGATAATCAATCCCGAGGTTGTGTGCCTGGATTTAAGTTCCTTCATGGAAACATCCTGCCTGGGTTCTATGGGGCCATCCAGTATGGATCTTATAATACGCCCGATAAGGGACATGTTCTCCAAATCCACACCTGATTCTGGCTCGTCAAACAGAACCAAGCTGGGATCCTGGGCCATGAGCTGCAATAGCTCGGACCTCTTGATCTCTCCCCCGGAAAAATGGGAATTGATATCGCGGTCCAAAAGCCCGGTAAAATTTACCTCTCGAGCTAGCTCCTCCACATCAATCTCTCTGTCCCCGGCGCATAGCCTAACCATGTCCCGGGTCTTCAGACCGTGTATAGTCGGCGGACGCTGAAAGGACATGCCCACTCCCAGCCGAGCCCGTTCATAAGGGGCCATATGGGTGATGTCGTGGTCCTGGTAGTATATCTTGCCCCGAACCACCTCAAAACCCTCAAACCCCATAATGGTATTCAGCAAGGAAGTTTTGCCCGAGCCGTTGGGCCCGAACAGGATAAAGTTTTCTCCTTCCTGAATATGTAAATTTATGCCTTGCAGAATCTCTGTCTCCCCTACCTTGACGTAGAGATCTTCTATACTGAGCATGGTAACTCCTTCTTGGATTTCATGATGTTTGCCTTAAAATGCACCTTCCGCTTCTGAAAACCTCAATCAAACCAAAATTCACTTTTGTTTCTTCGGACTTGATAACAATAATAACACCTATCATTATCTTTGAAAAGGGGTAGCAAAGCCATCCCTGCCACAAAACCGCCTGCGTGAGCCCACCAGGCTACTCCGCTTCCAGCAGATAGAATTCCTGCTCCCACGGCAGAAACCAGTTGAATAATAAACCAAATCCCCAGAAAAATGACCGCTGGAACTTCCACCACAAAGAAAACCGGGATAAAAGTAACCACACGTGAGTGAGGATACAAAAGGAGATAAGCCCCCATCACCCCTGCGATTGCTCCGGATGCACCCACGACTGGAACCGAGGAGTTCCAATTGAATACCATATGGATGAACAGTGCTGCAACTCCGGATAAAAGATAAAATGCCAAAAACTTCCAGGGCCCCATGACGTCTTCGATATTGTTGGCAAATATCCAGAGCATCCAGCAATTTATCAGAAAATGGCCCAACCCTCCGTGCACAAACATATAAGAAATCGCGGTATAAAAACCCTGATCCGGATATCCCATCCAGGCTGCCCACTCCGGTTGAGTGAATCGGGCCGGCACAACTCCGTACAAGTGGAAAAACCTGGCTAGATCGGTGGTATCCAATCCCAGGGTATATATAAAAACCAAGGTATTTACACCGATCAGGCACCAAACCATGTAGGGCTTGTGCACGGTGGGTATGCTATCTTTTAGGGGTATCACGGCCTGTTTGTGATCTCTCTGATCTTTTCAGCGTGCATAGCTTGCTTTTTTATCCTGAAATCGCCCAGTATTTTGGCCAAACCGGCGAGCCTGGCTCTAAGCTCCTCTAAACCGCCGCTATTATCCAGGACCAATCCGCATTTTCGGAGCTTGTCCCTCTGCTTGAGCTGCATCTTCTCCAACCGCTCCAAAACCGGGCTTTCCCAACCCCTGGCTTGGCGAAGTCTCTCCCGGCGCAACCCATCCGGGCAAAACACCCCTACACTGAGGCAATCATCTTGCGCAGCCATTCCGGATTCGAACCAAAGCGGAACTTCAGCCACTGCCAAACGCTTGTCTTGATGCCGCTCCCAGAATTCCTGCAATCTGCCCCCCACCAAGGGATGAATCAGATGCATTATTTCCTCCAGGACATTGCTATCCTCCATGATGGCTTGGAGCAAGGCCTGTTTATCCACTGGCTGATCATCAGCCGGGGTAAACCGGAGCCCGAACCTTTGACGCAGCAACCACCAACCGTCCCCCCCAGGCTGGTAAAGCTCATGTACGCAGTCATCCGCACTAAAGACAGGACTGCCCTGCTCCCGGAAATATTCCAACACACTGCTCTTGCCGCACCCGGAGGCTCCGGTAACCACCACCCTTTGACAGGTGCGCTTCAGCCAGAGCAGGGTGCGGATGAAATCCTTGGGTGCGGGTGTAAAGAACTCCAGTCCCTCATGAGTTTGGGGGTGCTTGAATCCCAGCTGCCAGGAGTGCAGCAATTGTCTTTTGGCCAATTGGGGCAAGAATCTTTTTTTCCAGCTGTAAAACCCCCAGTTCCTGCCACCGTACAAACCATCCCCCAGGACGGGATGTCCCAGGTGGGCCAGATGCACCCGGATCTGGTGGGTCCGCCCGGTTATAATACCCACCTGTAGCAGGCTCCATTTTCCGTGCTTATCCCGATCCAGGACTTGGTAAGAGGTCCAGGCCTCGCGCCCTTCACGGACAGCGGACATACGAGTTTTTCTGCGCTCGTCCCTGCCCAAAGGAATATGGATCCGGCCCTGTTCTTTTGGAACAAAGCCCTGCACCAGGGCCAAATATTTTTTGTCCACTTGGCGCCGGGCGAACTGTAAGGCCAGATTCTTTTCCGCCTCAGGGGTGAGGGCGATCAGGATAAGACCCGTGGTATCCTTGTCCAGGCGGTGTACGATCCCAGCTCTTTCCTGTTCTTCGCGGGCCTGCAGCTGAGGATAGGCATATAAGAGATGGTGCACCAGTGTGGTACCTGCTTGGGAAGGCGCCGGATGGACACTTAACCCGGCTGGCTTGTTTAGCACCGCGAGGTGAGAGTCGCTGTATACTACGTGCAGTTTACCAGATACAGGCTCGATGCTTGCTTTAGGGGCTGGTACCCTGAGGTCAACCCTCTGACCGGGTTCCAGTCTCTGCCCGGGTTTAAGGCAAGGGACTCCATCCACTTGCACCCTGCCCTCCCGGATCCACTCCTGGAGTCTGCCCCTGGACAGAGGCGCATGGAGCATATTTTGCAGAATAAACTTATCCAGCCTGGATCCCCCTTGGGAATCTGGCACTGTCCAAGACCATGGCTCATCCAAGAACCGGCTCCTTTCAAGAGTGACAAAACCGTTTTCTCACTGTATCTACCAGAAGCTAAAGCACTATTTCCGTACCTATACCAGCCTTGGTAAAGATCTCTAAGATGATGGAATTCTCCAGACGACCATCAATTATATGGGCCTTTTCCACTCCCTCTTCCACGGCTTCCATGCAGCATTTGAGCTTGGGGATCATGCCCCCGGAAATGGATTGGGACTCCATAGCCCGGGCCGCCTCTTTCCGGGTGAGGCTGGAGATAATCTCTCCGGAAACATCGTGAATCCCGGATACATCCGTGAGCAGGATCAGCTTTTTTGCCTTGAGTGCCGATGCTACCGCTCCGGCTACAAAATCGGCATTGATATTGTATGTCTCGCCCTGTTCGTCCACTCCCACCGGAGCAATAATGGGTATAAAACCTTTAGCCTGGATGGAACCTATGAGCTCGGTGCTGATATCAACCACCTCGCCCACTTTTCCCAAGTCAATGATTTCCGGGGGCGCATCCTGCCTGTTTATTACCATCTCCATCTGGCGCGCGAGAATGGTGCGGCCATCCTTGCCGGAAAGCCCCACTGCCCGGCCTCCGTTCAAATTGATGAGGTTCACGATTTCCTTGTTCACGTTGCCCACAAGAACCATCTCCACCACGTCCATGGTGGCCTTGTCCGTTATCCGGAGGCCTTCCCGGAACTGAGAGGATATATCCAGTTGATCCAGCATCTTGCCGATCTGGGGACCGCCCCCGTGTACAATGATAGGGTTCAGGCCGATATATTTAAGCAAAATGATATTCAGGGCGAAGCTCTTTTTCAGGGTGTCATCGGTCATGGCGTGCCCGCCATACTTGACCACCACGGTCTGGCCGTAGAATTCCCTGATATAGGGCAAAGCCTCTAGAAGAATCCTGGCCTTGTAGGCTTCGTTTTCCATGCAGCGCTCCTGTCTACAGAATATACCTGGTTAGATCCCGGTCATCCTGGACATCCTTTAACTGCTCCCGGACGTATTCCCTATCCACTGTAACCTTCTGTCCGGCAAGCTCCGGGGCCTTGAAAGAAAGTTCCTGGAGCATCTTCTCCATTATGGTATACAGGCGCCTGGCCCCAATATTTTCGGTTTCTTCGTTCACTTTCTGGGCAAAGGAAGAAATTTCCTCCACAGCCTGGTCATCGAATTCCAGGGTGATGCCCTCGGTTTCGAGCAGGGCCTTGTACTGTCTGGTAAGCGCGTTCTGGGGCTCGGTCAGTATTCGGTAAAAATCCTCCCTGGTCAGGGCTGAGAGCTCCACCCGCAAGGGGAACCTTCCTTGCAACTCTGGAACCAGATCCGAGGGCTTGGCGTAATGAAAGGCCCCGGCAGCTATGAACAGGATGTGATCGCTACGCACCATTCCATGCTTGGTGTTTACCACGCAGCCTTCCACCACCGGCAAAAGATCCCTTTGCACTCCTTCCCTGGAAACATCCCCCTGGGAAGATTTTTCACTGGTGCAGACCTTGTCCAATTCGTCTATAAAGATGATACCGTTTTGTTCCACCCTTTCCTTGGCATGCTCCGCCACCTTGTCCATGTCCACCAGGCGTTCGCTTTCCTCCTGAACCAGGATCTCGTAGGCGTTTTTCACCTTGACCTTCTTGGTCTTTTTGCGTTTGGGGAACATCCGGCTGAACATGTCCCTGAACTGCATCTCCATGTCTTCCATGCCGGGCATGGCCATGATTTCCACGTTGGATCCGGTCTGGACATCGATCTCCACCGTCCGGTCGTCCAAGCGGCCTTCACGCCACATCTTGCGCAATTTTTCCCGGGTCTTGTTCTCCTCGATCTTGTCCTCCTGCTGGGCTTGCGCTCCTTGGGATTCCTGTTCCCAGGCACCGGCTTGGGAAGGCATCTGCATGGCGGGATAACCGCTTTGCCCGGCTTGCTGATCCTGATAATCTTTCTTGGGAGGCAGAAGCAGATCCAGAAGCCTTTCCTCGGCATTGGCCTCAGCCTTGCCCTGGACTTTTTGCCTTTCCTCCTCCCGGACCATGTTCACCCCGATCTCCATCAGATCCCGGATCATGGACTCCACGTCCCTGCCCACATAACCGACCTCGGTAAACTTGGAGGCCTCCACCTTGTAAAAGGGCGAACCTGCCAGCTTGGCCAGGCGTCTGGCCACCTCGGTCTTGCCCACACCGGTGGGGCCGATCATGATGATATTCTTGGGTGCCACCTCCTCTTTAAGCTCCGGGTCCAACTGCTGCCTGCGCCACCTGTTGCGCAGGGCGATGGCCACCATGTTCTTGGCATCGGCCTGGCCGATAATGTACTTGTCCAATTCCGAAACAATCTCTCGGGGCGTAAGTGTTGTACTCATTTCCCTTTTCCTTTTATTCGATTTTTTCAGTAACTATATCATTGTTGGTATAAACACAGATCCCGGCAGTGATATGCAAGGCTTGATACACTATTTCCTCGGCGCTCAGCTCGGTTTGGTAGCTAAGGGCCCTGGAGGCGGCCAGTGCATATGGACCGCCGGAACCAATGGCTGCAATCCCATCGTCCGGCTCTATCACGTCCCCGTTTCCGCTGATTATCAGGACGTTCTCCTTATCCGCCACCACCAGCAAGGCCTCCAGGCGGCGAAGATACTTGTCCATGCGCCACTCCTTGGCCAGCTCCACGCTCGCCCGGAGCAGATTGCCCCGGTATTCTTCCAGCTTGGCCTCAAAACGCTCGAACAGGGTGAAAGCATCAGCTGTGGCTCCAGCAAAACCAGCCAGAATACTGTCTTTATACATGCGGCGCACTTTCCGGGCCGTATGCTTCATAATGGTACCCTGTCCCAGGGTCACTTGTCCGTCCCCGGCCATTGCGGTCTGCTGACCCTTTTTAATGGCCAGAATGGTTGTGCCGTGAAAACTCATCCTGCTTGTTCTCCTGCATCTTGCCCGGATTACCTCCGGGATCCTGTGTTTGAACCTCAAAAAAGATATTTATTGTCCCAATGCAACTATCAACTACAACGAAACTTGGTTCTTTAACCGTACCAAATATAGGGCAGTCTATTGTGGACAAGAAAAAAGAATGTGCTCACTCAACCCGCAAAGTCAAGGGCTGCTTTAACATCCCCATGTATAGCGCGGCTTAAGGGGCTTGTTCCTCCAGGGGAGGCTCCAGCACGCCTTCCTTTGATAAGTCCTCTGACCTGGGCCAGGCCCGGATCAAGGCCTGCACCACCGTGGCAAGGGGTATAGCAAAAAACACGCCCCAAAACCCCCATAGACCACCGAAAATCAAGATGGCCGCCACTATGCCCACTGGATGGATATTAACCACTTCCCCCAGAAGTAAAGGAGCCAACAAGTTGCCGTCAACAGCCTGGATTATGGCGTAGGCCACAAGAAGCCAAAAGAATTCCGGTCCTATTCCCCACTGGAAAAACCCTACCAAAGCCACGGGAATAGTCACCACAGCCGCCCCGATATAGGGAATTACCACCGAAACTCCCACAGTCAGGCTAAGCAGGACGGAATACTGTAGCCCAAACATGGAAAACACCAAAAAGGTACCCAACCAAACAATAATGATCTCCCAGGTCTTTCCTCGGACATAATTGGAGAGCTGGCTATTGACGTCATTCCAGACCTGTATTGCCAAGCCTCTCTCCCGGGGCAGAAAACCTGCGCACCAGTTCAGGAGCCTGTCCTTGTCCTTGAGAAAAAAGAAGACCAAAAGAGGGACCAAGATCAAGTACACTAACATGGTCACCAGGCCCACCACCGAAGCCACGGACACAGTCACTATGGTTTGCCCCAACTGAGCCACCTCGCTGCGCAAGGCGCTGATCAACTCATGTATCTGTTCCTCGGACACCAGATGAGGGTAGCGCTCGGGCAGTTGCATGAGCATATCCTGGGCCTCGGATATCATTACAGGCAACTGCTGGACCAGTTGGCTGATCTGCTTGATGAGCATGGGAACCAGCCAGAAAAAGGCAAAGAAAAGTACCAATAAAAATAGGACAAAGACCAGAACCACTGCCAGCAGCCTGGGCACCCCTCTTTTGGTCATCACCTTAACCAGACCATCCAGGAGATAGGCAATTATCAGACCAGCAATGAAAGGGATCAGCATTTGCCCCATAAGCAGGACCACCGCGGAAATAAACAACAGGATGCCCACCAGGATGACCACCTGTTGATTGCTGATCTGTTTCTTGAACCAATCTATTACTATGTGCATCCCATCCTATCTCCGGACAAACCTGACCACGAGTGTTTTTTGGCGGCGCGGAAAGATGCTTGCAGAACCACCTGGCTAGGCCTTGATTTTCTGAAGCAGCCAGGCCATGTTCCTGCCCAGATTGTACATGGTGCGCTTGCCTTCATCATCCTGCTCAATATCTTTGGGGTGGAAACCCTGACCAATGTTCCAATAACTGGAACCAGGGACTATCATCTGGTTGATAAGGAAAAAGTGATTTATGGAATTAAACACGTGTATGGCCCCGGATCTGCGCACTGCCACCACTGCTGCCCCCACCTTGCGGGCGAACATGTCCTGATTGGACTTGGCCACCAATCCAGCCCTGTCAATCAAGGACTTGATATTGGTGCTCACGTTGGCGAAATAGGTGGGCGAGCCCAGGATAATTCCATCCGCTTCCAGCATCTTGTCTATACAGGTATTAAGCATGTCACTATCAACTGCACAGTGCTGGTCCTTGTTCTTGAAGCATTCATAACAGGCGATACAGCCCTGGATCTGTTTGCCTGCCAGCTGGACGTGCTCCGTGCCTACCCCGTGTTCCTGCAAAGCATCCAGGACGTGCCCGATTAACCCCGCGGTGTTGCCGTCCTCTCTGGCACTGCCGTTAAAGGCTACTACCTGCATACCGAATCTCCTTGTTTGCTTATAATAATGCAACTACTTACCAAATCTTTTGGGCACTTCCAGTTCAAGCCTATGTAGCCGGGAAAAAGCCCAATTCCAATTTCAATTTGCATTCAAGATGATCTTTGTGCTCGTTATTATCAACCTTGGGCAAGGCTCTTCTTAATATCAGCGGAACAAGTTAAATTCATTTTGATATTAAGCTAGAACAGTATGAACCGACCACTTCGGCCCAGGCGCAAGATATTCTTGATTTTAAGAGGATGGAACACGGATCAGTGATTCCTTTTTTTCTTGTCCAAGGCTTTCTCCATCACCTCCACAGCCCTCTGTAGCTCGGCCTGATCGTGAAATCTCTCGGTAATATGATCCAGTCTGTCCAGACAAGCCTCAAACCTCTCCAGCAGGTTGATCAAGAGGGCAAGGTCCACCTCGTGGCGTTCTTTTCCGGTTTCATTTTCATGTTCTTGGCTCTTTCTCCTAACTACCACTTTGCCCGGCTTTTTGGAAACTTCCTTTTTCTGTTCCTCAGGCCTTTCTTCCTGATCCCTTCCCATTGCTTGGTGCAGTTTCCAGGTAGCTCTATACTTGCCTGTCTCAATCTTTTCGAGATACCCTCTTCTGATAAGATTCGAGGCCCAATCGGATATTTGTTTGCGGGAAAATTCCGGGCTCAACTTATCGTAAAGATAAGAGATGTTTACTTCCTGGCCCTGAAACGAAACCTCCTCGATTTCCTTAGCCAGCCGGCCCATCTTCGAATCTAGATTCAAGCCTTTCATTTTCTTACCTCCCATTACCACAGCAGCTTGAGTCCAAGTTTCTTGTCACTCTAACTTTACCGTACAGATTTAGCCCTAGTACCTCTATTGCAAAGCCTTGTCGGTTCGAGAAACCACAAAAGAGGCCTTTGCTGCATCTCCGGTACATCAAGCAGTGCACTCGGAAAGCGGATCACTCATGCCCAAGCACATGTGGGTTTTCCTAAATCACTTTTCCCTCGCTTGCAAGCTGTCATTCCCTGGCTTAACCCTTAACTACAACGAAACTTAGTTCTATAACCATGACTCTATAAACAGCCTTACTATTATGGCAGCAACTCGTACTCGAGGTCCGAGGGTTCTGCAAACTGGGCGTAAACTGTGTGAGCGACGTAGGCCTGTTTGCATAATTCTCTGACCTCTGGATATTAAGTTTCGTTGTTGTTAACCGGGAAATAAATTTCTTTGCTTATTTAACTTGCCAGTCCAAAGTTCTCTGAAAACACCTTGAGCTCACCGGTTTTCTTGGCGAGGCTTATGAGAATAATCCCAGCACCTGCTTGAGGATTATATTATTTAAGCGCTTGTAAATACGGCTGCTCAAATAGATGCGGGAGCGCAAGCCGAGTTTAAACAAGCACAAGCAGTACACGCGCAAAAAGATGGGGTGAATAGCCACTAAAAGGGAGGACAACCAAAAGGAATACGACCCGTGAGATCAGTTCACGTCAAGATGGCCAGCGCATTCCGCCTGGATGGTAAGTGTTTAAAGATTTCTAGATGTAATTATTCAGTGCCAAAATCCTTTGAACTTGCCAGTCCAAATGGCAACACCTTGTTTTTATTGACCATTTACATGGTTTTACATGTCCGCAGCGGTAACTGATTTAACCTATTGGGTTCTTTGTCTATACTTTTACCTTGAAAGGTTTAACTCTCGAGTTCGAACCTGGGGATCAGGAAACCGGCCATGCAAACTCTCGGATTCAGGATCTAACTATTGCCTCTGTTTGGAAGAATCCATAGATTCTCCATCAGTGGGCAGGGTAAAATAAAAGGTGCTGCCCCGACCGGATTCGCTTTCCACCCAGATCCGTCCACCGTGTTTTTCCACGAACTCCTTGCAAAGCAAAAGCCCCAGTCCGGTGCCCTTTTCACCGGTGGTTCCGGGAACCACAGTTTTCTGGTCGATTTTGAAAATCCCGGCTGCAGTCTTTGCATCCAGCCCTGGACCGGTATCGCTGACAGCCACCTTAATCTGCTCCCCCTCAAAATCCGCAGAGATCCAAACCTCTCCCCCATTGTAAGCGAACTTAACCGCATTGGAGAGCAGATTGCGCAGCACGGTGCCCAGCATCTGCCTGTCCGCATACACCCGGAGGCCTTGATCCACTTGGGGCCAAACTTTGATATTGCGGCTCTCTGCCGTTTCCTTGAAAAGCTTCAGATTTTCTTGAACCAGGCTCTTTAGAGAAAAATTTTCCGGTTCATACTGGATATGACCCCTTTGCATGCGAGACCATTCCAAAAGATTCATTAGTAGGGCATGTACATTGGAGGTGGAGCGCTTGGATTCAAACAAAATGTTTTGGATATCCTCCCGGGTAAAGTCCTCCAGGTTTCGGCTCATTTCCTGGAACAAGTTGCTCAGTCCGTATATCGGAGATTTAAGGTCGTGGGCAATTATGGACAAAAACTTATCCCTTTCCGCTATTATCTCTTTGAGTTCCCGGTTTAACCTGTCCCGTTCCTCCCGGGCCTGCTTGCGCTCGGTGATGTCCTGGACGAATTCCACCACCCCAGTGATTTCCCCGGTCTCAGGATCTTTCATAGGGTGGCTGAACACCTCCAGCCACTGGTTGGATCCAGGCAGCCCCGGAGCTTCCTCGCTTTCCAGGTTCCCGGTCTGCATGCAGCGCAGGGCTGGGCAATCGGGACAGGGCTCTTCCCGATCGTGATAGGCCTGATAGCATTTTTTCCCTACCAGGGGAGCGTTCTTTTGATACCACCTTTCCATGACCCCGTTCACGTACTTGATGGTGAGATCCGGATCCAGGGCGGATATCCCCTCTTGGATACTCTCGATCATGCTGGAGAGAAACCGCTCATTCTCGCGAAACCTAGTCTCGGCATTTTCGCGTTTGCTAATATCCATGAAAACTGTGACCGCCGCAACCACCTCGCCCTGCTCCACAATGGGCCTGGAGCTCACCTCCACCGGAAATACCTCTCCATCCTTGCGTTGGAACCACTCCTTGTTGAAGTAAGACTGCTCCTGGAGCACCGTCTGAAAGAAGGGGCAGTTTTCGATGCCGCTTCTGTTTCCATTTTCTTCTAGGTGGTAATGAAACATGTCATGGCCCACCTGACCCAATAGCTCCTCCCGGTTGTATCCCAACAAAGATGCAGCTGCCGGGTTGGCAAAGGTTATCCGGCCGCTAGCATCCATTACGTACAAGCCCTCCCCCATGGCATCGGTAATAGTCTGAAGCCTGGCCTGCTCCTCTGCCAGGTATTCCATGCTCTCGCGCAGCTTTTCCTCGGTTTGCTTACGTCCGGTAATATCCACGACAAAACCCTGATAGTACCTGATCTCACCCTCTTGATCCCGAATCGCGTGTACGCTGTTGGAAACCCAGAATCTGGAGCCATCCCGGCGCACCCACTGACATTCATAATCCATCACCTCACCCTGATCTCTTAACAGCCTTTTGAACTCCTTTTCGTCCTCGGGATGGGCGTATACCTGGGCGGATATGTCGGAAATAGCGTCTTCCAGTTTTTCCGGGGAAGTATATCCCAGCATACGGGCCAGGGCGGGATTGGCAGCCATGAAACCGCCTTCAGGGGCGGACATGTAAATACCTATGGGGGCGTTACGGACCAGGCCGTGATAACCTTGGCAACCGTTGTTTGCCCCTTGTTCGTCCGAAGGGGGTGCTGACATGTCTAAGCTCCTAAAGGTTTTGGGCCTCTGGGACCTTTGTGGGAAGGGCTGTATTTAAAAGTGCTTGCACTATCCTTAACTTGCCAGTCCAAATCTCCCTGGCAACACCTTGTTTTTATTGGCCATTTACATGGCTTTACATGTCCGAAGCGATGACTGATTTAACCTCTTGATTTCTTTGCCTTTAATTTTTACCTTCAACTCTTAACTCTGGAGTCCTTCAAATCCGTATAGGTTTAGATATACGATCACAACAATCCCTACAGATTATTCCCTGGTAAGTCAATAAGGAGCGGATTTTCTATACATTGCCCTTGCTTTTTTGCAATAACCGTTCAGGCAATTAAGAGTGGGTCCAAGTCAAGCATCCTAGCAGTCTAAAAAAAACTCCTCAGTCATGCTCGGGAGAGAATGGAATAACTAGGGAACAAGCTCGGTGTATAGCGGCAGTGCTGAGAGAAAGTTTTTCATCGAGGCGCTAGAGTTTCTTTCACGCCTTGTTCATGTCCAGCTATCTGCCAGGTTTAATTGGCTCGTTAATCAGGATATGACCAGCAAGCGATTCAACAATTTCTCCTTCCACCATGATCTGCACTGAGTCTACCCCTTTAACCTGAGCAGCGGTCTTCGCAATGGCCTGAACAAGAACCGATTCTAGCTCGCCTCCCATGGGTGCTTGGGTTATCTCGGAAGAAAAGTCCAGATGAGCTACACTGTCCCGGATAAAACCACCCCGCAGCCTGACGTCCTCAGGAACCACCCTACTCAACTCCTTGCTTTGCGGCCCTTCCAACCAGGCTTCCATCACAGACATCAAATCTGGTTGTGAACTATCAAAATGCCTGGTTTCAGAGGCAAGTTTGAATGCAGTTTCCGTGACCTCCATGAAATATAGCTCTATAGGAGTATCAACATTATCCTCTGAGCACCCAGTCAAAACACTTGCCACAAAAATCAAAATAAAGAAGTATTTCATTCTTATTTTGGGGCTAGCTGGATGAGAGAGCTTTGAAATGGGATGGTCTTTAAAA
>CAZNYT010000029.1:0-24643 GCA_964577315.1 uncultured Desulfovibrionales bacterium
TAAGTTTCTTTGTTGTTAGAATCCTGACCTTTTATGAATGCTGATCCAGTGCCCTGTTCAAGTTGTCTGTGGTAGGCTTGTAAAGGCTTTCCAGCATGGAATATTTCTCCATTGTTTCCTGGGCCGGAGGATACTTGTTTGCCACGTATTCCAGTTCTTCCAGGTATTCCCTCCAGTGGTTCAGGTAAAAGGACAAGGGGAGTGCGAATTCCTTGCTTATCAAACCTTCCACCATCAGTCTGCTGATTCTTTGTTCCCGGAAAAGCACGTGCTGAGAGAGTAGAATAACCTTGCGCTCTTCCCGGGTCATCTGTTTGAACAGCTGTTTAAGCACGCCCTTGGCCCGCGGCTGATACATCCAAAAGTACATAAGATCCAGGGCGTTAACAATGATAATGTTGATCATGTCCCTTTTTTCGTACTCTATGGTCAACATCAGCTCCCGGGTGGATTCCAGCAGGTCCAGGACGTCGTCCATGGGGAAGAGCATTTCCAGCTGGGCATAAGTGTTGAACAAATGCTGGAACTTTTTGCGATAATCCAGGATGCGGCGTCGGATATACTGGGCCCTGTCTGCCAGTCCCTCAATAATGCCGGCCACGGTGTCCGAGGCCAGCTTGGTGATTATGGCAGCCCATTGCTGTAGGATGCGGTCCACTGCTGTCACCCCCATCATGGCCAGGATACCGCCCGCAGCCCAGTTGAATATCAAGGCCAAAGGAATGGCCAGGATGCTGCGGAAAAAATTACCGATAACCGCTGCCCGGGGAAGACCGCGGAAGTAGTTGTGGGTGGACAAATACATCCCGTTAACCAGGGAAATGGTGGTGTACACGATAATGGGGTGGGTGGCCACGGTCATGTCCAGGGTTTGGTCCAGAACAAGCGTCTTTAACAAGAAGTCCAGCAAGGGTACCGAGAACCCGGTGTACATAAGGGAGTCAGCAAAGCGGTCCCAGCTGACCAGTGTGCTCCATTTGGCTAGAGAAGGGCGGTTTATGCCCCCGCAGCCCAGCACGGACTGGATTACATTGCGGATCCCGGTGATCCCGAACCAGATAACTGCCCCAAAATAGATCAGGAGCCACCACTCATGAGTAAAGAAAAAGGTCAGAAAGGCCGGGATAAAGCCCAGGGCTATCTTGGACAGGATCTTTATTCTGGAGTTCAGGTATATGGGAGATAAGAATCTTTGTTGGGATTCTTTTTGCTGCTTGGTATTTGTGTTCTGGGTGAGCGGGGTGGGCTGCATACCTCCCAGGGTATAGATGTTGCTTTTTTCAGGAGACAGGGAATAATAATCCTGGATGATCCATTCCCGAACCCGGCGATGTTCCAGCTTGCCAAGTCCCGGAATCTTTTTGATGGCTTTGGATATGGATGCGGCTAAGTAGTTGTAGCGTATTTTGGGAACATAAGTATCCCTGGTTAGGCTTTCCACTCCCACATCCAAGGCGTGATGCGTGTTGCCACGGGAGGACTGCAGCTGTTTCCGGGCGTTTTTGGGCAAGGATTCAGCCACGATCAGTCCCATCCCGTACACCCGCCCGGATCTCCCGGTGGAATCCGAGCCGATACAGCCCAGCAAAGGGCGGTCCTTGTAAAAGGACTGAAAAGTGGAGATTTCGCAAAGGATTTCCACAAACTTATCCTGCCGGGAAGGATCCAGGCCCTTTTGGTGCTGAGCTTCGTGGACCAGGTCGCTCAAGCATCTCTTGAGCTTGATGATATTGCCGGCGTTGATAGCGTTTTGCAGGTTTATGATCCTTTCCTTGTCGTATTCCCGGCCCAGAACCTGGTTCTTGAGGTTCAGAAGCTCCAGGTGTGTGATCATGCCCTGGCAGTCATATAAAAGCTCGATTACGTCCTCTACCCGGAGGTCGCATAAATTGAGCGTGATATTGGAGTTGGCGTGCAGGCTTTTCAGCCTGGCAGCCAGTTGGGCCGGGGTTAAAGTGAGCAGCTCCGGTGGATCGGGAATGGAGAATACTCCCGGAACATCCGGGTGCTGGGAAGATTTGAGATAGTTCTCGATTATGTCGTAGATATCCAGGCAGGGTGTCTGTTCCTGGGCCAAGTCCTCTGCCGCCTGTTGGGGATAGCTGTCATCCAGGTCACGGCATTCGTAAAGCTGAGCACTGATCAGGTCGTAAATATATTTGCCCAGATGATGCACTGATACCTGTCCCTGGCCCACGGACTCCAAAAATTCCTTTTCGTTCAATTCCGGCAGGTTGATGCCCAGCTTGTCGTTAACCTCGGACAGGTATTTCTGGTTGAAGGAGTGCAAAATTTTCAGGACATAGCTCTTATAACACTGGGACACTGCCTGTCCCTTGTCCATGAATTCCTTGATGCGCGGAGTGCGTAAAAATTCCAGAAACCCGGCTGAGTCATTGAACCCTCTGGGAACCCATATCATGCGCACGGGCTTGTTTCTGAAATTTACAGTGAGCTCAATCCCCACCCGGACGTCCATATTCATTATGGAGGCGGCTTCCAAAAGCTCCTCTGCCGCCTCCACGGGTACATGGTTGTAATAGATCACGGTCAACTTTCGGATTCCCTTGATCCAGGCATCCATGATCAAGTGGGTAGGGGATTTGCGTCCTGTGGTGTTTACGTCGTGCACGTGGTCGTCGAAAGCTACTTGGTTCCATTCTTCGGGCATTTCCAGGAGCCGGTACTTCTTCAGTTCCGCTCGAACCCGTCTGGGTTTGCCCAGGGAAACCATGGCAAAATCCCGGGCTAGTTTCAGTTGACGCGCACAATCCCCGTAACTGCGCACCAGGTTTTTCATTATTTCTACCAGGACCCGGGCGGCATTTATGGGCAGGGGACCATAGGAGGTATACAGGACTTCGTCCCGCAGGGAGCTCAGGGCGCTGATCCTGTCACGTCTTTCTCCTCCTTCCAGGGATCCCAGGAGCTCGATCACGGAATAAGCTATGCGCTGGGCCCTGGGAGCTGCCAGTTCCTTGATCCCGTGAGGATGCAGGTAGGGGGTGAGAAGCTTTTTATGCTCCGGCCGGGTCCGGCGGGTATACACCTCGTTAACCATCCGCAAAAGGTCGTAGTCGCTTTGGTCGAAATAGAGCCGGGAGAAGTTAACCTGTTCGGGACAGTCAAAATCGGGTTGTTGCTGGTGCAGTTGAGTTGAAGCTGTATTTTGAGTGGACATTTTGCTGAGTCTGGGATTAAATATCGCGTTTTTGTAATATGATCATTCTTTCCGGGTATTTGTCAAGTAAGTTTATGCGGGGGTTTTGGGAAGTCAAAGGACAAAAAAAGGCCCTCCTTAGGGAGGGCCTTGAGTGGCAGAGTTTAAACCCTGATTCAACTAGTACATGCCTTCCAGCCTGTCCAGGAGTTGGTTCCTGAGCTCTTCGTCCACCTGGGCGGCTTCCATGACCTGGTTATAGGTTTGAACATCCAGGCCCTGGGCTTCAACAGCCTCTACCATTTCCTGGCCGGCTTCTTCCTGCAGTTCCTGAGCCCGTTCCGGGTCCTCTACCTGTCCCAGCTCATCCTGGAATTTCTCCCTTACTTCAGTCACTGCCTTGTAAGCCTCTGCAACCTGATCCAGTTCCTCCTCGGTGACATCGATATCAGGTGCTTCCTGCTGCATCATCTCTTGCTGGTATTGCTGCTGTTGCTGCTGCTGTTGCTGTTGTTGATCGGGCTGATAATCCTGGGCTTTTACACTCAAGCCAAAGCCCAGTACCAATAAAAAGGTCATTGCCAAACTTAAGATTGCTGTTCGTTTAAACATTATACCCTCCTGAATTAAAGATTTACATTTTTACCTCTATTACAGGTAAACTATACTAGTCAATTAAGCAAAGAACATGCCATATTTCTGGAATTTGATATAACTGACCGAAATCAATGCTTCTTTACAGGCTATATTAAAATTTAAAAAAATGGATCCAATATAAAGATCGGGTTTGGTGTGCCTTTTTGATACAGTTGCTTTAGGCTTCTTCTCCTAGTCTACGATATAGGGTTCGGCGCCCAATACCCAGAATGGAAGCTGCTCTGCGCTTGTTCCCGCCCACCTTGTCCAATACGTGCTGGATATAGCGTTTTTCTATTTCTGCCAAAGAGGGCAGGGATTGGTCCTGGGACAATACCTGGGCAAGAATTCCGGGGCTTTGTTCTTGGCCTGGATTCTGGTGCTCCCGGATCCTGGCGGGTAAGTGCCGGGGCAATATTTCCTGCCCATCGCAAAAGGTTACCGCCCTTTCCACGGCGTTTTGCAGCTCCCGGACATTGCCCGGAAAATGGTATTTCCCCAGGAGTTGGAGGGCGGCTTCGGAAAAACCCTGAATGTTTTTGCCGGTCTGCACGCAGAACCTGCGCAGCATCCGCTCTGCTAAAAGCTCCAGGTCGGTGTCCCTTTCCCTGAGCGGGGGTACCCTCAAGGTAAAGGTCTCCATGCGGTAGAAGAGATCCTCCCGGAAATGACCCTGCTCCACCTCATCCTCCAGTTCCCTGTGGGTGGCGGCGAGAACGCGTACATCCACCTGTTCCTCCTGATTGCTGCCCACCGGGCGGACCTTTCCGTCCTGAAGCAGGCGCAACAGCTTGGCCTGCATGAAAAGAGGCATCTCGGATATTTCATCCAAGAGCAGTGTTCCGCCGTGAGCCTCGGCAAAAAGGCCTTGCCTGGACTTGTTTGCGCCGGTAAAGGCGCCGGCCTTGTGCCCGAAGAACTCGCTCTCCAGGAGATGTTCTGGGATGCTGGCGCAGTTTACAGCCAAAAAAGGCTTTTGGGCCCGCTTGCTTTCGGCGTGAATGGCCCTGGCCACCAGTTCCTTGCCTGTTCCGGATTCTCCCAGGATCAAAACCGGGCCGTCGGCATCAGCCACCCGGGTTACCTGGTCGAATAGAAAGCGCATGGGTCTGCTTTGGCCGAACATGTCATGGAAGCTGTCCGCGTTCAGGAGGTTCTTTATCTGTTTTACCTCCATGCGCAAGGCCCGGTTGCGCAGTATCCTCTGCACGGTGAGGATGAAATGATCCAGATCCAAAGGCTTGGTCAAAAAATCTTCAGCACCAGCTTTAAGGATCTCCACAGCCTTAGAGATGGTTCCGAAGGCGGTCACGATCAAAAAGTCCGGCTGGGTATCAGGGTAGTTGTCCCGGACTTTCTGCAAAAATTCCAGGGCATCCATGCCTGGGAGTCGCAGGTCGCTGACCACTAGGTCCGGAGTCCATTTGTCCAGCACGCTCAGCCCTTCCTCTGCAGTGGAAGTCCAATAGGCCTGCATGCCGTGATCCTGGACCTCTTCGGTAAGCAGTTTTCCCAGTCCCTTGTCGTCTTCTACCACAAGGACCTTGTAGCCCTGGATCTGTTCTGAATTCATATTATATGCTCTCCTGTCTATTAAAAGGATCAGGACTCGGGTTCGTCTTTTTTGCGGGGCAAAAGGATTTGGAAGCACGCCCCTCCCAAATCGCTTTTTTCTATGGTTATTTTTCCGCTGTGTTCCTCGATTATGCCGTGGACCACGGCCAGCCCCAGACCGGTCCCCATGCCCACTTTTTTGGTGGTAAAAAAGGGTTCAAACAACTTGGGTCGATGTTCATCTGGGATGCCCGGGCCATTGTCCTCTATCCGGAACCAGGCCCACTCCTCGTTTGCTCCCCAGGTCAGGCGAACATGGGCATTGGAATCGGACTGAAGGGCATTTTTTATTAAATTTACCAGGGCTTGTTCCATCCTGGTGGGATCCACCTGGACAAAAATGTCCTCTGTTTCCTCCTGAAGCTCCAGGGTGCACCCCTGGCTTTCTGCTTCCTCCAACAAAGAGGCGTATGCAGATTGGGCTAGTTGATTTATTGAGGCTTCCCTTGTTTGCAGCTCGTTGCGCCGGCTGAAATCCAGAAGCTGGTGTATGATGTTTTCCATGCGTTCCACTTCTTGGCGGATTTCCTGCATGGTGTGAGTGAGGTTTTCGGGCAGCTGCTGGTTCCTCATGGACCTTTGGGCCTTTCCGCTGATTACGCTTAAGGGAGTACCCAGCTCATGGGCCACGCCTGCTGCCAGTTGGCCGATGGCTGCCAGCTTCTCTGCCTGCCTTAATCTGATCTGCAGTTCCTCCTGCTCCTGTCTGCGTTCCTGGATCTCTTTTTCGGCTTCTTCAATACTGTCCAGCATGTAGTTGAAGTGTTCGCCAATGGCCACTATTTCCCTGGGACCTTGGGGGGAGAACCGATGTCTTCGCTCTCCGTGGGCTACCCGGGACATGCTGCTGGTAAGCCGGTTGAAGTATTTTCCCAGGGCCCTGTGGTGTCCGTAAAGAACCAGCCCGCTCATGAGCAGCAAGCTGAACCCCAGTCCCATAAGGCCCTTGGTTCTTATGCTTTGAATGTCCTCCTTGAAATCGCTCTCTTGCCGGGTGAGCTGTAACAGCCCGCTGATGCGTCCCCCGGAGTCGGTCAAGGGCACAAAATAGGAATAAACGTCCCTTCCGGCCACGTGCCCGTACTCACCGCGTTTTTCCCCTTCGGCAGCCAGCTCGGTCAATTTGTCCTTTTCCGGATCAGGATCAGTTCTTCCGGCAGAAGCTATCTCCTCGCCGTCCTTGCCAAAGACGGTGGCGCTGTATACCCGGCCAATGGCAAAGGCGGACTCCAAGGCTTGAAGCATGCTTCCTTCCCTGTCCCTTTCCAGGGCGTGGCTCAGGGGTAGCTGGATGGATCGGGCCACCAATTCCAGATCACTTTGCATTTGTTGTTCCACCTGTCTTTCCAGGGCGTTAAGAATCAGGTATCCAGTCAGAGTGAGTATCAAGCCCAGAGGTATGACCACATAAATAACCAGCGCCAAACGCAAGCTGAAAAGCTTCGATATGGAGAAAATATTTTTTTTCATAATCCTGCTCGTCCTGGTTTAAAAATGTTGCACATGTGTCAATATGATACAAAATGGTTGATTGTAACACAAGTCAAATAGGAATATAACCCTTTTAAGGCCAAGGGGCAATTAACGTGAAACCGGGACAGGATGAACTAGGAGGCAAAAAAGTGGAAAGTGATGGGGAAAGGGTTGCCTTGATAACTCAACAGGCTATCTAAAATAGGATGGAGTAGATTTTCTGATAATATTTGCAAATGGTTTGGGCCTTTTTTTTCTTGATGCCCAGGTTTATTAAGCGGCAATAAATGTGCAAGGGGTTAAGGTAGTGCCTGATTTTTTCTCTCATGGCCAGATCCTCGCATTATCAACTAGTTATAATGACCCCTTTGTCGGAAAGTCCTTTAACAACCTGATTCCCTGTTGACAAGGATATGTTAAGGTAAAATCTATATCGGGTTTGGAATCCAAAAACTTTATCAAGGTGTAATTTTCAACAATTGTTTCCAAGAGTATTATTGCCATGCCCATAGCCCGTTATATAGCGCTTCAGCTTCCAGGGTTGGCTCTTGTTAGCATTCTTTTGCTTTTTTTATGGGATCAAGATTGGATCAGTCTCTCAACAGCGGGAGCGGTAATCTTGATCCTTGTGATCAAGGATGTGATACTTTACCCTTTTTTTAAACCCGCTCTGCAGCAGGGTCCCCAGGAAATGACCTCGCGTTTGGTGGGATGTGAGGCAGTGGTTTGGACCGATCTAAGCCCGGAAGGGCAGGTATATCTTCAAGGAGAAATCTGGCGCGCTAGTAGCATAAAGGGTGATTACTTGCTCCAGGGGAGCAAGGTAGTGGTTGTGGATTCCCAGGGACTAACCCTTTATGTGCGGCCCGTTCAGGAATGATTTTCTGATGCCCGAGGTAACTATTCACAAAAAAGATTTGGTTAACAACGAAACTTATTATCCAGAGGTCCGAGAATTCTGCAAATAGGCCTACGTCGCTCACACAGTTTACGCCCAGTTTGCAGAACCCTCGGACCTCGAGTACGAGTTGCTGCCGTAATACTAAAGCTGTTTACAGAACCAAGTTTCGTTGTGTTAATAGTTACGCCAAAAGCTCCGTGAATAGTTGTACCCCGAGTTTTGTAAGCAATAAAATTGAAACAGGACAACAAATTGAAGCAGTGGCTGCGAAATAACTGGTTTTTGCTGGGCTTGGCAGGTGTGGTGATTCTGGCTTGGATATTCCCGGAGCCAGGGGCTAGGGAAGGATTCTTTCGCAGCGAGATAACCAGCCAGCTGGGAATAATGCTGATTTTCTTTTTCCAGGGTCTTACTCTGTCCACTGCTGTACTTAAATCCGGTCTTATGCAGTGGCGTCTGCACCTGTTCATTCAGGGTTTCGTGTTTGTCGTGATCCCCCTGGCCACTATGCTTCTACTTTTGGCAGGGGGAGATTTTCTTCCGGAAGGACTGCGCACCGGATTCTTGTTTCTGGCGGTTTTGCCTACCACTATTGCCACTTCAGTAGCCTACACCGCCATGACCCAGGGCAATGTAGCCGGGGCTGTATTCAACTCCAGCCTGGCCAATCTGGCAGGAATATTTATAACACCCCTCTGGATCAGTCTCTGGTTGCAGGTGGAAGGGATGGCCCTGCCCCTGGGACAGTTGTTTCTGGATATCTCCTTGATCCTTCTTGCTCCTCTCTTGGCTGGTCAATTGGCCAGGTTTGCAGTGGGCAGCGGGATGGACAAGTATAAAAAGATTTTATCCAGTGTAAGCAGCGGGATCATTCTTTTCATTGTCTATACCGTGTTCTGCAACAGCTGGCAGGAGGGAATCTGGTATCAAGGGGGCAGCCAGGCCGCCCTGGGAGCGGCACTGGGGGCAGGGCTTCTTTTTGTTTGTGTACTGGGGCTTGTGGCTTTGGGTGTTCGCGCGCTTAAGTTTGAATATGGCAATGCCATGGCCGCTTTGTTCTGTTGTCCCCAAAAGACCATGGCCGCCGGAGTTCCCATGGCCAGTCTTATTTTTGAGACCCACAGGGAACTTAGCCTGATACTTTTGCCCCTTATGTTTTATCACCCTTTGCAACTGCTTGTGGGGGGCTTGTTGGCGGGTAGGATAAAAGCCAAAAATGCTTGATATAGCGCTGTTTATATAGCTAATTCTGTGTGTAGCTGTGACGCTGAGTGTTTATTAAAAAATACGCGGGATTCCTGGAGGGATTTATGTTCTTGGGAAGAGTCAAGGTTTTTGTAATGCTTGCGGGCATAATTGGGGCGGCTATGCTCGCCTACTCCTGGGCAGAGGAGCCCAAGGAGCTGCAAGAGGCACACGAGGCATACAAAAAGGGCAATTGGAACAAGGCTGCGGAGCTTTATTCCCCTTGGGCGGAAAAGGGATATCCCGCGGCCCAAAACAACCTGGGCGAGCTTTACGTCCGGGGAAAAGGGGTGAGACGAGACTACTCCCGGGCCATGGAGCTTTTTTACATGGCAGCGGAACAAGGCAATGTTTATGCCCAGACCAACCTAGGTCTGCATTATTCCCAGGGGATGGGAGTTCCCCAGGACTTTGACGAAGCATACAAATGGTTTCTCAAGGCAGCCCGCCAAGGCAATTTCTTGGCCCAGAATGCATTGGGCCTTTTTTACATGCGCGGACGCAGCGTGGAAAAGGATCCGGTCCAGGCCTACAAATGGTTTGTTCTTTCCGCTGAACAGGGCTTTGATCAGGCCCGGGATAACAAGGAAGGTTTCGCCCAGCATTTGACCCCGGAGGAAAAGCAGAAAGCAAAGCAAAAGGTTGAAGAATTTCAGGCCAATATCCGGGAAAGTCCTTGATTTTGCGTAACTATTCACCAAATCTTTTTGCGTGCCGCGTATCCGGCTCGCGCTTTTCTAGGCTCGGCTTACGGGGGCATTCCTGCCCCCACCGGACTCTTAGTTATGTGCACCTTATCAAGATAGTTGCAAAATAGAGGTTTTTGCTTAAGTCCCCTAATCAGTACCCTCTGTGCGGTCCGGCTTCCCCCATAAGCCTCGCCAAGAAAACCGGTGAGCCTACCGGCGAAAGCACGCAAAAAGACCCGGTGAATAGTTTAGGTCAAACGTGGTGAGTAGTTGCGATTTTGCAAAAAACATGGTGAATAGTTGCATTTTTGCTTGCATTAACGGGATTGTTTTGGTTTATTGGGAGAAGAACGCCAGGGGGCGCCTGGATATTTATCCGGGCTGAGAAGCACCCCTAGAACCTGAACCGGGTAATACCGGCGGAGGGATTGGCGAGCAAAAGACCGGGTGTTCAGTGGTTGTGGCCCACATTAAATCCTGGGCGATCTATCCTGTTCACTCCAGATTTTTCCTGCCGGACTTTAGCTTTCCATGATCCCTCCTGAAATCTTTACAGGAGGTTTTTTTATGTCCACTCAATTAGAACAGGCCAAGGCCGGGGTGATTACTCCGGAAATGGAAAAGGCTGTAGCCCATGAGCCCCTAGAGGCTCACGAGCTGCGGGACCGAATTGCCCAGGGGCAGGCTGTGATGCCCAAGAACGTGGGGCATGACTTCAGTAGGATCCGGGCGATAGGTCAGGGCCTTAGCACTAAGGTCAATGCCAACCTGGGTACCAGCGGCGAATGCAGCGATATTTACCAGGAAGAACGCAAGCTTGAATCTGCTCTCAGGGCAGGTACGGATTCCATCATGGATTTATCCACGGGAGGGGATCTGAGTGCTCTTCGCAGCATGTTCCTGGAGAAGTCTCCCACCATGGTGGGTACGGTACCCATTTACGGGCTGGCAGCCAAAATGGCTAGAGAAAATAGAGCCACCCAGGACATGGATCCCGAGGTTCTTTTCCGGGAGATTGAGAATCAGTGCAGGCAAGGTGTGGATTACATCACTGTGCACTGCGGGGTTACCAGGGAGTCTATACGAAAGCTGGAGGCCTTTCAGAGGATTATGCCCTGTGTCAGCCGGGGAGGTTCCTTGCATATGCAATGGATCCGGGCCAATAACCAGGAGAACCCGTTATATGAGCACTTTGATCAGCTTTTGGAAATAGCGGCCCGGTATGACGTGACCTTGAGCTTGGGAGACGGGTTTAGACCGGGATGTATACAGGATTCCCTGGACGGTGCCCAGCTGGAGGAGCTCATGATTCTGGCTGAGCTGGCCGGCCTTGCCTTTAAACGTGGAGTGCAGGTCATGATCGAGGGGCCTGGCCATGTTCCCTTGAACGAAATAAGGGCCCAAGTACAGCTGCAAAAGAAGCTCTGCGGCGGCGCTCCTTTTTATGTCCTGGGCCCCCTCCCCACGGATATAGCCCCGGGTTACGACCATATTACCTCAGCCATTGGCGGGGCACTCGCCGGAGAGGCAGGCGCAGACTTTTTGTGTTACGTAACCCCTGCGGAGCACTTGAGATTACCAGGGGAAGAGGACGTTTACCAAGGAGTCATGGCTGCCAGGATATCGGCGCACATCGCGGATATAAGCAAGGGGCTGCCCGGAGCCGGGGAACGGGACAGGCAAATGGCCTATTGCCGGCAGAACCTGGACTGGGAGGGAATGAGCAGGTATGCCCTGGATTCGGATCTCGTACGCCAAAGGATGCAGCTGGCCCAGGACGGGGAAACCTGTTCCATGTGCGGCAAGCTTTGCGCCGTAAAAATATCTGGAGAGGCGGAAAAGTCCCCAGTTACCGGCTGAGCTTTCTTGAGGCTTCAGGAGCAATCCAAGACCCCAACTCCCAGTTCCGGATCCAGCTTTCGCATCCCTCGGGAGCAGTGGATTTCCTGCAGCACAATTTCCAGGATTTGCCAGACCACGACTCCCGGGCGGATGCATCCGGTAATGGCATTTTTACCCCGGCCGCAGGATAAGTGCATATGTAGTACGGGACTTCCCTCCTGGTCCGGGAATATGGTCCCGGAGCCGATCACCTCGTGTACGTCCGGCAACTGATGGTGCATGGGCTGTACCGGCCTGGCGGTACCGTCTTCGGGGCCAACTACCAGTGTGCTGCTTGCATCTGCTCCTCCCAGGGCTGTCAGGATTGCAGCATGGATGTTCTGCCTGCGGGCAAATTCCTCCACTACGGCATGAATGGTCTCGCCCTGTTCCAGCCTCAGAATAAAGATACGTCCCTGTTCGGCTTGAGTGTACTGCACGCTGTTTCCTCCTAGGATGGGATTTTGGGTAGAATATGGTTACGGCCTTGTTTACTTTTCTTTGAGTGTGGAGTCCAGCCTTGAAAAGGCAATAAAAGTTCCCCTGTATCCTGGGTTTTGCAGAAAACCAAGTTCTTTTCAGGCATGTGCCAAGTAGTGATTGCAAACACCATCCTGTATCTTCGAATGATAAGTGTTGCTGCATTAGCTATTGTTATTGTTTGACCTTCCCGGTTTTATTCCTTACAAAAGAAGTAGGATAGGCTCGGCAGTTATATATACCCGAGGTAACTATTTACCATGTTTTACCCAAGATACTCGCCGGATCTTTTTGGGTGCATTCGCCAAGAAGTGCGGCACGCAAAAAAATTTGGTGAATAATTACTTTCCGGGGCAGTATTTTAGTTGTTTAGTATGTCAGTGCAAAATAGCTGGAGGTGGGTTATGTTAAAGAATACCTGGAATAAATTCAGCAGGAGAAGCTTTTTATCCAAGATCACGATCCTGGCGGCCGGGTGCAAGTTGTATCCCCTATTGTCCAGGCAGCACTTGCAGGCGGAAAACAAGACCCGGGTAGGGGTGATAAAGGGCGCGGACCGCAAGGAAGCGGTGCACAGGGCCCTGGAATTGACACCGCCTCCGGATCTAGCCGGGAAAAAAGTAATGATCAAGCCCAACTTCAATACCGCGGATCCCGCTCCCGGATCCACTCACAACGATACCTTGAGCACCTTGATCGATGAGGCCTGGGACCGGGGTGCCAAGGAGGTTATTATCGGAGAAAGAAGCGGCCCTCCTGTTACCCGGGAAGTGATGGAGGAAAAAGGAATATTTGAGCTAGCAGAGGAAAAAGGGGCACGTGTAGTTAACTTCGATAGGCTGGACGATCATGAGCTGGAGCACGTTCAGGATGAAAGGATGCACTGGAAGGAGGGCTTCCACGTGCCCAAGCTTTTGTCCGAGGTGGACCACATTTTGGCGGCAGGATGCCTTAAAACCCATCAGTTCAACGGTGTGTTTACCATGGCCCTGAAGTTGGCCGTGGGGATAATTCCCAGAGAAGGCACTCAATACATGAGCGAATTGCACGATGCCAACGAGATGCGCAAGATGATAGCCGAGATCAATCTGGCCTACAGACCGGACTTGTATCTCATAGACGGGGTGGAGGCCTTTACCAGCGGCGGCCCTGCTACCGGGGAACGCGTTCAGGCCGGGGTAACCCTTTGCGCCCGGGATCCCGTGGCCATAGATGCCGTGGGAGTGGGAATACTTAAGCATCTGGGCTCCACTCGGGAAATTATGGATATCCCTGTATTCGAGCAGGATCAAATCGCGCGAGCGGTGGAGCTTGAACTGGGGGTGAGCCGGCCGGAAAGGATTCACATGTTTTCCGATGATGATCAGGGAGAGAAATACATCCAAGAAATAAAGCAGGCTCTAAGGGCCTAGGGCAATGTCTTTGCAGTTGCATCCCGGAAGTCAAAATACGTCTTGCATTATCTCAGGGTTTGCGGGTAAAAGATTAAACAGGGAACCGGGATGAATTGATCTTGGTTGTCCAGAGGGTGGTATAAAGGTGCAACTGGACATTATCCACTTGGTAATCTCTGGAGAAGAACGCTGATGCAAGAGAGAAAACGCCACGGCCTATTGACCCTCTGGTTGGTTCTGGTCATTGGGGCCAACTTTTTGGAAGCTCTCAGGCATTATATCCTGCAAGACGAGATAAGGGAGATCTTTCCTGAAGCCCCGGAATGGGTTTTTGTCGTTTTGTTGCTGGCTGGAGCGGCAAACGTGGTTTTTGGCATTGCCTTGTTTCTATGGAAAAAGTGGGCTTTTTGGGGGCTATTGTGTATCAGCCTGCTTCAGGCGGTGTTGTATATATACTTGGGAGTTGGGCTGCAGGCACTGGTTTTTGTGCTTGTGGTTGTTGTTCTCTATTTCGTTCTTCAACTCGGAGGGGAGCAAAGAGGTTGGTATCAATTGGAATAAAAAAACTTTTGGTTTTTGGAGGAGATCATGGCTAGCATGGAAAATGAAAAATCCGGAACTGCTCATGTTTTGCCGGAATTGCCTTATTCCCGGGATGCATTGGAACCGGTTATTTCGGCTCAAACCATAGGATTTCATTACGGTAAACACCACCAGACCTATGTAGACAACCTTAATAAATTTATTGCCGGGACTGAGCTGGAAAACAAAACATTGGAACAGATTATTTCAGAGACTCATGGACAGGCGGAAAAAACCGGGATATTCAATAATGCCGCCCAAGTCTGGAACCATACTTTTTATTGGCACAGCCTGACTCCCAACGGGGGAGGGGAACCATCTGGGGAGCTTAAACAGAGGATCGAGGCTTCTTTTGGTTCTTTGGAGGCCTGTAAAAAAGAACTAGTTGCTGCGGCTACCACCCAGTTCGGCAGTGGTTGGGCTTGGCTTGTACAGGACGGAAAGCAGATAAAGGCTGTCAAAACCCCTAATGCCGAGCTACCCTTGACTCAAAACTTAAATCCATTGCTAACCATTGATGTCTGGGAGCACGCATACTACCTGGATTATCAAAATCGGCGCTTGGATTATGTTCAAGCGGTTCTGGACAGAATAATCAACTGGGAATTCGCAGCGCAGAACCTGGAGAGATGATTCCGGTCCAACTTATTGTCGAGTAAGATGTTGGAAAATCTCTGATTGTTTGGCAACCGGGTATAGAATCCTTTAATAGGCGGGTATTCAATAGAGGTTTGCTGTATAAAAAAATGCTTGCATTTTGACACAGTTCATCTAAAACTTACCAAGTTGCTCTTTATTTTTGTTCGCACCAAGGAGTGAAGTTGGCTCGCTAGGGGAGGCTTTGGCCTGAGATTCCGGGACTCTCGGAAGACCCTTGGAACCTGATCCGGATAATACCGGCGAAGGGAAGCGGCTTTGATAAAACTAGTTTGTCTCTAGTCTAAAAATATTTAGGGGTTAGTTTTAACGGGGCTGTTTCCATAAACCAGGAACAGCCCTTTTTTTTGCTTTTAACCAGTAAAACAAATTCTTAGGAGGCAGGAAATGTCATTGGATGAGATCGTTATTTCCCGGGCAATTATTGATACCTATACCCAAAAGTTGATGGATTGCATGGAATTGGATGTAGCGGTTAGCGGAGCAGGCCCCTCCGGTATGATAGCTGCGTATTATCTGGCTCGTGCCGGTAAAAAGGTGGCTGTTTTCGAGCGTAACCTGGCTCCAGGTGGAGGTATGTGGGGTGGGGGAATGATGTACAACGAGATAGTGGTTCAGAGCGAAGCCAAGGAGATCCTGGATGAATTGGGAGTTTCTACCGCGGAGTATACCCCGGGGTATTTTACCGCAGATTCCGTGGAAACGGTTTGTACTTTGGGATCTAAGGCATCAAAAGCAGGAGCCAAGTTTTTCAACCTGATTTGCATAGAGGACGTCCTTGTCCGGGAAAACCGGGTAGAGGGGCTTGTGATCAACTGGTCAGCAGTAGAGAGCGCAGGACTGCATGTGGACCCGCTTACCTTGCGGGCCAATTATGTGGTGGAGGCCACAGGACACCCCATGGAGATTATGCACGTGCTTGACCGCAAAAGCGATATCCGCTTGAATACTCCTTCCGGTAAATTGGAAGGAGAAAAATCCATGTGGGCCGAAAAGGCAGAACAAGATACTTTGGAAAATACCAGGGAGGCTTTCCCTGGGGTTTATGTGTGCGGGATGTCCGCCAATGCCACATTCGGTTCCTTTAGAATGGGACCGGTGTTTGGAGGAATGTTGATGTCGGGTAGAAAAGTGGCCCAAGAGATCATTGCCAGATCCAGTCAAAAGTAGAGGATAACAAATTGATATTTTTTTAAAAAAATAGATTTACAAACTTATAACCCGATTTATAATTGTTTTTATAGAGTGGTGCTTTTGCTTAAAGGCCAAGATCCTTACGGATTTTGGCCTTTTTTGGTTCCAAGAAAGGCAACTTGACTAACATTTTAATAGACTTAAGTAGTAATGTCAGGGTGTTGTTTGGATACTCAGCTTTTTAGATAAGCAGTAATTACTTGTGGTGGTTACTTGCAAAGAACAATTCCACAAAGATCGTTATGATTAAAATTTTTCTCAGGCAGGAGTTGCGGGATTATGGAATACAAGGACTATTATAAAATATTGGGCGTGGACAATAAAGCCAGCCAAGATGAGATACATAAGGCTTATAAGAAATTGGCCAGAAAATATCATCCGGATTTGAATCCAAATGATTCTTCTGCAGAAGAGAAGTTCAAGGAAATTAATGAAGCTTACGAAGTGCTAAAGGATCCTGAAAAAAGGAAACATTATGATGCACTGGGTGCTGATTGGCAGCACGGTCAGAACTTTCAGCCACCGCCTGGTTACGAAAATGTGCACTTTGAATTCCGGGGCGATCCTGGGCGCGGTTTTGATATGGGCGGCATGGGTGGATTCAGCGATTTTTTTGAGTCCATCTTCAGGAATTTTGGAGGAAGAGGTCAGGATTTCGGCGGATCCCAGTTTAGGGAGTTCAGAGGAGATCCTTTCTCCCAGGCCGGTTTCGCTTCCAAGGGTCAGGATTCAGAGGCCACATTGGAGCTGACCCTGGAAGAGGCCTATCAGGGTGGCCAGAAAAGCATTACTTTGCAGGAACAGGTGCCCGGCCCTGATGGGATGCCCCGGATGCAGAACAAGACCCTGAGCGTGAATATCCCACCCGGAATCAAGGATGGAAGTAAGATAAGGCTGTCCGGACAGGGATCATCTGGGCGAGGTCCAGGAACTGCAGGTGACCTGTATCTAAAGGTTAAAATAGCTCCTCATCCCAAATTCAAGGTAGATGGGAACAATATAATATACGATCTCCCCTTGGCTCCCTGGGAAGCAGCCCTGGGATCCAAGGTTCGGGTGCCTACTTTGGAAGGGGATGTGGAAATGAATATTCCTGCTGGTGTCAGCAGCGGTCAGAAGTTGCGTCTCAAGGGCAAAGGCTTGGGACGGGGAGCAACCAAGGGAGATCAATTTGCCAGGATCGTGATCAAAACACCCAAGAAAATGTCTGAAGAAGAGAAGAAACTGTGGCAACAACTCTCGGAAGTATCAGGCTTTAATCCCAGAAGATAACCAGATTCCATGGAGGATGCGAGTGCAAAAAGTCTGTTTTGCACTCGCAGGAGTCAGGAAACAGGGGTCAGGAGTCAGTAAAAACAAAGAGTTATGAAGCTAACTTGTTCCTGAATTATTTATTTCTCGACTTTTTGCAGATGCATCATGGAGGAGAGCATGTCCTATAGTTTGAATAAAAGGCAAGAGACCACCATGATCAAGTCCAATCTGATGTATTGGTCTCAATTCGTTGAACGCACCGGCGTATCCCCTGAAAGACTGGCCGAGTTGGTAGAGATGGGGTGGGTGCAAACGGTCCAAACCTCTTCGGAGAACTATCATTTTCCCGAAAAAGAAACTCTTAGGGTACAAAAACTGGAGCGTATCTGCCGCGATTTTGAATTGCCCACCATTGGTGGAACAATCATAGTAGATCTATTGGAACGTATTGAGCTTATGGAAAAAGAAATAGATCAGTTAAGAAGACTAGTGTATTAACGGAGGAACATTATGGATTTAAATAAATTCACGCAAAAATCACAGGAAGCTATATCCTCGGCGCAGGAAATTGCTATACGCCTGGGTCACCAGCAAGTGGATGTAGAGCATTTGTTCAAGTCCTTGCTGGAACAGGAAAATGGCCTGGCGCCCAGGATATTGCAGCAGGCCGGATATGACAGCAGTGCCTTGAGCTCGGACCTGGATAAACAGTTGGAAAAGCTGCCCCGGGTAAGCGGACCCGGAGCCCAGCCAGGGCAAATATACGTCACCCAGAGATTGAATTCTGCTCTGCTCAGGGCCCAGGATCTGGCCAAGAACATGCAGGACGAGTACGTAAGCGTAGAGCATATGCTTTTGGCCATAGTGGATGAATCCCCATCCACCGGGGCAGGCAAAATAATCCGGGATTTCAAGTTGGACAAAAACAAAATCCTGTCCTCTTTGACTGAAATACGCGGTAACCAGCGAGTTACTTCCGCCTCACCTGAGGAGACCTATGATGCATTGAAAAAATATGGGCGGGATCTGGTGGAAGAAGCCCAGGAAGGCAAGCTGGACCCGGTTATAGGCAGGGACAACGAGATTCGGCGCTGCATCAGGATACTTTCCCGGAGAACCAAGAACAATCCAGTCCTGATAGGTGAAGCCGGCGTGGGCAAAACTGCAATAGCCGAGGGGCTGGCTCAACGTATTCTCAACCGGGACGTGCCCGAAGGTCTCAGGGATAAAACCATTTTTGCCCTGGACATGGGCGCACTCGTTGCTGGAGCCAAGTATAGAGGTGAGTTCGAAGAACGCCTTAAAGCAGTGCTCAAGGAGGTGCAGCAATCAGAAGGCAGGATATTGTTGTTCATTGACGAGATTCACACCATTGTGGGTGCCGGCAAAACCGAAGGGTCCATGGACGCCGGAAATCTATTGAAGCCCATGCTGGCCAGAGGGGAACTGCATTGTATTGGTGCTACCACCATAGAGGAGTACCGCAAGAACATCGAAAAGGACGCGGCCCTGGAGCGCAGGTTCCAGCCGGTGATCGTGGATGAGCCCACTGTTGAAGATACCATATCCATACTGCGCGGATTAAAGGATCGTTTCGAGGTGCATCACGGAGTGCGCATAAGCGATAGCTCCTTGGTATCCGCTGCCACCTTGTCCCATAGATACATCTCGGACAGGTTCTTGCCGGATAAGGCCATTGACTTGATAGACGAGGCTGCTGCCAAGATCAAAAGCGAGATTGATTCCCTCCCAGCGGAACTGGACGAGATAAACCGCAAGATAATGCAGCTGGAAATAGAGCAGGAGGCCTTGAAAAGAGAAAAGGACGAGGCTTCCAAGGAGAGATTGAACAAGTTGGGAGAGGAACTGGAAGAGCTGAGACAGGAACAAAATAACTTAAGGGCTAGATGGGAGCGCGAAAAAGAGGCTATCAATTCTGTACGTTCCCTCAAGGAGGAAATAGAGCGAACCAAGCACGAAATAGAGAACGCCGAGAGAGTATATGATTTGAACAAGGCAGCAGAGCTCAAGTATGGAAAGCTCCATCAGCTGGAAAGGGAGTTGGCTGAAAAAGAGGCCAGGCTCACTGAGGAACAAGGTGGAGGAGACTCCATGCTCAAGGAAGAAGTCGGCCCTGACGATGTGGCCGAGATCATATCCAAATGGACCGGCATTCCGGTAACCAAGCTTATGGAAGGAGAAAGGGAAAAGCTATTGAAGCTTTCCGAGATACTCCATGAGCGGGTAGTTGGCCAGGACGAGGCTGTAAATGCCGTATCCGATGCCGTGCTTCGGGCTAGATCCGGTCTCAAGGATCCTGATCGGCCTATTGGTTCCTTTCTATTCCTGGGACCTACAGGGGTGGGCAAGACTGAATTGACCAAAACCCTGGCCCTGACCCTGTTTGATACCGTGGAAAACATGATCCGCCTGGATATGTCCGAGTACATGGAAAAACATACCGTGGCGCGCATGATCGGAGCACCTCCAGGATATGTGGGATTCGAAGAAGGAGGGCAGCTGACAGAGGCCGTGCGCAGAAAACCGTATAGCGTAATACTTTTGGATGAAGTGGAAAAGGCTCACGCTGATGTCTTTAACGTTCTTCTCCAGATCATGGAGGATGGACGTTTAACCGACAGCCACGGCCGTACCGTGGATTTCAAGAACACGGTTATCATAATGACATCCAACTTAGGGTCACAGTATCTTCTGGAAGGAATTACCCCGGACGGGCAGTTGAGAGAGAATGTCCGGGACCAGGTGATGCAGACGGTTAAGACCCATTTCCGTCCAGAATTCTTGAATCGCCTGGATGAGATAGTTTTGTTCAAACCCTTGATTCAGGAAGAAATAAAGCAGATAATCGAGCTGATGTTGCAACAGGTACGCAATAGGCTGACGGATCGCAAAATCCAGCTGGAACTAAGCGAACCTGCCCGGGAATTTATCGCCCGGGAGGCTTATGACCCGGTTTACGGTGCAAGGCCTTTGCGCAGGTATCTGCAACAGAATGTAGAAACCCCGCTAGCCAAGGATATAATCGCGGGCAATCTCATGGATGGACAAAAAGTCTTGATAGATGCGGATAATGAACAATTGATCCTGAAAACCCAATAATTAATGCTGGACAAACCCGGGACAAAAAAGGCAGGTATTTACCTGCCTTTTTTATTAGGGGGCAGAATAACCGGAAATTAAAAAAAGCGGTATTATATGCAGCAACCCACTCTTTGTCTGGATATAGGAAGCGGCACCCAGGATGTGCTTTACTTTTTTCCTGGAGAGGAACTGGAGAACTGTCCCAAATTTATTCTTCCCTCTCCGGCCAAACTAGTGGCCCAAAGAATATATAACCTTTCCCAAAAGGGAAAAGATATTTTTCTTTACGGCAATAATATGGGCGGCGGTTTTGGACGGGCCTTGAAGCAGCACTTGGGGAGCGGTCTTAAAGCCGCGGTTCATCCGGATGCAGCATACGCTTTGTCCGATTCCATGGACAAAGTCCGGGATATGGGAGTTGAAATAGTAACTAGTTCCCCCTCGGGTTACGCTCCGGTGTATTTGACAGACTTCGATCCTGGTTTCTGGCAAGGCTATTTGGCCCAGGTTGGATTGGAGTACCCGGAGGTTGTTCTGGCCAGTGTACAGGATCACGGTTTTCATCCTCGCAGCAGCAATCGTTTAGGTCGTTTCCAGATATGGGAAAAGTTCTTGGTCCAAAGTCAGGGTCGGCTGTCAGGGTTGATATTCCAGGATCCTCCCGAGGAAATGACCAGATTGATAAGTCTCAAACAGAGCATAGGGACCGGGATGGTATGTGATACCGGGGCTTCCGCGCTGCTGGGGGGGCTGTATGTTTCCCAGGTGGAGGAATTAAGCCATAAACAGGGTATTTGCGTGGTCAACGTGGGAAATAGCCATACTATTGCTTTTTTGGTATACCAAGGGCGGGTTTTAGGGATATACGAGCACCATACCGGTCTTTTGAATGGACAAAAACTCTGGAAGCAGCTAAACTTGTTCAAATCAGCCAGCTTAAGCAATGAACAGATATTTGAGGACAACGGTCACGGATGTCTTGTTCTGGAAGAAGCTAGTAGCCAGGATTTCGGGCCCACTTTTGTGCTCGGACCCAGGCGCGGCCTTCTTCAAGATTTTGACGCGGAGTTTCTTTGTCCCGGGGGAGACATGATGCTGGCTGGATGCCTGGGACTGCTTAAGGGTGCGGAACATAAATAGACATTAAATTCAAGTAGCGCAGGCAAGACATGAACAATTATACCCTGGTACGTCCAGAACACTTGAATCACCATGGTTTTTTATTCGGCGGGGTGATGCTTAAGTGGGTGGACGAGTTTGCCTGGATGGCTGCTAGCAAGGAATACCGGGGATGTAAATTGGTCACTGTAGCCATGAATGAGATCAGGTTTGCCGAACAGGTCCCTAATGGGGCTATTCTGCGCTTTAACATCGAATTTTCCCACCAGCGCAAGACCTCTGTAACCTATGATGTCACCGTGTTTTCCGATGCGCCGGGGGCTTCACAGGAAAAAATGGTGTTCGCCAACAAAATTACTTTTGTTCGCGTGGATGCCCTGGGCTATAAAACGTCTTTGCCTTTAAGGGAAGAGATTGCGGCTTGGCCGGATGATGAATGATTTAGACCCATAAAGAACATGACAGCTATGAATAAGATCACCATCGCCACCCGAGGCAGCAAGTTGGCTATGTGGCAGGCAGAACATATCGGGAATCTGCTTACCAAGCATTACCCGGATTTAGAAGTGGAATTCCAGAAAATCAAGACATCCGGGGATAAAATTCAGGACGTGCCCTTGGCCAAGGTGGGTGGCAAGGGTTTGTTCGTCAAGGAAATAGAGGAAGCACTCTTGGACGGCAGTGCGGACATTGCAGTACACAGCATGAAAGATGTTCCTGCAGAATTGCCGGACGGGCTTAAGTTAGGGGTTATGCCTCCAAGGGAATCCAGGTTTGATCTTTTGTTGTCACCTTTTTACCCGGATCTGGATTCTTTGCCTGAAAGCTCCAGGATCGGGACCTCTAGCCTCAGGAGACAGGCTCAACTAATGCATTTGAGGCCGGATTTAAGGATTGAGATGTTGCGGGGAAACTTGGATACCCGGCTTAAAAAGATGGAACAGGGACTCTATGATGCCATTATTGTAGCAGCAGCCGGGATGTACAGGCTGGGCCTGCAGGCAACCCACGCCACAGAGCTTGTTCCCCCGGATTTCTTGCCGGCTGTGGGGCAAGGGGCCCTGGGTATCGAATACCGAAAGGACAGAGATGATCTGGAAGATTTTTTGGCTTTTATGGATGATTACAATACCAGGGTATGTGTGAGTTGCGAAAGGTCTTTTTTGGCGGAGCTTGAAGGGGGGTGCCAGGTTCCCATAGCCTGTTACTGCAGCCTAAAAAACAGCGAGCTCCAGGTAACCGGCTTGGTTTGCGACCTTAAGGGAGATAGGCTGGTAAACAAAAGCCGATCCGGTAATCCTGATTATGCCCGTGATTTAGGTGCTCAACTCGCCCGGGAAGTACTTGCTGCTGGAGGCAGGGAAATCCTTGACGAGATTTATTCATCCCAAGATAGCCTGCTAGAATGATCCAGTCCAATATCTGAAGCCACTTCCTGCATAGCTTCTATGGCTATACTTAAGAATTGATTTTGGTCCAGACCCAATTTTTCGTGTTCCTTAATCAAATCCCTGTTAACGGCAGCAGCAAAAGCCTTGTCCTTCATCTTTTTCTTAAGGCTCTTGGCGGTCATACCAGCTAGCCTGTCCGGCCTGACCAGAGCGGCAGCCATAATCAGTCCGGTCACGGTTTCCGAGCAGCGCAGGGCATAATCCAGGGTAGTAGAGGGGGACTCTGCCTGGTTGAGTTCTGCGGCATGTCTTTTTATGGCCTGGACTGCTTCTGGGGGGAGCTTGTCTTGCAGCATAGAGGCGCTTTGTATTCCGTGCCTGGAAGGTTCCTCCTGGGTCAAGGAGTAGTCCAGATCATGCAACAGCCCGGTCAAGGACCATATTTCCTGGTTAGCGCCGAATTCATGGGCCAATCTGCGCATGACCGCTTCCGTGGCCAGACAATGCTTGATCAAGTTGTCCTCCTGTATATTTTGATTTAATAGCTCTAGTCCCTGATTGCGGTTTAACATAGGATCCTCCGGATGCTCGGGTTTAATATAGTCATGATCTTGGGTTTAAAAGGATTTCTTATCGTTTTGAATTCTGTATTTATAAGGCAAAACCCAGGTTTTAAGCAAACTTGAGGGATTCCAGCATATTGACAACAACATACATGTAGTTAATAATAATCTTTCTAGCAACAATTTTGATTTGGATAATTCTTGAAAGGGAGGATTAGGCAGCTATGAAAAGGACTCTCCTGTTTATTGGTACCAATATAGCTATTTTGGTGGTTCTGTTCATTATTACCAGTATATTGGGGGTTAATCGATACCTGGACGAAACAGGCACAGGTCTGAACTTGGGCCATCTCTTGATATTCGCTGCCATTTTGGGTTTTGGAGGGTCATTTATTTCCCTGGCAATATCCAAATGGATGGCTAAACGTTTGACTGGGGCCAAAGTTATTGAAAAACCCTCCAACGAGACTGAAAACTGGCTTTTGCAGACCGTTAGGCGTCAAGCTGCCCGAGTGGGTGTTGCTATGCCTGAGGTGGCCATATTCGATTCTTCAGCCCCCAATGCCTTTGCTACGGGCATGAAAAAGGACTCTGCTTTAGTGGCTGTTAGCACTGGTCTTTTAAGAAATATGAACAAGGATGAGGTGGAGGCGGTTCTAGGGCACGAAATGAGTCATGTGGCAAACGGGGACATGGTTACCCTGACCCTGATTCAGGGAGTGGTTAACACGTTCGTGATCTTTTTGTCCCGGGTTGTGGGACATTTTGTGGACCGGGTAATCTTGAAGAATGAAGAGGGACATGGTTTGGGTTTCTTTTTGACTACCATCGTGGCACAGATTGTTTTTGGGATTCTGGCCAGTACTATAGTCATGTGGTTTAGCAGGCAACGGGAATTCCGGGCAGATGTAGGCGGAGCCCAGCTTGCAGGCACCGGGAAGATGGTTGCTGCCTTGGAGACTTTGCAAAAAAGTATCCAGGAGCCCTTGCCGGATCAAATGTCTTCCTTCGGGATTAACGGCAAGACCGGCAATTATGGGTGGAGGCTTCTTTTCATGAGTCATCCTCCAATAGAACAGCGCATTGATGCCCTGAAAAGAGCAAATGCTCAGTAGAAGCAGCAAAGTGTAGTCCTGAAACAGGGGCTGCCCTTCTATTTGGTAGCTTAAAAATCCTTTCAGTTTTTTGTTGACAAACGAGGCCAAAATATCTATTGGGTATAGGTAACGGATTAGCCCAAAAAATACTTTTTTAAAAAACTTACTTAGTTATCAATTTATTGTTGACAGTTAATAGGGTTTAAAGTAA
>CAZNYT010000030.1:0-24340 GCA_964577315.1 uncultured Desulfovibrionales bacterium
ACAATCCTGAAACCAGCAGAATATTTCGGGAAATGGAAAGGGAATTCGCAAGGCATGGAGTGCGTTTCGATCGCGAATTCATGAACAATATGTTTTTTCCCGGAGGCGGAGGGGGGCGTTTCACTGGAGGTTTGTTCATCTTTACCTCTGGAGGCGTCAGAAGCTACCAGACATTTGGCGGCCCTAGGTTGGGAGACGAAGAGCGTTATCTGGATTTGGACCGGGTGAAGCCCCAAAAATCCGAGGAAGGCTTTTTCAAAAAACTCAGTCGCAAGGTACGGGATTTCTTCCTGGAATCCGGGAAAAGGGCTCCAGAACAAAATAGTCTCGAGCAAAAACAGGAAAAGGATCTGCGCTACAACGTAACCATTGCTCCGGAAGAAGCCCAGTTAGGAACGGAGCTGAACCTGGCCTATACCAGGGGAGATAGGCGTGTGAAGTTGGAAGTCAAGGTCCCGCCGGGCACTAGGGAGGGCACGGTCCTTCGGGTAAGAGGGAAGGGCCTGGAAGGCGGCCCGGGAGAGCAACCGGGCGATCTTTATTTGCGAGTGCATATCGGCGAGGATTGAGATCCTCTCAGGGCTAATTCCAGAGTAATTATTCACCTAAAGCTCCAGTGAATAGTTGTCAGTGTTAAAGTTGTTCTTGAGAAAACAAGTATGATAAGGCAAGCATGTAAGTATGAGTGCTTAGAATTACATAAAATAATTGTTATTAATGAAAAGTTTAGGCTTGGCTCTCAATTTTTTTTCTGCGTCACCCCAACCTGTTTCCATGCAGATCAAAATCCCCATTGAACCCCACCTTAAACCTCTTTCAAGGGAGGAGATATGTCTGGCGTTCCGTCCACATTCAAAGACTCTGGCCTCTTGGTTCAGGAAGATCCCCAAGAATGTCTTGAGATCCTCAAAAACGCACCCATCGGGTTCTTCAATTCTGAGCCTGAAGGTAGACTACTGTCAGCCAATCCAGCCATGGCCCGCATGCTTGGCTTTGACTCCCCCCAGGAGCTTGTAGAGAGCACTAGTGACCTTTCTGGCCAGCTTTACCTGGATCCTGCTGAAAGACAGGAACTGCTGCGTCTCTTGAGTGAGCACGGAGAGGTACACAATTATTAATGCCGCCTGCTGCGCAAAGACGGCTCTACATTGTGGAGCTTGAAGAATGCTCATGCTGTGCGGGATCAGGATGATAACACTCTCTACTACCAGGGTTTTGTAATCGACATCTCTGAAAAAAAGAGCTTCGAGAAAAAACAGCAAGATGCCTTCAGCTTGGCTCAGTCCGTCTTGGATGGGCTTTCTGACAACATTGCCCTGCTAGACGAAAGGGGTATCATCATTTTCGTCAGTCAAGCCTGGAAAGATTTTGCTGAGGAAAACGATGTCACCCCTGACATGGCTCAACCCCTGGACAGATGCATCCGCAAGAAGTCTCCAAGCAGGTTTAGCTCAACAAACATTTCTGCATAACTCTTTGATTTTCTAAAGAGATATACAAGATTACCAGTATCCTGAAAAAAGAATACAAGCTGGTATAACCGGTTCCGTGGATATGGGGTAGGTCACTAGGGCAGATAGGCTTATCCTCTGCGCCTCAGGTGAGAGTTAGTATAGGAAGCCAAAGAGCCAGAGGGGAATTTTTGAGGCGAAGCCTGCTTCAATTTCGTCGGCTGCGATAAAGGCATTTTTCACGTCTCGTATTTGCTGGTCTGACTTGCTTTTTCCACCGATTTCGAAAGTGAGCTCTCCATTTACCAGAAAGTCGCCCCTTTCCGCACTCCGGAGGGGCTGTCCGGACTCAAGGGGGTGGTGAGTGCAGGCGTTTAGCAGTTGATTTACAAAAAATGTCTCCCGCAAGACACCGGTGTTTATCTGCTCAGTTAAAGTGTGGGCAAGGTTGGGATTTTCCAGGTAGAGCTTGTCCGGCTTGGAAAGGATTTTGTAGCCGCTTTTGCCCTTTGAAACCGGGTTTAAGAGTCTGGCCTGATACAGGCTTGCAAGGTATTCATAGATTTTGGGCCTGGAGATTTCTGTACTGGCGGACAGTTTCTGGATGTTGACCTGTGCAGGAGGAGTCAGGGCAAGAAATGTCAGAAGCTTCTTCAGCTTACTAATCTGGCGCAGGTCAATACGCCGGGACTGGGGTAGATCGGTTTCCAGCACGTGGTTGATCACATTGGCCAGTTTTAGGGGATAGGTATCCTTTCCTTCCAAGAAGAACGGATAATACCCATACCGCAAGTAGTTGTGGAAATGTTCCAGCGGTCGGATGCTGGTGTTGACCTTTCGTGCATGTGCGGCATGATCCTGGAGGATATCGTTGAGCGTGAGAGCGGGGAAGTGCTTGTCCAGCTCAAAGAGAAGAAATTCCCGAAAGGAAAGGCCTGGAAGGTGGTACATAACCGCACGCCTGCTGAGGTCGACGTCCAGATCCTGCATTTGTAAAGCGCTTGACCCGGAAAAAATGATCTTCAGATCCGGGCATGAATCATACAGGGTTTTGATATGACCCGGCCACTCGGGATATTTGTGGACCTCGTCCAGGATCAGGACACGGCCGCCGTATGCGTGGAATTCTCTGCCGAAGTCATGCAGGGACAGGGGCTGGAACCGGGGATGATCGATGGAGACGTAAAGCATTCTTCCTGCTCCCTGATAAGCACTCAAAAGATGCTGGAGCATCAGAGTGGTTTTGCCTGTGCCCCGGGCCCCAAGAATACCAAGACATCTGGCGGACCAGTCGATTTTTTCGTATAGGTACCTTTTTGTAGACGGCAGGCTCCTTAATCGTGCCTCTTGTTCTTCAAACCAGGATTCCATTTGCACCTCCAAGTTTCTGTCTACCGTAATTGACACTTGTTTCATAAAAATGTCAATCGCGATTTACATTTTTTGTGGTTGAAGTCAAAAGAGATGGGTTGTGAAGATGTAGTGAGTGTGAATTTGAAGATGCTGTTTTTTATGGTTGTATGGCGGTATACTTTGGCACGTTCCTTTTGAAGGTGGTCTTCAATTGAAGTTTGTCGTATGCGTTACTGGGATGGCGCGTCAGGCCTGAAACGAGAATCCATTTTCCGGATACGTTCCCTCGGTCTGAAAAATCAAGGTGGCTTTTGGGGTGATAAAGTTTGTTGTTTCTTTCTTGACAATTTTGCATCATAACTGCAAAATAGTTGCATGTGGATAACAAGAATATATGAAAAAACACTACAAAAATTGGCTGGGGAACTCCCTGCCCTGGTCTTGACCGGACCTAGGCAGGTGGGGAAAACTTCCACCCTGCTTCAGGTTTTCCCTGATTATGCCTATGTCTCCTTGGATCTTCCCTACAACGCAGATCAGGCTGAAAAAAACCCGGAAAAGTTCCTCCATGACCATGGTGATTTTTTGATTATCGATGAGGTGCAATACGCTCCATCCCTGTTCAGATACCTTAAATTCGCGATTGACTCGGATCGAAGGCCTGGCAGGTTCCTTTTGACCGGATCGCAGCATTTTCAGCTCATGCACACCATTTCCGAAAGCCTGGCCGGAAGATGCGCGGTCATGAATATGCTTGGTTTGTCCAGAGCGGAGCTGCTTACTGTCCATGGGGCTTTGCACGAGGATGATTTTATCTGGAAAGGGGGGATGCCGGAGCTTTATGCCAGACCTGAGCTTACCCCAGAATTTTGGTTTACTTCCTATGTAGCCACCTACTTGGAACGCGATGTGCGCAACATCCTCAATGTAGGCAATCTCAGGGATTTTGACCGTTTTCTGCGCGCCTGCGCCCTCAGGGTTGGTCAATTGCTGTCCTTGTCCGATCTGGCCCGGGATGTGGGCATTAGTCCCAATACAGCCAAGAACTGGATATCGGTTCTAGAGACTTCTGGCCAGATTTTTTTGCTTGAACCTTTTTACCGTAGCCTGGGCAAAAGGCTGAGCAAATCCCCAAAGCTTTACTTCACGGACACAGGAGTAGCTGGCTTTCTGCTGGGCTTTGACTCGCCAGCTAGCCTATTGCAAAGCCCTTTTGCCGGACAGCTCTGGGAAAATTACGTCCTTCTCGAATATTTGAAGCAACTCAGAGCAAGAGGCAAACAGCCCAGGGTCTGGTTCTGGAGGACCAGGTCAGGGGAAGAAGTGGACCTGATTATAGAATATGCCGGACAGGTTATGGCCATCGAATGCAAACTGAGTGAAAGACCGGGTGGAAAAGATATTCGGGGGCTAAAGTCCTTCTCCAGGCACTTGCAGGGTAAGGCTAAGGCTATAGTAGCTTGCCGTACCCCACAGGCTTATCCCTTGGCAGATGGGATTGAAGCCCTGCCAGTCAGAGAGATTACAGGAATTTTTTCCTCCTCTGCATGATCTGATGCAAATCAAGAACTTGGGGTTCGTACAGGAGATTCCCCAGGCTGAATTCCCCAGGCGGTTCAAGGTTCCCAAACATGCGGTCTACAGGGTGGCAAAAGAGTACAGTTCCCGGCTAGTTGCATAAGAACAAACTCTTTCAATAGGTTGAAATTGCAACTAATAACATTCTTTTGTATTCTGCAAAGAAGTATTGCGAGGAGTATGGCACGTTATGTTGCGAGTTGGGTTATGTTGCATATTTTTGCTTCTTGCTCTTTATTGTAAAAATATATTTAATTCTGTAACAGTTTAGTAGATTGCATTAGGATTGGACTGTCCCTGTCCGCAATCGGCTAAACTGTTACGGTTCATGGACATTAATGAGTGAATTTGTACAAAATTCACGGCTAAAGTCGAAGATCCATATGAGTAATGCACTAATACAATCTGTAAGGCATAAAAAAAGGAGTGCCGAAGAAAGCACTCCCTTACAAAAGAACATTTCCGCAATAAAGCTAGCTTGTTACATAAAGTGTACTATATAGATTACCACCCCTAGAATTATTAATGGTATGCCGAACATTCCTGCAAGCCAAGCTTTGCTTGAGTTAGTTATTACAAATTTTTCTTCTTTCATATAATTTTCTCCTTTTTTGCTTATTGTTGTGTAAATATCTTTTTAACAACACGCCAATATAAATTTTACTATTTCCATAATTATTTAAATAATGAAAATAAATCAAAAGTCAATACTTTTTTTAAGACATTTTTAAAGATTTGAAATATTGATTTAGAGTTTTCTATAGATTATTAATCTTTTATAAATATCGATTGTGTTATATAAATAATTATAATATACAAATTTAAGATGCATTCTAGTAAAGATGATTTAAAAAATAAATTATAAACATGGCAAATGTAAAAGTATATGTCCATTGTTTATTAGTTAAAGTGTCTATTGTCAGCTAAAAACCTTTGTAAAACAAGATGCGTTAAAAGCATGTTCAGTGTATTGCATCACGCAGCACTTTATGCACGTTTTTATGCAGTATGTGCATCTTTCTGGAAAAGGATTGTATATAGCTGAGAAATGAGCAAATGTAAGCTTTCAAGAGGTAGTGTTCAGTTGTCATGCCGGATTAAAGATGTTTCCCGCAAGTTCACTACCCACCTCGATTGAATGGAAGACCCAATTAAATCCTGATTCCAGTAGGGCTTTTTCATGGTATTTAACCGGTCAAGCCCCGATGAGACTGCCAGCAGCCAGAGATTTCACACCAGTTTTAGGAATACAGAGTTTTGAGAACTTGATCCGGGAAGGATATTATTATGTGGACAAGACCGGATTTGTGCACCTGGTGACCTCCCAGGGGAAATACTATTTTCTGTCCCGGCCCAGGCGCTTCGGCAAAAGCCTGTTTTTAAGCACCATCAAGGCCGCTTACCAGGGCAAGAGGGATCTGTTTCAGGGGCTGTTTCTGGAAGAAAACTGGGACTGGGAACAAACTAATCCGGTGGTCCATATCAGGTTCGGATCTGGGGTGGCAGGCAGTGTTAAGATCTGAAGATCACATTTGACGAGATTCTGTATGATCATGCTCTGGAATACGGACTCACTTATGCCAAGAAAAGCCTTAAGGGGCGCTTTGCCGAACTGATCCAAACCCTGCATGACAAGTATGGCCAGAAAGTGGTTGTCCTGGTGGCCTGTAATCGCGCCATCGGGTTTGAAGGCACATGATTGATCACCTAGATTAAAGTATGTATCAAAAAAATATATTTATCTAAAATGAGATGCAAGAAACATCCGGTTAGTTATTTTTCAGGATAGGCCAGCCACAGGCTCTACACGCAAAAAGATTTGGCGAATAATTACGATGTTTGAATGTAATTGTTGCAGCAATCTATATATGCAATGCCTGGGCCTACCTAATAATTCTTGATGGTTGAGAATTTTAATCATATTTAAAAAATGCATTGATTTGGGGGTAAATTTGTTTTATTCCAACAGTAAGAGCAACCATTCACTTAATATTTTCCAAAAAGAAATCATGCTGCAGCTTGTTCCTGCTCGCTCTATCTCCTGAGTGTAGTTCGGTTCCAGCCCTCCAAAATTTGGCACCCAGGAGTTCTGCCTTTATATTTTAATGCTTGAAGTTGTTTTGGAGGTTGTTTATGGCCCAAGAAAGTTCCTCAGCACAGGATGCTGGAAAGTCAGCCCTCTCCTTAGAACGATATCAAGAATTCTTTACCCATGTCCCTATAGGTATCTTTACTTCCTCTCCCGAAGGCAGGCTGCTTTCTGCCAACCCTGGCCTAGCCCGCATGCTGGGTCATGATTCACCGCAGGAAATGGTTGAATCCATCACTGACATTGCCGCACAACTCTATGTCTATCCTTCTGACAGGGAAGAGATCGCGCACCTTATGGAAGAGCAGGGCGAGGTGGTCAACCACGAAAGCCGTATGCGCCGCAGGGACGGGTCCGTGATCTGGACCTCTATAAATGCCAGGGCAGTGCGGGATGAAAGCGGTAAGGTCATTCATTATCAGGGGATTGTCACGGACATTACAGAGCGCAAGCAGATCGAAGAGTACCTGCTACAGTCAGTGAATTATTACCGAGCCATATTCGAAACTTCTGGCGCGGCCAAGTTTATTATTGAAGAGGATACCACCATTACGCATGTGAATTCCAAGTTTGAAACTCTGTCCGGATATTCCAGGGAGGAGGTCGAGGGGATAAAATCCTGGACCGAGTTTGCCCATCCAGATGACGCGGACTGGATGAAAAAATACCACTCTCTGCGGCGCCAGGACCCGGCTGCAGCACCCCGCCAATACGAACACCGCTTCATCAATCGCTACGGTGAAGAGCTGCATGCCTTGCTGGATGTAGACATGATTCCCGGAACCAATCAAAGCATAGCCTCCTTGATTGATATCACAGAAAGCAAACAGACGGAAAAGGATTTGAAGCAACGGAATTTGGAACTAGCAGAGCAGGAATCCATATACCGTAATTTGGTGGAGGACCATCCCTATTTTGTTGAACGTTTCTTGCCGGACACAACAATTATATTTGTTAACCAAAGCCTGGCCCAAGCCTTGGGCTGTGCTCCTGAAGAACTTAAGGGCAAGAAATGGATCGACTTACTGCCCCAGGATGAGCGCAAGCAGGTGCAGGAGGAATTGGCCATGTTCACCCCTGAGCATTTTATCCGTTCATCCGAGAATTCATATTTTGACAAGGACGGCCAGCAGCGCTGGTCTTCCTGGACCAACCGGGCTTTTTTCAGCGATCAGGGTGAACTGAGATTTTTCCAGTCCGTAGGGCACGATATCACCGATCGCAAGCAAGCAGAGGAGGCTCTGCAGGAGAGCGAGGCAAAGCATCGTTCAATTATAGATCTTATACCGGACATAATTTTCAGATTAGATAAAGCGGGTAGATACCTAGATGTCTATGTATCCTCCGAGACAAAGCTGGCCGAACCCAAAGAGAATCTTTTAAAGAAAAGTATCCCAGATGTTTTTCCGCCAGAAGAAGCTACTGCTATGCTTCAGTGTATCCAAGAAGCACTTGCAACTGGATCTTTACAGGTCCTGGAGTATGATCTGGAGGTTCCTGCCGGGCAGTGCAGGTTTGAGGCTCGCATATTTCCAGCAGCAGCAGAAGAAGTGATCTGGCTTGTACGTGATGTTACCGACCGCAAGCAGGCAGAGGACTTGTTGCTTAAAGCCAAGGAGCAGGCCGAGGCTGCCAACCGTGCCAAGTCCGAGTTCCTGGCCAATATGTCCCACGAAATAAGAACACCCCTGAACGGAATCATGGGCATGCACCAGTTGCTGCTAACTACAGGCCTGAACCAGGAACAGAGGGAATACCTGAACATGGCCCAAAAATCCTCCCGGCGCCTAAACAGCCTCTTAAGCGATATCCTGGATCTTTCCAGGATAGAAGCCGGCAAGATGTATTTCAGGGAAGAAGAGATCAGCCTGGATGATGTCAAGCAGTCCATAAAAGAGATCTTTGGTCAGATTTGCCAGGAAAACAACAATACCCTGCAAGTGTTCCTGGATGATAATGTGCCACGCAAGGTGATCGGGGACGGCATACGGCTGACCCAGATTCTGTTCAACCTGGTGGGCAATGCCCTGAAATATACCCGGGACGGTGAGGTCAGCCTGCAGGTTTCTTGCCTGACCGGAATCAAACCAGGGCAGTGCCGCTTGCTGTTCGTGGTGGAAGACAACGGCCCCGGAGTCCCGGAAGATAAAATAGATCTGGTTTTTGAGACATTTACCCAGGCCAGTGATTCCGAGTCTCCGTATACTCGGCAGTATGAAGGAGCAGGTCTGGGGCTGCCCCTGGTCAAGAGGCTGGTGGACTTAATCGGCGGTAGCATCTCTTTAATAAGCCACCCACCAGAGGCAGGGACCATGGTATGCGTGAGCCTGCCCTTTAACATCCCGGAATTCCTGCAACAGGAGCAAGTCGTTCATGCCTCGGAGGGATATTCCAGATTGCAGGGGGGCCGTGTGCTTTTGGTGGATGATGAAGAAGTGACACAACTTCATATCCGGCGCTTGCTGGAAAAATCCGGAGTCCACGTATGTGTGGCCGGAGACGGGGAGCAGGCCCTAGCTAAGCTAAACCGGTATCAATACGACTGCGTGCTCATGGACATACAGATGCCAGTACTTGACGGGGTGGAAGCTACTCGGCGCATTCGCTCCGCAGAGCGAGAGGGCGGTGTAGCGAGGGAGAGACTGAGCGATGTAGCGACTGAGGGATCAGAATCCCTGTATGCCTCAATACCAGAATCCCGAAATTCCAGAATTCCCATAATCGCTTTGACCGCTTACGCCATGGCCGGGGATCGAGAAAGGTTCCTGGAGGCGGGAATGGACGACTATATTGCCAAGCCGGTGGATAGGGATGAGCTTCTGGCTGTGCTGGAGAGTAATCTCCTCGGATCGCGGTAATCGGGGCTTCTTTGATAACTTTGCTCTTTAACAGGACCTTGAATCCAAAATAAAAGTGCGTTTTCATGTATCTATGGGAGATCCATGTCCAATATCCTTATCGTGGACGACGATCCTGATGTATGCCAGGTCTTGAGCCGGGCTGTGCAGGATTCCGGTTACCTCTCTGTTAACGCGGATTCCCTGCAAAGCGCACGCTCTCAAGCGGGAAGAAGCGAGTTCCAAGCGGTGTTCCTGGATCTTGAACTCCCGGATGGGAACGGTTTGGAAATACTGTCCTATCTTCAGGATCTTCCCTCATCTCCCGAGGTGATAATAATCACGGGCAAAGGCGATCCGGAAGGGGCGGAGCTGGCTTTGAGCCAAGGCGCCTTTGACTTCCTGGAAAAGCCGGCCTCCATCCTGGAAATTACCCGAACCCTGGCCAGGGCCCTGGAATACAGGGATGCCAGGATCAAGAGGTCCAGGCAAAGCCTGCTTAAATGTCCGGATATTGTGGGATCCAGTCCGGCCATGACTAAGAGCCTGCAGGATCTGGCCCAGGCAGCTGCAAGCGATCATAACTTCATGATTTACGGAGAAACCGGTACGGGCAAGGAGCTCTTTGCCCGGGCCTTGCACCAAAACAGCCCCAGAGCCAGAGAAAACTTTGTGGTAGTGGATTGCTCAGCCCTGTCCCCTAGCCTATTGGAGAGCACCTTGTTCGGACATGTAAAAGGGGCCTTTACCGGAGCGGTGGAGAACTTTGCCGGTCTTATCGCCCGCAGCCACAAGGGAACCCTTTTTTTGGACGAGATAGGCGAGTTGACCCCGGAAATGCAGAAAAGGTTCCTGCGGTTGCTGGAAGAGAAGAGATACTTGCCTGTGGGAGCTTCCCAAGAGATGACCAGCGAGTTCAGGTTGGTCTGCGCCACCAACAGGGACTTGGAAAGTATGGTACAGTGCGGAAAGTTCCGGGCGGATCTCCTGTACCGCATTCGGATGCAGAAGTGCCGCTTGCCCCCTTTGCGGGAGAGGAAGCAGGACATTCCCGAATTGATCCGGTATTTCCTGAATCAAATCGGCAAGGATTCCGGGGAGAATCCCAAGGAAGTTTATCCCGAGGTCCTGGAAAGCTTCCAGGCCTACCACTGGCCGGGCAATGTGCGCGAGCTAAAGAATGCCCTGGAGCAGGCGGTGGCAGCTGCCGGGGAGGAGCCCATGCTGCACCGGAAGCATCTTCCCCTGCACTTGCGGGTGGCCATACTGAAGTGTTCCCTGCCCGAGTTGAATAGACTCGAAGAGTCTCGCCCTCCGGGCATTCAACCGGGCCTGGATAGAGAACCTGAGAGGGACGAGATCCTTCATGCCTTGTTTTCCCCCTTGGGAGGGGAAAGCATCCCGGACTGGAAGAGCTTCAAGGAGCAGGTGCTCCGAGAAGCAGAGAGGCGCTATTTCCAGGATCTGTATACCCTTGCCAGGGGCAAGGTCAAAGAGATGGCCAAGTTGTCGGGTGTTTCCCAGTCCCGGGTTTACGAGATCATCAAGCGCTGCAAACACAAAGAAAAGTAAAGCAATAACCCCGCCCAGGTTTGGACCTTGAGCAGCAAGGTCTGATAAGGCCTTGTAGCACTTGACTGTGAGGCCTTAATTCGCCAGCCGCATTTGGCAAATTGGTGCCTTTTGGTTCCACTCCTTTCAAGCTTAACTTGAAAATTTTCCTGTCCGGATTGAAATTTCAAGCCCATTCGCTTTGTCCGTCCTGGATCCTTTCTATATAACCTCCTATAATAATTGATCGTTCATCTTTTGTCTGTTTTGGCATGGGACTTGATTGAGTCTGGTTAGAGCAAATGAGCTCGGCCACTAGCGGACAGCCATCCTGGGCTGAAATGTCCCATTCACGGAAAACATCCTGACGGGAACGGTTCAATGAAGGAAATGGAGCAGTTCTATACTGCGGGCGTCGAGTTGCAGGCCTATCCGGTGCAGGACTGGGTGCAGAAACTGGGTGAAGTCTCTTCCGGGTTGAGCCGGGATATTGCAGGCAGGGAACAGGAGTTCCTGGATATCGGGAACCGGATGAGCGAGCTTTCCAGGCGTTCCCGGGAGTTGTCCCGGGTGGCTGTGGAACTGGCGGAACAGGCTTCAGGCAAGGCCCTGAAACAGGACATGGAGGATCTGGATGCGGGCTTATCCAGGATGCTCCAGGATGCAGAAGCCCCGGAGCTGCAAGGCATAATCCAGAGCAGCCAAGGGCTGGCCGGGAATATAACCCATCTGGACAAGGAGATCCACAATTTTCGCCCCATACTTAAGCGTCTCCGGATGCTGGCCATATCCATCCGGATCGAGAGCGCCACTTTGGGGGAAGAGGGCAGGCATTTCATGGGCCTGGCCTCGGATGTGGAGGGCCTGGGCCAAAAGACCCAGGAGTATGTCCAAGAGGTAGGAGAGAGAGCCCAGGGTGTTTTCCAGGAGCTACGGGAGGTGCAGTCCCAGGTGGATACCAGCCAAAAGACCCATTACCAGGAGATAAAGCCCTTGTTGGAGCGCGTCTCTCAGGGCAGTAGCGAAATCAAGCGCTTATGTTCGGTGTCCGAGGGCATATCCAGCTCGGTAGCCGAGCGAGCGGATAGGATGAAAAAAGAGATAGGGGAGATAGTGTCCTCGGTGCAGTTCCACGACATTACCCGGCAGCAGGTGGAGCACGTTATCCAGAGCCTGGAGGAGGTCCAGGAGGTTTTACAAACCGAGCTCAACGCTGAGCAGCAGGAAAGCTTCTCGGATATAAGCTCCTGGCTCAGGGATGTTTGTTCTCTGCAAATCCGCCAGCTGGAGTCCACGAACCAGGGGTTCACCCAGGCCATGGATCGGATGGGGCAGAGCCTGTCCCGCATTCACGAGCTCATTCGGGAGCAGGAGCAAGATCTGCAGGGCTTTACCGGCCTGGATTCCGAAAGCGGAGACAGCGTCCTGGGGGTGTTGGAAAGGGATGCCACGGCCCTGGTTTCCGGCCTGAACCAGGCTTCTGACAGGTTCCAGGAGGTAAAACAGCGCCTGGACTCCATGGTAGGGGTGCTGGGGGATATGCAGCAATTCTTGTCCACTCTGGAGGATATAGGGGAAGAAATTGCGCTCATCGCCCTGAACTCCAGTGTAAAGGCAGCACACACCGGGGAAAGGGGCAGGACTTTGGGTGTCTTGGCCAATGAAATTCACAGGCTTTCCCAGGAAACCAAGGGTCTTGTATCCCGGGTGATCTCAGTATTGGAAAAGATCGTGTCCGCGGCCCGGGATTTCGGAGCTCACGCGGATCACGCCCGTACCAGAGCGGACAGGGAACAAGAGCTGTCCCAGGAATGGAGCCGGATTATTGACCGCCTTTCCCAGTCCAACGAACAAGCCAAGTCCCTGTACCGTTCCATGCAAGAAGGAACCCAGGAATTTTTGGAAATAGCCCAGGCGCTGGAGGGACAACTGGATCTGCGCTTCGCGGTGGAGAGGGATCTAAAGGACAGGGTGGCAGTGTTGCGGGATATTTGTACCCAGGCGGAGCCTTTTGTCTGGGAACAGGGCCAGACAAGATATTCCCAGAGGCTTAGAAATATTCTGGAGAGCTACACCATGGAATCCGAGCGCTCGGTTTACCAGGCCTTTACCGAAAAAACAGGGGAGGAATGGGACAAAGAGGAGCCTGAGGATGCCGGGGGCTGGGAGCAGGACACGGACCAGGAATCCGAGGACAATGTGGAACTTTTTTGATCAAAGGAAGGCGTAAGTCTTTAAGGGCAGTGTTATGGAAGGGAATAACCAGGAAAGAAGCAATAATGGCATAATAAGGCTGACAGGGGACTGCGGGGTACAGAACGCCCGGGACGTGCTCCGGCGCCTGGAGCAGGCCATGGAGGAGGCGGACCAACTGGAATTGGATCTTTCCGGAGTGGAGCATTCGGATGCGGCATTGATGCAGATTATCTGCGCGGCTCATCAGTCCTGTGTCGCCCAAAACAAAAGCATAACCCTGCTCAGCTGCCCTTCCCGCCCGGTTCTGGACACCTGGCGCAAGGGCGGCTTTGGGCAGCTTTGCGCTTTAAGCCCGGAGGAATGTTTATTCAAGGAGGTGGATGTCCATGAGCAAGACCATCATGACCGTGGATGATTCTTCCAGCGTCCGCCAAATGGTCAGCTTCGCCCTGGAGGAAGCTGGCTATTCAGTGGTGGAAGCGGTGGACGGACGAGATGCTTTGCAAAAGCTAAGCGGTCCTGTGGATATGATCATTACGGACCTGAATATGCCCAATCTGGACGGCATAGGCCTGATCACCCAGGTTCGGAGCAACTCGGACTACAAGTTCATCCCCATAGTAATGCTCACCACAGAATCCCAGGATGAAAAGAAGCAGGAAGGCAAGAAAGCCGGGGCTTCGGGCTGGATCGTAAAGCCGTTCAAGCCTCCCCAGATCCTGTCCGTGGTGCAGAAACTGCTCAAATAGGAAAGCCAATATGTCCCAGGAGAGTACTTCAGAAAGACAAAGAATGCAGCAGGCCTTTTTGGAAGAAGCCAGCGACTTGCTCCCGGAACTGGAGTCCGCCCTGTTGGAATTGGACGAGAATCCCCGGGATATGGACGTGGTGAACCGGGTTTTCCGGGCCCTGCACACCATCAAAGGGTCCGGATCCATGTTCGGGTTCGAGGGGGTGGCGGATTTTGCCCATGAGCTGGAGAACGCATTCGACTTGGTGCGCTGCGGGGAATTGCAGGTGAGCAGCGATCTGCTGGACCTGACCTTCAAGGGCAAGGACCAGATCCAGATGCAGCTGCATCACCCGAAAAGTTCCCCAGGGCGGGAAATGGATCAAATTTTGGCGGATTTAAAGAACATCTTGCCCGGGGAACAGGATTCCTCCTCGCTTCAGGATCCAGTAGCCTTTAATGAGCCATCCTTGGGAGCAAAGAAGCAATTTTACCGCATCCGTTTCAGACCGGATGGGGATATTTTTGCCACCGGAACCAACCCCTTGCATCTTTTGGAGGAGTTAAGGGAGCTGGGCCAGGCATACATAATCGCCCATAGCGAGGAGGTTCCGGTTTTGGAAAACCTGGATCCGGAAAAATGTTATCTCTGGTGGGACATTATCCTTACCACGGACCAGGGTGAAAACGCTATCCAGGACGTGTTCATCTTTGTGGAGGATGAGAGCCACCTCTCCATCCAGGCCATAGAGCAGGACCCCGCCCAGGAGCAGGAGCAGGGCTACAAGAAGTTGGGGGAAATCCTCACTGAGCGCGGGGACGTCAGCCAACAAGAACTGGAAGGGGTTCTGGCTTCCCAGAAGCGCCTGGGAGAACTTCTGGTCCAGGCTGGGTTGGTGAGCAAGCCCCAGGTGGAATCCGCCCTGGCTGAACAGTCCACCCTGCGCCAGATGCAGGAGGAGGGCAGCCAAGAGGCCTCCATGTCCAGCGTGCGCGTGCCAGCAGCCAAGCTGGACGAGCTGGTTAACCTGGTAGGGGAGCTGGTTATAGCCCAGGCTAAGCTGACCAGGATGGTGGAGGATGGGAATGAACGGCACGTAAGGGGTGTTGCCGAGGAGATCGAGCGCCTCTCGAACGAGCTCAGGGACAATACCCTGGGCATCAGGATGCTGCCCATAGGTTCCAGCTTCGGCAAATTCCGCAGGGTGGTCCGAGACCTGAGCAAGCAGCGGGGCAAGGAAATCGAGCTCTTTACTCAGGGAGCGGAAACTGAGCTGGACAAGACAGTGATCGAGAGGCTGAATGATCCCCTGGTGCATATCCTGCGCAACAGCATCGACCACGGCATAGAGACCCCGGAAGAAAGAGAAAAGCTGGGCAAGCCCAGGCAGGGCAGGATCACCTTCAGAGCGGAACAGTCCGGGGGCAACGTGCATATCACGATTGAGGATGACGGGCAGGGAGTGGATCCGGAACACATCCGGGCCAAGGCCTTGGAAAAAGGGATGCTTCAGCCGGAGGCAGAGCTAAGCCCCAGGGAAATCTTGAACCTGATTTTTATGCCCGGTTTTTCCACATCCGGTCAGGTAAGCGATATCTCGGGGCGGGGCGTGGGCATGGACGTGGTCAAGCAGAACGTTTCCGCCCTGAGGGGGAGCGTGGAACTGGACAGCACTCCAGGGCAGGGTTCCACGGTCCGGGTCAGCCTGCCCCTGACCCTGGCCATAATCGAAGGGCTGCAGGTCCGGGTAGGGAGCCAGCATTTTATTATCCCTCTTGGGGCGGTAAACGAGTGCCTGGAACTGGAGAAGAGCGCGGAAACCAGGCAAGGGAACTGGGACTTCGTGAGCCTGCGCGGGGACCTGGTGCCCTATATCCGGCTCCGGGAATGGTTCCAAACTGATGGCCGGATCCCAGGGCTGGAACAGGTGGTGGTGACCCAAGCCGGGGATCTCCGGTTAGGGCTGGTAGTGGACGAAGTATTGGGGCAGCAGCAGACGGTGATCAAGAACCTGAGCCGCGTATACGAGCATATCCAGGAGATATCCGGGGCCACCATCATGGGGGACGGCTCCATAGCCCTGATCCTGGATGTAGCAAAGCTAAAGGAATGGGCTGAATCCCGGAAGGCTGTCGAGCTTGACCTGGAGCAGACCAAGGATGCCTGAGTGTTTTAGGCAGGTTTTGGATAAGGGAAAAAAATAAGGCAGGAGGATGTAGGCATGAAGAATTTAAAGTTGGGGATAAAACTAATGGGCGGCTTCGCCCTGGTAGCCCTTATCGTAGTGGTAGTGGGCTTCTTTGGCTGGCGCGGGGCCAACAACATGGGCGGACACGTGGAAGAGATCGGCGAGGTGCGCTTGCCGAGTATTGACTACTTGCGCCAGGTGGATTCTGGGCTTGAGAATGCGATGGTGCATATGCGCACTTTGATGAATCCCAATTTGAGCATGGAGGAAAGACAGCAGCTGTACGACAATACTAACCAGAGCCGGGAAGTTTACCAGCAGGCCCTGGACAGGTTTGAGCCTTTGCCCCAGACAGACGAAGAAGCCCGTGTCTGGGAAAACTTTTATCCCGCGCTTGAGGCCTGGGCAGAAGTCAACAATGAGTTTATGGAAATGTCCAGGGAGCTGGAGGAGATAGGTATCCTGAATCCGGATGAGTTTTTGTCCCAACTGGAAAGTTTCAGGGGGGATCACTATGCATTGATGGATAATATTGGCAGGTATCTGTTGACCGGAGAGGAGTTTGAAGGGGGAGAGGATCCCCAGGCATGCGACTTCGGCCGCTGGTTGGCCGGATTTGACATAGACAACCCGGAAATTATGCAGCTCTTGCGGGACATTCAGACCTATCACAATACCTTCCACGAAAGTGTGGCAGATATCAGAGACCAGGTGCAGGCAGGCAACCAGGAAGCCGCAGAGGAGACTTATGCCGAGCAGATGCTGCCTGCAGCCCACGAGACTTTTGATTATTTTGATCAATTGATTGCCATAGCCCAGGAATCGGAAGCCCTGTATGAAGAGATGCACGAGATCATCATGGTGGATAGTGTGGAAGGGCAGCAGGCCACCATGGATGTCCTGGACGAGGTTATTGCGATCAACGAGGAAGTATCAGCAGAGGCAGCCTCCCAGGCTGAGGCGGACGCAGACAACGCAGTAACAATTGCCCTGGCCGGGATGGGCATAGGTCTGGTCCTGGCAGTAGCCTTGGGCGCAGTATTGACCAAGGCCATCACCAGGCCGGTTTCCCAGGCGGTTGCCTTTTCCGAGGACATGGCCAACGGAGATATGACCAAGACCTTGGACGTGCAGCAAAAGGACGAGATCGGGTACTTGGCTGAGGCCATGCGCCAGATGCAAGACAAGCTCCGGCAGGTGGTTACGGACGTTAAGTCCGCCTCGGACAACGTAGCCTCGGGCAGCGAGGAGATGAGCTCCTCCTCCCAGGAGCTCTCCCAGGGGGCCACGGAACAGGCCTCCAACCTGGAAGAGGTCTCCTCCAACATGGAGCAGATGAGCTCCAATATCCAGCAGAACGCGGACAACGCCACTCAGACCGAGAAGATAGCCCAGCAGGCATCCAGGGATGCGGAAGAGGGCGGCCAGCAGGTCCAGGACACGGTGCAGGCCATGAAGGATATCGCCGAAAAGATCAGCATCATAGAGGAGATTGCACGCCAGACCAATCTCCTGGCCTTGAATGCGGCCATTGAGGCTGCCCGGGCCGGAGAAGCGGGCAAGGGCTTCGCTGTAGTGGCTGCCGAAGTACGCAAGCTGGCCGAGAGGAGCGGACAGGCAGCCAACGAGATCAGCGAGCTGTCCTCAAACAGCGTTCAGGTGGCGGAGAAGGCCGGGGAAATGCTCAAGAAGATGGTCCCGGACATCCAGAAGACCGCGGATCTGGTGCAGGAGATAAGCGCTTCCTGCAAGGAGCAGACCTCGGGTTCAGAACAGATAAACAAGGCTATACAGCAGCTGGATCAGGTGGTGCAGCAGAACGCCTCCTCCTCAGAGGAGCTCTCTTCTACTGCAGAGGAGCTTTCCAGCCAGGCCCAGCAACTCCAGGGCACCATGACCTTCTTCAAGGTGGATGAGCACGGAGGTGGCCGGGAGCAGTCCATAAGGGTCCAAAAATCCGCTTCAGGCCGTAAGAGTGGCCCCAAAAAAGCGGCTCAGCCCCGCATATCCCAGGATCAGCACCGGCAGGCCGAGGACAGCCAGAAAAAGCGGCTGTCCCTGGATATGAGCGCAGAGGACTCGGAAGACCAGGAATTCGAGAGATACTAGACCTTAACCCGGATCGGGGGTGGTCGGCCACCCCCGATCTCAACAGAATAGGAGCATTATTATGAGTGATGCAAAGACTGGTCAGAACAATACCTACCTTACTTTTTACCTGGACCAGGACTTGTTCGGCCTGAACATAGATTCGGTGCGCGAGGTTCTGGAATACACCAGCATTACCAAGGTGCCCAGGACCGAGGACTACATGCTGGGGGTGATAAATGTCCGCGGGCATGCGGTGCCGGTAGTGGATCTGCGCCTAAAGTTCGGCCTGGGGCAGGGGGAAAAGACCGTGGATACCTGCATCATCATTGTGGAGCTGAGTATCCAGGACGAATCCAGTACCATGGGCGCCCTGGTGGACGGGGTGCAGGAGGTGTTGGATATCATGCCGGAGCAGATAGAGAAGGCCCCCAGGCTGGGAAGCAAGATAGATACCGAGTTCATCATGGGCATAGGCAAGCTGGAGGAGAACTTCGTGATCATTCTGGACATACAATCCGTGTTCAGCCTGGAGGAGTTAAACGCCATCTCTGGGTCCAAAACCCGGGAAACGGCTGAAAGCGGAGTAATCACCGATGCTGCTGCGCAGGAGTGATCATTGAGAATATAATGCCGCCATGAAAGAGAGTCACGGGATGCAATCCAGGCAATGGTCTCAACCTCGGCCCATGAGTCCGGAGGAATTCAGGCAGTTGGGGGAATTCATCCAGAGCGAATTCGGGATCAAGATGCCCCTGGCCAAGAAAAACATGCTGGAGTCCAGGCTAAGCAAGAGACTGCGCGGTTTGAACATGCAAAGCTTTAAGGAATACCAGGAATACCTTTTCAGCCTTAAGGGCCTGGAGCTGGAGATGCCCTACCTGGTGGATGCCGTGACCACCAACAAGACGGATTTTTTCCGGGAAGAGCATCATTTCGAGATTTTGTACAACGAACTGCTGCCGCACTGGTATGACAAGCACGTGGGAGGAAAGAGGTTCACAGCCTGGTGCGCCGGATGCTCCAGTGGCAAGGAGCCTTACAGCCTGGCCATGATCCTCAATGAATTCGGGACTCAAAATCCGGAATTCGATTACCACATCCTGGGCACGGATATTTCCAGGCAGGTCCTGCAGGAGGCGGAAAGAGCGGTCTACCCCGGCCAGGATGCGGAGCAGATCCCTGATTATATGCGCAAAAAATATCTTCTAAGAAGCAAAGACCGCTCCAAACAACTGATCCGAATTGCCCCGGAGCTGAGAAAGAAGGTTTCCTTCAGGGAGCTGAACCTGATGCAGGGAATCTCCTTCCGGGAGAAGATGGATCTCATATTCTGCCGCAACGTGATCATCTACTTCGAGCGGCCGGTGCAGGAATCCCTGTTCCGCAAGCTGTGCTCCTGCCTGGAACAGGACGGGTATTTGTTTATCGGCCATTCCGAGACCCTGAGCGGAATGGAGCTGCCCCTGAAGCAGGTCCAGCCCACGGTTTACAAAAAGATCCCTGGGAGCTGAAGCCGGGTTTTCGGGACTTGAGGTGGTTCACGACCATCAGGCTCCAAAAAAAGCGGGGCACAACAGGAATATTAGGACGTAAAAGCCATGCAAGAAGCCAAGCACTTGGAACCGGCCCGAATTTTTCTCAGGCAAGGGGAGTACTTCGTATCCAACGGCACTCCAGTGGCGGTGACCACGGTCCTGGGATCCTGCGTGTCCGTGATTTTTTATTCCCCGGGACTGGGCCTGGGTGGTATAAATCACGCCGTGCTTCCGGATATGGCACTTAACTGCCATGGAGCCAAGCATAATCCAGGTTGGTACGTACGCAGCAGCATTCTGCACGTGCTGGAGCAACTGCAGGCCAGGGAAGCGCGGACCAGGGAATTGGAGGTCAAGGTGTTCGGGGGTTCAAAAATGTATTCCCCGGAGAATTATGCCGGAATGCAAGGCAGCAGCGTGGGGAGCAAGAATGTGGAGCGTGTTTTAACTACCCTGCAGGAAGTGGGCATCAGCCCCAAAGTTATGGAGGTAGGCGGTCAAATGGGAAGGAAGCTTATCTTTTTGCCGGATAGGGGCGAGGTCTGGGTCAAGAGGATTCCCTCCAGTTTTATCCGGGGACAAAAGGATGTTCAGCCATGAACAGGATTCGGGTTTTGATTGTGGATGATTCGGCTCTGGTCCGGGAAGCCCTGGTAAGTATCCTGGAGCCGGATCCCGAGATTGAAGTGCTGGGAACTGCCCCGGATCCTTTCGCAGCAGCCCAAAAGATGGAGTCCCAGGCCCCGGACGTGATAACCCTGGATATCGAGATGCCGCGCATGGACGGTATTACCTTCCTGCGCAAGATTATGTCCCAGCATCCCCTGCCTGTAATCATCTGCTCCTCTCTGACCGGGCAGAACTCGGATCTCAGCCTGCAGGCCCTGGAACTGGGAGCGGTGGAGATCATCACCAAGCCCAAGCTGGGAACCAAACAGTTCTTCGAGGAATCCAGGGTGCGCATTATAGATGCGGTCAAGGCCGCGGGGCAAGCGGATCTTACCCGGGGGAAAAAGAAGTCCCCGGCCCGGTCCCAACCTGCTCGCACCCGGGAAGGCCCGGATAAGGTCCAGCCGGGTGCCCGTCCAGCTCAGGGCATGTTCCGAACCACGGACCGGGTAGTGGTGGTAGGTGCTTCCACCGGGGGGACCGAGGCGCTGCGGATTTTTTTGGAATCCATGCCCGCGGATGCTCCCGGCATTGTAATTGTTCAGCATATGCCGGAACATTTCACCCGGGCCTTTGCCCAGAGACTGGACAGCCTGTGCCGGATAAGTGTAAAAGAGGCAGTGGACAATGACCCTGTGCTGCAGGGCAGGGCACTGATAGCCCAAGGCAACCGGCATCTGCTCCTTAAGCGCAGCGGAGCCAAGTATTATGTCCAGATCAAGGACGGTCCCCTGGTTTCCAGGCACAGGCCCTCGGTGGACGTGCTTTTCCGTTCCGCTGCCAGGTACGCGGGCAAGAACGCCGTGGGGGTTATAATGACCGGTATGGGCGACGACGGGGCTAGCGGGATGAAAGAGCTCCGGGAGGCAGGTGCTTATACCCTGGGCCAGGACGAGGCCAGCTGCGTGGTTTACGGTATGTCCCAGGAGGCCAGGAAACTAGGTGCTGTGGAGGAAGAGCTAAGCCTGGACAGGATTGCTCCCCGGGTTCTCAAGGCGGTAGAACAGTGAGTCCAGGCCGAGATATAAAAGGTTTTTTCCGGTGGGGCAAAAGTCAAAAGATTACCCAAAGTCAAGGAGCCCAGGATATGAGAATCCTGATTGCCGAAGACGATGAGGCTGCAAGATGGAGCATGGGACAGATGGTCCAGGAATACGGTGAATGTGAAAAGGTCACGGACGGGGAGAAAGCAGTGGAGGCCTTCCGCATGGCTTGGCATGAGAACAGACCCTACGACTTGATCCTGATGGATATAATGATGCCGCGGATGGATGGGCAAGCCGCATTGGAACGTATTCGGGAGATTGAAAGATCCCAGGGTATTGCGGATGTTGAAGAGGTCAAGGCCATTATGGTGACTGCCCTGGAGGATCCCAAAAGCGTGGTCCAGGCCTTTTACCAGGGCGGGGCCAGCTCCTACCTAGTTAAGCCCATCGAGAAGGAAAAGCTCCAGGAGGAGCTGGGCAAGTTGGGTTTTTTTCCTGAAAACTCGAGAGAGTTAAAGTAAAAGGTAAAACGTGGTAAATAGTTGCAAAGTAAGAAGTAAGAGAAAAAATCAGTACGTTAAGCTAGAGATGTTAAGGACATAGAGAAGGTTAAGGATTTTCAATAAAAAACAACTGGTTGTCAAAGAGCTTTTGATTCTCTAGCCGAAAAGGAAGATACTAGTACCCGGAAGTGATAAGGATTGTTATGCAGAATATGAGCGTATTGCTGGCAGGGGTGGAGACTGCAGACCGCGGGGTGGTGGACGAGAGCATTAGGCTTGCCGGACTGGGGAGTTTTCTGGTGCTGGAAGCTGCTTCCGGTTCCCGGGCTTTAGATCTTTGTATTCGGGAAAAACCCAAGATTATCTTGATTAACCATGAGCTGCCGGATATGTCCGGCTGGGCCCTTCTGGAAATGCTTAGCGAGTACCAGTGGCGTAGCGAGATGCGCTTGGTGTTGATCCTTCCCAGCGAGGACCCGGTTCCGGGGGATATACAGCGGGCCGGAAGACTGGGTCTGGATGACATCGTATTCAAGCCCATTCAGCCCGGGGAGCTGGGTGCCCGCCTGGGCCTTAAAATGAACATGAGCTCTCAGTCTTCAGGATGTCAGGTCCATTTTTGCCAACTGGCCTCGTGGGCCGGACTGGGGTACTGGGAATACAACCAGGTTACGGACCATTTTTTTTGTTCCCCGGCTCTGAACCGTATTCTGGGCTATACCTGGGATCAAGAGTCCTCAGGATCGATTTTTTTGAAGGAACATATTTCAGAAGCGGACATTGCCCGCCTGGAAAAAAGTTGCCAGGATTTGGAGCCGGGTGAGGGATTCTCCCTGGAGCTTATCTGCTACCGAGTGGACCGGGAAGAGCGTTATCTCAGGGTTCTGGGCAGAAAAAACAACAGGCATGAAACGGCCCTGACCACAGGGATTATCCAGGACATAACCCAGCAAAAGAGGGTGGAGAGAAAGCTCATGGAGCTGGTGGAGCAGACCTCCATGCAGGCTGCAGCCTTAGAGCAGAGCGGAGAGGGGGTGGTAATCACGGACCGGGAGCTCCACGTAGTTTATGTTAACCCCTTTTTTGATCAGACCAGCGGTTTCAGGGCCAGCGAGCTCCTGCATTACCTGAAACAGGAGGCCTCCTTTGAGGACCCTGCTTATTTTTACCGGGAACAAGCCGGCGGTGCAAATGTGATGTGGAAAGGCCAGCTGAGCCTCAGGGATAAGAATGGGAATACCCGCCAGGTAGACGTCATTGTTTCTCCTGTCCGGGACCGAAGGAGCAGGGAAGTGGTGAATTATGTCCTCCTGGTGCGGGACGTCACCGAGAAGCTGAACCTGGAGAAGCAGCTGCAGCAGGCCCAGAAGATGGAGGCCATAGGCACTTTGGCCGGCGGGATAGCACACGATTTCAACAATTCCTTGATGGGGATTCAGGGATTCACGGAACTGGCAATGAACCATCTGCCCGGGGACAGCAGGTCCCGGGATTACCTGAATAATTCCCTGCTATCCTGTCGCCGGGCCAAGGACCTGGTGCAGCAGATACTTACCTTCAGCGGGGAGGAAGAGAGCTCAAGTGCTCCCATGCAGGTGAAACACGCCTTCAAGGAGGCCTTGAAGCTGTTGGAAATCACTATGCCGGCCAATGTAGAGCTGGAAACCCATATCGATTCCGACCCCCCGATGATCCGGGCTGATCCCACCCGGGTTCATCAGGTTATTATGAACCTGTGCACCAATGCTTTGCACGCCATGCCCGGGGGAGGCACATTGAGGGTGCGCCTGCAGGGGAAAGATCTGGACTCGGGTGTTCCCCATGTAAGGGGAGAATTACTACCAGGAAGATACTTGGTCCTGGAGGTGGAAGATACCGGCCAGGGCATGGATCAGGACACTGCAAGGCGCATATTCGATCCCTTTTTCACCACCAAGCCCAGGAGCAAGGGAACCGGCCTGGGACTCTCCGTGATCCACGGCATTGTGGAGGATTTGTCCGGCTGTATAAACGTACAGAGCATACCCGGCCAGGGTTCCAGGTTCAGCGTATACTTCCCGGCCTCTACCGAAAGTTCTTCAGGGGAATCCCCAGGCGTCCAACCAGGTGCCCATGAGATAGTTAGGGGCAAGGGCAGGATCCTGTTCGTGGACGACCATGAGGATATAATGCTTTGGGGCAGCCGGGCATTGGAGGGGCTGGGATATCAGGTACACGGAACTTCCGATAGTGCCCGGGCCTGGGACATTTTTCGGAACAGCCCGGACGGTTTTGATCTGTTGGTCACGGATTTGAGCATGCCCGGCCTGTCCGGGGATAAGCTGACAAAAAAAGTCAAGCGCCTGCGCCCCGGTCTGCCGGTAATCATCTGTACTGGTTTTGCCCAGTCCAGCGCAGTCTCCAATATTCAAGAGCAAGCGGATGGGATTTTGTACAAGCCCTACAGTATGGCCGAGTTCTCCAGGCTGGTGCGCTCCCTGATCCAGGTAAAGGATACGGTATAGTTGCGCTCGGAACGCTATATTTTTTGTAACTATTCACCAAATCTTTTTGCGTGCCGTGCCTCCCGGCTCGCGCTTTTC
>CAZNYT010000031.1:0-23408 GCA_964577315.1 uncultured Desulfovibrionales bacterium
TCTACACATTCCCGAAGGGTCTCTTCATCCCCGGCCATAAACTCCAGAACCTGCAGTTCCCCGGAGATGATATTGATTACGTTGTAAAAGCTGTGCATATCCAAAAGCACGCTGTCCTCAGAGCTTAGCTGAAGATCTTTCTTGATTTCTACCTGCATAAAAACCTCCGTCTCCAAATTTAGGCCTCAAAACCCTAGTATCACAGACACCCTGAACCGAAAACCGCAAACTTTGACCCTTTTCTAGTGCAAGATGAATTTCTTGCCAATAAAAATCATAACAATTAGTTATCTACCCCCCCCCATAAAAATCCAAATCTACCTGGTTTTTATTGCAAATAACAACTAAAACAATTATTTTTTGTTTGCGCTATCTGAAATACTGCGGTATTCTTGCAAGAGCAAACCTGCTTATCACTACATATACGGAGGCACCTGCAAAAAGTCGGGACAGGAACAATTCAATGTCGAATGATCTCCATAAACCCTTGTTTTTACTGATTCCTGACACCTGCGTTTGCAAAAAGGACTTTTTGCAGACGCATGATATAAGCGGGCTTATATTATCTATTCTAATTTGAACAATCCATATCCAGGCCACTCAAGACTGAAGACGAGGAGCACCGCATGGCTTCAGGGCTATTTTCCAAGACCAAGTCCCTTCGCGATCCTGACGAGGCATGGGACAACCCCGCAAACGCCTCTACCAACCAGGCACAAAGATCCCTGCATCAACCACCCCAGCAAAACAAGACCAGACGCCTGCAAGAGCGTTTAAAACAGACCATAAAAATATATAGACATACCATGTCCGCCTTCCATAAGTTTAGAAGGTGCTGTTCCCTGGTACACTCTACAACCTCCTTGATACAATTGCCGGAGTTGTTGAACAATCTAAAACAGGAACTGCAATTGGACAATATCCACCTGCTCCTGGTGAGCGAGGAATATGAAGAACTGCTTCCTGCCGCGGTAAGTACCTTGCCCCAATCTACTGTGCAACAGCTCATATCAGGGTTGAATCTGGAGTTGAACCAATCCGCGAACATAGTTTCTCCCCGGGAATTAAAAGAGCGCGGACTTTTATCGGACATGGGTTTTCACCCGTTCATCCCCCAGGAAGGATCCGCCATCCTGTTTGCCTTGCAGGACAGGTACCAGTCCCGGAAAACCATTGGCATATTAATGCTCCAAGACCGGGACCCGAACCGTTTTTCCCACGATATGGCCACTGATTTCGTAGAACATTTTGCAGAAAATTTTGCTTGGACCATGAGCACTCTGCGAGATCACGAAAGCCTGCAGCTCAAGGAAAAGAAGCTCTCCCAGGCCAAATTGGAAGCCGAAAGAGCCACTCAGTCCAAAAGCCTGTTTCTAGCCACCATGAGCCACGAGATCCGCACTCCCATGAACGGGATCATCGGCATGTCCCAACTGCTCCTGGATTCCCCTTTAAGCCCGGAGCAACGACACTACGTTGAACTTATTCGTTCCAGCGGAGAAAGTTTGAACAATCTGATCAACGACATCCTGGATTTTTCCAAGATAGAGTCCCGCAATCTAGTCCTGGAAAGCCTGGATTTCGACTTGCGGGAAGCAGTGGAAGACATCTCTGAAATGCTTGCTTTACGGGCCCAGGAAAAAGAACTGGAGTTCATCTGCCACATGGATCCCTGGATACAGCCTCGGATTCAAGGGGACCCCAGCCGTTTAAAACAGGTACTTTTCAACCTTACAGGCAATGCAGTCAAGTTCACCCAGCAAGGGGAAATCATCTTAAAGCTCACCCAAGAAGAGCGGGCCAACGGCAAGATCCGGGTCTGTTTCCAGGTCAGCGATACCGGACCGGGCATACCCGTGGACAAACAACCCTTGCTTTTCCAGGCCTATCAACAGACAGATGCCTCTGTTACTCGCAAGTTCGGTGGTACAGGACTAGGCCTTAGTATCGCCAAGAGCCTGGTGGAAATGATGGGCGGAGAATTAAAGGTTAACAGCGAACCCGGAAAAGGCTCTACCTTCTGGTTTACCGCTGAGTTCCAGGAGCAAAAAGAGATTCCCTCTCAGCCGGATTCCCAGCTGGAAAATTTCCAGGAAACCCCTGTGCTGGTGCTGAGCGAGTCCCTAAATAACCGCAAGGCTCAGACCGAATATCTCCGATTCCTGGGAACCAGCCCCCAAGAAGCTGAGAGCCTTAAACAAGGGATGGAGCTCTTGCGGGCATCCAGGTTGAACAACCAGCCCTTCCGGGTCATTTTGATGGATCTCCCGGTGGGCAGGGAGGACAGCTGGATACAGGAACCTGATTTACAACAGGAGCTTGGATCGCACCCCCCTGGACTGATCCTAGCGACTGCCCTTAATAAAACAAACTACCACACAAAACTGCAGTATTGCGGACATGCAGAAAAAATCTCCAAGCCCATAAGAATCTCCCGGCTGCACCAATCCTTGCTCCGGGTCTTAGAGGCTTCTCACGAAGACCTCCAGGTCGTAGCTGACCATGAAGAATCCAGTTTCAGAACCAATGCTTGGAAATCATGTGAAATTTCAGAAAAGCTGAATATTCTGGTAGTGGAAGACAACACGGTCAATCAAATCCTTATCCAAAAGATACTGGAAAAACAAAGCATTAACGCGGATATAGCTGCAGATGGTCAAGAGGCCCTGCACGCAATGGATAAAAAGAATTACCATCTGGTATTCATGGATGTTCAAATGCCTGTCATGGACGGGGTAGAGGCCACCAAAAGGATCCGTGCAGGAGAGCCGGCAGCGCAAGATCCAGGGGTTCCCATTATAGCCCTTACTGCCCATGTTATGGAACAAGACCGGGAACAATTTCTCCGGGAAGGGGTAAGCGATTACCTGCCCAAGCCCTTGGATCCAGAGAAACTAATCAACAAAATCAACCACTGGGGTATAGAATAACGCAATTCACCTCTTTTGCTGAAGATGCTTTCCCTGTAATCTTTACCTCCCTTCCCCAGAAATTTATTATTGTCAACAGCTGGTTTGTTGGATAAAATTGTTAGTTCATTTTGAGCCCCACAATCTTAAGCTAAAACTTAAAAAAACTCCCAGAGTTTATCTCTAGCTGTTTTGGAGCTAGCTGTAGAAATATTGCGCAAGCCCTGACACTATTTCGGTTAAGCCCGGCTTCATTCAACAATTTTTAATTAGGCCTTTGTCCTTATGATCAACTCCCAGGAAAAAATAGAGACCTGCCTGCAAGCTGCCCTAGACCAGCGCTCCAAATTTATAGTGGCCTTGCCCTCGGATACTACCAGCATCAGCAATCTGGACACAGTTCTGGAAGACTTTGACGATAAATTCCTTTACCTGGAAGTCTCCTCTCTTGGGCCACAAGTTCCCAGATGGGAGGGCCTGGAAATCACGTGTTATTTCCGCTTGGTCCAAAAAAAGGGCGGATACAAGGAAATGTTCTTTAATTTCTCCTCCAGTATCCACAAACTGAGCAAAAAAGGATCCAATTTTGTGCAGATGGTACTGGAAAGACCCTCTCGGCTGAACATGGGTCAAAGGCGCTCCAGCTTGAGGATAGATTTGGACATCCAGCACATCCTGGGCTTTAAGCTATGGGAGGAAGACCGTTTTATCCGGCCCCAAACCCAAGAGCAAAAGGCCGGGTTGTATCCCCCTAAGATCGAGCTGGAACGTATTCAGGACGGTTCCTTCCAGATCCTGGACATATCCGCCGGAGGGATGAAAGCCAGGGTAAGGCCCAAGCTTTTCAAGGACTTGGCTCTTAACTGGAACAAGGGATCTACCCTTATCATGTGGATTGTTCTGGACGAACCCTCGGCAAGGCAAAAAGAAGAATTCTGGCTCAAGACCAGGGTAAAATACAAGCTAGAGGACTATATCACCAAGGACGTGGACATGGGTTTGGAGTTCACTCATTACGGCACCATTACCGAGAACAAAAAAATGAAATGGCTACGAGTCCGGGACAACTATTTAGAGAATCTGGGCAATTGGACCCACAAGAGATATATAGAGCTCTACCGCCAAGGCCTGGCTTCATGATCCCGGCTGGTTACTTGGTGTCCTTGGTTCCGCTGTAAGTAAACCCACGGCTGAGCATCTTGTAATAGCCTCCCTGATCCTTACCCACAACCTGACCACAGGGACACATTATATAGCCCTCCTGTTCCAGGCAGTCCATTTTCTTGGTTATCCGGTCCTTGTGACAGCGTAGCACCTCTCCGGAACCTATTTTTTTATATTTCCAGAGCTTGCGTTTACACCCGGAACATTTGATCGTAAGCATTAGAGCATGCCCTTAAAACCAATTTTAAAAGTAAACATGAAGGCAACTATTCACCATATTCAACCCCAATTATTTGCTTTAAAACAAGCGGTTCATATAGTAGTTCCCTAAGTAATGCACGTAAATCCCCAAAGGATACTCCAAATAAGCTCCGGGCCAGACAGTAATGGCCCGGTGATCTACTGGATGCAAAGGGACCAGAGAATACGGGACAATTGGGCCCTATTGCATGCCCAGGAACTTGCCCTGGAATCCAACAAGTCCTTGAGAATCGTCTTTTGCCTGGCAGATGAACTCCTGGGCATTAGTAGCAGGCAGTACCATTTCTTGATCCTGGGCCTAAAGGAATGCCTGGAGGAGGCCAAGTCCCTTAATATACCCCTGGAGGTACTAGCCGGCAACCCCTGCGATACCCTGGCGCCTTACCTGCATAAACACCAAGCCTCGCATCTGGTAATGGATTTTGATCCTCTACGCAAGAAAGCTCGAGCACAAGAGTACTTGCTGCAAAAAATTCCGATTACTGCTTACCTGGTAGACACCCATAACATAGTACCCTGCTGGATCGCCTCGAACAAACAGGAATTCGCAGCCAGGACCATCAGGCCCAAGATCCACAAAAAACTGGATGAATTCCTGGAACCCATCCCCGCTATTAAACCCCATCCCCACAACCCTTCCCCATGGACTCCTACCTCTTTTCAAGAGCCTCAATCTAGAAATCTAAACCTATACACCGAATCCGGCCCGGTTAACTGGATAGTCCCTGGATCTACTGCGGGACTACAAGCCCTGGAAAACTTTATCCAGGATAGGCTTCCGTCCTACTCGGAAAAAAGAAATGACCCTAACCGGGACTCCCTGTCCCATCTTTCACCTTACCTGCATTTCGGACAGATAAGTGCCCAAAGAGTGGCCTTGAGGGTCAAGAAGGAACTGGAGGCTCCCCTTCCCTCTCGGGAATCCTTCCTGGAGGAGCTGATTGTCAGAAAAGAACTTTCGGACAACTTCTGCCATTTCAATCCGAACTACGACAACTTTCAAGGCCTGCCCCACTGGGCAAAAAAAACCCTGAACAAGCACCGCCGGGATACCAGGGAGCACTTGTATTCCTTGCAGGATTTTGAATGGGCCCGAACCCATGATCACCTGTGGAACGCGGCCCAGACAGAAATGCTGCACACTGGTAAAATGCACGGCTACATGCGCATGTACTGGGCTAAAAAGATCCTGGAATGGACGCAAAGCCCTGAACAGGCCCTGGAATGGGCCATATACCTCAATGACAAATATGAGCTTGATGGTTGTGATCCCAATGGGTATACAGGGATACTGTGGTCCATTGGAGGGTTGCACGACAGGGGCTGGAAGGAGAGGCCGGTTTTCGGAACAGTGCGCTATATGAGCTATAATGGCTGCAGGCGCAAATTCGACGTTAACAGCTATATCGGTAAATGGTCCTGAACCAAGGCAACCTGGAACTTAACTCCCTTATTCCTTGCTTTCCTTGGTAAAAACCGGTTGCCGATAAAAAATCACAAGGACCAAAATCGCAACTATTCACCATATTTAACCCAAAATATTCACCGGATCTTTTTGCGTGCATTGGCCGGGAGGCTCACCGGTTTTCCTGGCGAGGCTTATGGGGGAAGCCGGACCGCACCAAGAACTCGGAATAAGAATATAGCAAACCCTCAATTTTGCACCTGTTTTGAGAACCTGCACAAAGCCAGGAGTCCGGTGGGGGCAGGAATGCCCCCGTAAGCCTAGCCTAGAAAAGCGCGAGCCGTTATGCTCGAAACGCAAAAAGATTTGGTGAATAGTTACAAATTTAGAAACACTACCTTGCCAAACAATCAAAAGGAGAACCGCATGCACTATTTTATATTGGGAGGAACTGGATTTGTAGGCACTTTCCTGGTGAGGTACTTGCTGGACCAGGGAGAGGAAGTGACTGCCCTGGTCCGGGATCAATCCAAGATCAAAATCCAATCCAGCCAATTGCACCTTGTCCAGGGAGATCCTTTAAAAAAAGGGGACTGGCAGCAAGAGATCCCCACTCGGGACGCCGTTATCAACCTGGTGGGCTCACCTGTTATGACCAGATGGACCCCGGAATCCAAAAAGCTCATCCGGTCCAGTCGCGTGGATTCCACACGCAACGTGGCAGAAGCCTTGCAGGAATGTGAGCCCAAGACCTTTATCTGCGCCAATGCCACTGGTTATTACGGACCCAGGGGGGAGGAGGAAGTGGATGAACAGGCCGGGCCTGGGAGCGATTTTTTGGCCCAGGTAGCCCTGGAGTGGCAAGAAACTGCCCAATCCGCAGAAAACTACGGGCACAGGGTGGTTATCTCCAGATTCCCTGCCGTTCTCGGTCCCGGAGGAGGAGCCCTGGCCCAGATGTTGCCGGTATTCAAGCTGGGACTAGGCGGAAAGCTGGGTAACGGCAAACAATGGTTTCCCTGGGTGCACATCCTGGATTTAGCCCGGGCCTTGCACTTTTTAAGCTACCCCCAAGAGATAAGGGGACCGGTAAATATCTGCGCTCCCCAACAGATCACCAACAAAGAGTTTACCCGGGCCATGTCCAAGGTTTTGCGCAGGCCTGCCCTATTCAAGGTACCGGAGCTTGCTTTAAAACTAATATATGGAGAGGTGGCTCAAATGCTGCTGACAGGGCAGCGCTGCACCCCCAGAGTGCTTGAGCAAGCTGGATTCGAGTTCAAGTTTCCCGAGATAGAAAAGGCTCTGGCGGACATAATAAAAAGCAGCTAGTTGCCTTCATCTGCATCCCTCCCGGAACTTATACCTAAAAAGGACCAGGGCAGTGGCAGCCAATACAAAACAACCCGAAAAGATCAGGGTGTAAGAAGCAGCCTCCCCTGGTCCCAACATTTCCAAGAACATCCCCGCAGCAGCCGTACCCATGGCACCGGATACGAAAAAGATCAGGTTGAACACCCCCATACCCACTCCCACTTGCCCCTGGGAAAGTGTATTGGACACTGCTGCTGCCAAGGAAGAATGGATCACGGTAAAACCGCAGTTGGCTGCCAACAGGACTGCCGCGCTAACCCAAGGACCGAATCCGGATGTTAGCAGTATCAGAACAAAACCCGTCAACAATAGAAAAAAACCTGTTTTCACCACCGGGGAAGGGCCGCATCTATCCACCACCCTCCCGGCTGCCAATCCTGCCAAGGCTGCGCACATGGCCGCCGGGAACAGGAATAGCCCGATATGCATTGTAGGAAGATGGTATAAATGGCGATACATCATGGGCATCAAAAAAAATGTAGCAAATATGGTGCCCATGACCAGAAGGGCTACCAACACTCCTTGACGGTATCTGGGATAAGTAAAGAGATCGGGATAAATAAACGGCTGAGAAACCCTCCTGATGCGCCAGATAAAGGCAACTCCCAGGAAAATGACAGCTGCGGCCAAGCCCCATACGTGCATATTGATCATGAACAGCAAGCACCCTACAGCAGCAGCCAGCAAAATCGCTCCAAGATAGTCGAAGGATTCCCTGCGCAAGTCGTTTTGGCGGGGCAAGACCCTGCGCAGCATAAAAATTACCGGTACCAGGACCAGAGGGGTCAAAAAAAGGTAGTTCCAATGCAGATACCCCGCGATCATTCCGCCTGCAATGGGTCCGATACCCAGGCCGAATGCCACTGTAGAGGCGATCATGCCCAGCAGACGCCCGCGCATCCCAAGCGGGACATATACAGTGGCCAAAACCATGGATAAAGCGGGGATACCAGCCGCTCCAGAAGCCTGAAGCATCCTGGAGGCTACCAGGAGGGGGAAGGAATCCGTGAAGAACCCGAGAACAGATCCCATGCAAAACAAACTAAGGCCGGCAGTGATCAAGTCCCTCAAATGGAAACGACTGCCTAGACGGGCGTAAACCACGGATCCAAAGGCAAAGATCACAATGTAAGCAGTGACCACCCAACTTACCAGGGCCGGGGACACCCGGTACTGGTCTGCAATATCCGGTACCGCGATGTTGAACATCACCCCGTTCAGTACTGAGAAAAATATGGTCAGGGAAAGAAGCGGCGCAATAAACAGCCGCACTTGCCGCTCATCCAGATCCATGGCTCGCCCCGGTTAGTCGAAAACAGCGGGTTGATATGGATCATTGTGATGCGCCCGGACATCCTCCAGGTGTCTGGGAATGGTCCGGGGCCAGGATAATGGAGGTATCTGATCAAAATCAAAAAACTCCACACCCGAGGTCTCTTCGCTGGTTTGGGCCGACCCCCCGGTAATACGGCACATAAAAATGATCTTGTAGGCATGGAAAAAAGACAAAAAAGACTCGGACCGGTTGGCATCGTAGACCCCTACCAAACGTTCGGGGACCACTGTAAAACCGCTTTCCTCCCAAACCTCCCTGGCCACCATTTCCGAGGGTCTTTCCCCTACATCAGCCCACCCTCCGGGTAGACACCACCGCCCATCCCGACGTTCCTGCACCAGCAAAATCCTGCCCTGGTTCACCACGGCACCGCGTACGTCCACCTTAACCGTGGCGTATCCCAGTTGTTCCTGAAACATGGTTTGAGCTGTGGCAAAATCCAAGTTGGAGTGGGCCTGCACCATCTCCGCTGCTATTTTCTGCAACCGGGAAAAATTTTTTTCCTCGTGGTGATTCTTACTAAAATGCAGCCCTATCTGGCTTATGGCCTGAATCTCCCTGGCCCAGCGCAGCCAGCTCGGAACCTCGGGCTCGGGCATGCAACACTCCTTTTAACGAATCCTTTTCCTCAAAGGTTCAAGATTGATATTTTGCTACTATTTAGGCAACTATCCATTATATTTTACCCAAACTATTTACAATATAAACCCAAAATATCTTTTCACCAACAAGATCAAGAAGTCAGCTTAAGGGCTGTTTTTGCCACCCGGGCCCCCAGCTTTTCCCCGTTTTCCCTGGCCTTTTCATCCGGGGCTCCCACGCAGGCAGTACCGTAATGCCCGGTGGCACTCAGAGGATCTCCCACTATGATCATGCCGTAAATCATCAGGGCCTGGATCATGGAAAACATGGTTGTTTCTTTGCCTCCGGTGGGATCTCCGGCAGTGGCAAACACAGCACCCACCTTGTCCTCCATCTTGTTTCTCAGGCTGATGAACTCGTCAAAAATCCTTTTCAAATCCGCGGCCATGGTGCCGAAATAAACCGGGGAACCGGCAATGATCCCGCTGGAGCTCAAAAAGTCCTCCTTGGTTACCTCGGCGGTGTTTTTCAGAATCGCTTGGGCCCCGTTCACGCTTTCCACCCCCTGAGCAATGGCCTGAGCCAGCTCCTTGGTATTACCGGATCTGGAATAGTACAACACCAGAATTTGCATATCCTCACCTCCGCGTCTTTTTTGTTTCCAGGCAAATTTACAACTCGAGAGTTACAACTACAACGAAACTTGATTCTATAACTATGGCTCTACAAACCGCCTTGCTATTATGGCAGCAACTCCTACTCGAGGTCCGAGGGTTCTGCAAACTGGGCGTAAACTGTGTGAGCGACGTAGGCCTGTTTGCAGAATTCTCGGACCTTTAGATAATAAGTTTCGTTGTTTTAAAGATAAAACAAGACAAGAAAATAAACATGTTAAGCTTGAGAATGTTATGGACACTGGGAAAGCTGAAAATCCCCCATAAAAAACAAGGAGTTGCAAAAGAGCTTTTTGACTTGCAACTATTCACTATATTTAACCCAAAATATTCACCGGATCTTTTTGCGTGCTTTCGCCGAGAGGCTCACCGGTTTTCTTGGCGAGGCTTATGGGGGAAGCCGGACCGCACGAAGAACGTGGAATAATACTGAAGCAAAAGGCTCGATGTTGCACCAAGCTTGAGAAGTTGCACAGAGCCAAGAGTCCGGTGGGGGCAGGAATGCCCCCGTAAACCGAGCCTAGAAAAGCGCGAGCCGGGTACGCGGCACGCAAAATGATTTAATGAATAGTTACTTTGACTTTTGATTTTATGAGAAAAAGTCCTGTAAGCGCAATCCCAATCTATAGCTATCGTTCCCTGTATTTATCCGAGTATTTGGCGTCCAATTCGCGCACTATTTCCAGGGCTTCCTGTGCCGGCAATCCCTGATCGGATCTTTCTTGGATCCAGTCCCGGACCACTGGGTCCAAGCTCTTTATCCATCTTTTTTCCTCTTCGGGTTCAAGATCGATCACCTCTAGGCCATGGCTTTCTTTGCCGTATTCCAACCCCTGCCTTGTGGCTCGATGAAACAATTCCCCGTATTGAACCACGAATTCCCGGTTCAAATCCTCAAAAACATCTTTTGCTTCCTGGGGCAAAGAGTTCCAGGTCTCTTTATTCATTACTTTCATAAAAACCATGTTGTATAAAAACGGGGTTTTGGTGACATAATCCACGACTTCAGCCAGCTTAAAACCTTGCAGTGTATCAGAAGGCGCCAGTATGGAATCCATAATCCCTTGATCCAGGGCCAAATAGGCCTCGGACATGGGCATAGCGTGGTGCACCGCTCCCAGAGCCTTTACTTGGGCTGCGCTTCCACCGGCAGCCCTTATTTCGGTACCAGACATGTCTTCCAGGGAACTAATCCGGTTTTGGCTCATGATATTTCCCGGCCCGGTAGCCCAGAACATAAGAACCTTCACCTCTGAAAACTCGTCTACACCGAGTTCGCTCCGGATTCTTTGATAGCCTTCATGAGCGGTCTTAGAGGCAGCTAGTGCATTGACATTTTCATAACCGGGCAGTTCAAAAACCTCGGCCAAAGGAAACATTCCTGGGGTATAGGAAGGACAGGTGGTTCCTATATCTGCCACCCCGTCTGCCACTCCATTGAATATCTCTGCCGCACCGAGCAAGGATTCCCCTGGATGCAGGTTAATCTGGACCTGGCCGTTGGTTCTCTCTTCTACTTCCCGGATCCATTCCTTATGACCCTGATCCACCTGGGGATGAGCAGCAGGCCAAAAAGTAACCATAGATAGCTCCACAGGGCTATCCTGGGTATCTTCCTGTGCACTGCATGCACACACCAAAAACAAGCTTAACAAACAGCATAGGCTGATGAAAAATTTTGTTCTACTCCCCATGAGCATAATCCTTTTTAGGGCTTTAAACCTGAAACATCTTGAAATCACACATACCGGGCAAATCACTGCCTGTTTAATCCCAGAATTAATTTCTTTTATTCCAAGAAACAAGAGATTTTTACCCCTAAATTCTTAGTTCCTTTTCAAACCGGTCACAAATCAACGCAACTATTCACCATGTTTTTACAGATCAGCAAGCCTTTTAGTACTAGATGCATTCTATGCTTTTTGCTTGAAGCCGGCGCCTGCCAGTGCTAATTATACCGGGATGCAAAGACATAAAACCCGGGAGATAAACATAGGCGGTGTAGGCATCGGCGGGGACAACCCGGTCCGGGTCCAGAGCATGACCAATACCCCCACCCGGGACATTACCGCCACCTTGGACCAAATCCAACAGTTAACCCGGGCGGGCTGCGAACTTATTCGGGTAGCGGTGCCGGACATGGAGGCTGCCTCTAGCCTGTTCAAGATCAAAAAATACTGCTCCCTCCCGCTCATTGCAGATATCCATTTCGATTACCGTTTGGCCCTTAAATCCCTAGAGGCAGGTGTGGATGGCCTGCGCATCAACCCAGGCAATATTGGCGGCAGGGAAAAGGTGGCCCAAGTTGTGGAAATCGCCCAAAAGCGCCAAGTTCCTATCCGGATCGGTGTAAACAGCGGATCCGTGGAAAAGAAACTTCTCCAAAAATACGGCGGCCCTACGCCGGAGGCCATGGTGCAGAGCGCCCTGGGACATATTGAGCTTTTGGAACAGCAAAACTTTGAATTGATCAAGGTATCCCTTAAATCCTCCTCGGTTCCAGATACCGTTGCAGCGTATCAAATGTTGGCCCGGGAAAGGGATTATCCCCTGCACATAGGCATCACCGAGGCTGGCACCCCCATGCGCGGTGCCACGAGATCCGGTGCAGGACTGGGCATCCTCCTTTATCTGGGTTTGGGGGATACCTTGCGCGTCTCCCTTACCGGGAATCCAGTTCAGGAAATGACCGTGGCCTGGGAGATACTCCGCTCCCTGGGTATTAGACACCGGGGACCGGAAATAATTGCTTGCCCCACATGCGGCCGCACCGAGATAGACTTGCCCGCTGTAGCCCAGGCAGTGGAAGAAAGACTGAAAGACGTAAAGCAGGTATTTACCGTGGCCGTGATGGGATGTCCGGTAAACGGACCCGGGGAAGCCAGGGAAGCAGATATTGGCTTGGCCGGGGGAAGGGACTGCGCTATCATTTTTAAAAAAGGCCAAGTGGTACGTAAAATCCGGGGAGAAAACATGGTGACGGAATTCATGGAGGAGCTGGAAAATTATTTGTCCTTGACATAAAAGGGTGGCACAAATAGTATTTACTGTTTGTTTGCAACTACTCACCAAGTTTTATCCAAAATCACCATACCTTGCCCTCTTAAGAGGGCCTAGACCATAAGGAGGAAAAACAATGCTGGGAAGGTACGAGACGCTTCTCTTATTCAGCCCGGATCTAAACCAAGAGGAAACCAACGCTCTTGTGGAGAAATTTACCGGGATTCTGGAGCAAAACGGCGGCAAAATCGTCAAAAAAGATGATTGGGGTCTTAAGACATTGGCTTATCCAGTGCAGAAACAGACCCGGGGAAGATATATTCGGCTGGAATATACCTTACCCCCGCATCAAGTCCAAGAATTTGAACGCAGAATACGTATCACGGACGAAGTGTTCAAGTTTATAACCGTAAAGCTGAGCGATGAAACAGAACAAGAGCAGGAGGAAGCATAACCATGGTTTACAGGAAATTCACTCCCAGGAAAAAATATTGCCGTTTCTGCGCCTCCCCTGAAATTCCCCTGGACTACAAGAATTTAGAGGTGTTAAAGGACTTTGTAACCGACCGGGGCAAAATCATCGCACGCAGAATAACCGGGAACTGTGCTAAACATCAAAGGGCCCTGACCAAGGAGATCAAAAAGGCCAGGCAAATGGCCCTGCTTTACTATACTGCCACCCACAGCACGGAAGTCAAGAAAAAGACCATCTAGGAGCGTAAGAGATGCAACTCATATTAAGAGCAGACGTGGACAACCTGGGACGACTGGGAGATATAGTCAAGGTCAAGCCGGGGTACGCGCGCAACTATCTTATTCCCCAGGGCCTTGCTTATCCTGCCACTAAAAGCAACAAGAACATCTTTGAACAGGAAAGGAAAAAACTCCAGCAAAAAATGGAAGCTAGGCGTTATGCCGCCCAGAGCCTTGCGGAAAAGCTGGAGCAGGCCAACATTGTGATCCCTGTCCGAGTAGGCGAGCACAACAAGCTGCATGGCTCGGTGACATCCGCCATGATCGCCCAAGTCCTGGCAGATATGGGTCTGGAAGTGGACCGGCGCACAATTGAGTTGGACAAGCCCATTACCACCCTGGGCAAGCACGAAATCCCGGTCAAACTCCACCAGGACGTGCTAACCAATATCACCGTGAATGTGGTTCAACAAGGAAGCGAGGAACACCTGGAGCAAACCCGGGAAACCCCGGAAAAAGCAGAATGAGGCTGCCTTGAGCACCTCCAACTCCAAGAAGGAACCCCAATCTACAGATCTGGGAAAGATTTCCACGGATCTGGTCAAAAGAATGCCCCCCCAGAACCTGGAGGCCGAACAGGCGGTACTGGGCGGGGTTTTTTTATCCAACGAGGTTCTGCACACGTTGGTGGACAGCTTAAGCCAGGAGGATTTCTATTCCCCTGCCCACCGCATCATCTACAGAACCTTTGTGGATCTGTACCGCAAGAATATACCTGTGGATCTGGTCACGGTGCACGAGGAGTTGGAAAAAAAATCCCAACTGGAAAAAGTTGGCGGAGCAGTATATTTGGCTTCACTTACCGAAGCCGTGGCTGCCTCTGCCAATGTGCAGTATTATACCCAGATTGTAAAAGAAAAATCCATTCGCAGGCATTTGATCCAGGCAGCCACCAACATCATATCCCAAAGCTTCGATCCCGGAAACGACGTGGGAGAACTGCTGGATTCCTCCGAGCAAAACATATTTGCCATCAGCCAGTCCAAAGCCAAACCAGTCTTTCATTCCACACGGGACTTGGTGGACGGGGTGTTCAAGCTGCTGGAACAAAGGGTGGAGCGTAAGGAGCTGGTAACAGGAGTTCCTACCGGGTATCACAAGTTGGACGAGATCACTGCCGGGTTTCAGCCCACGGATCTTATCATTTGTGCCGGTAGGCCCAGCATGGGAAAAACCGCTTTCGCCTTGAACGTGGCCATGCGTTCCGCTGTCTCGCACGGGGCCCGGATAGCCATCTTCTCCCTGGAAATGTCCATGGAGCAACTCATGATGCGCATGCTCTGCTCCTGGGGCAAAGTGGATTTAAAGAACCTGCGCACTGGCTTTTTAAGCGACGAGGAATGGGCCCGGCTTTACCAATCCGCGGACGCTCTTTCCAAGGCTCCCATTTATATCGACGACACCCCGGCCTTGTCCGCCATGGAAATGCGGGCCAGAAGCAGGCGGCTGCAATCCGAAAAGGGCTTGGACATGGTGGTGGTAGATTATCTCCAGCTCATGCGGGCCGGAAGATACATAGACTCCCGGGAACAGGAAATATCCGAGATCTCCAGATCCCTCAAGGCCCAAGCCAAGGAACTGGGAGTACCGGTGGTTTCCCTTTCCCAGCTAAACCGCAAGGTAGAGGAACGAACCAACAAGCGCCCGGTTTTGTCCGATCTGCGCGAATCCGGCGCCATAGAGCAGGATGCGGACGTAATCCTGTTTTTGTACCGGGACGGGGTCTACAACCCCAAGGAGGACAACCCCCGCAAGGACATTGCAGAAGTACTGGTAGGCAAGCAAAGAAACGGACCCGTGGGTACAGTGGAGCTTGCTTACCTGGAACGGTTTACCGCCTTTGAGAACCTGGCCCATATTCCGGCTCCATCCGAAGAAGAAACCACACAATCCTTTTAAAGAGCTCCCATGGAAGTATTTGATAATCAGGAACTGCTCACCAGGAAGGAACTGGAGGATTTGCAAGCCATCCGCCTGCAAAACATCGTATATCAGGCTACTTCCTCCCCTTTCTACAGAGACCGTCTGACCAGAGCCAACCTTCGGGTCTCGGAGATTAAGCATCCCCAAGACGTTGCCAGGCTCCCGTTTACCACCAAGGAGGATTTGCGGGAGCAGTACCCATTCGGGCTTTTATCCCTGCCCAAGAGCCAGATGGTCAGGCTGCACGCCTCATCCGGCACCACCGGCGCTTCCACGGTAATCGTGCATACCCTAAACGACATAAATACCTGGTCGGATTTGGTGGCCAGATCCATGCACGCCGCTGGGGTGAGACCCTGGGATATTTTCCAGAACATAAGCGGCTACGGGCTTTTTACCGGGGGACTGGGGATACATTACGGTGCCGAGAGGCTTGGCTGCCTTACCATCCCGGCCGGGACCGGCAACAGCAAGCGCCAAATCAAGATGATGCAGGATTTCAAGGTTTCTGTAGCCCATATTATTCCCTCCTATGCCCTGCATCTGAGCTCTGTGTTCCGTGAAATGGATCTGGACCCCAAGGACTTGGATCTTCGCATCATGCTTATCGGGGCGGAGCCACATTCAGAGGAGATCCGGACCCGGATACAGGAAATTTATGGGGTCCATGCCTATAACTCTTACGGGCTCTCGGAAATGAATGGACCCGGGGTAGCATTTGAGTGCGAATATCAAAACGGCATGCATCTCTGGGAGGATGCCTTCTTACCCGAGATAGTGGACCCCGAAACTTTGGAGCCCGTACCTGAAGGCGAAACCGGGGAACTGGTCCTTACCACCTTGTGTCGAGAGGGCATGCCCATCCTGCGCTACAGAACTCGGGATCTTACCAGATTCATTCCCGGAGAATGTCCCTGCGGGCGCGGACACCGCAGGATAGATCGCATTGCCGGCCGTTCCGACGACATGATGGTGATAAAAGGGGTGAACGTTTTCCCCATGCAGGTGGAAAAGATCCTCATGTCCATCCCGGAAGTGGGTCAAAACTACCTGATTGAGCTGGAACGGGAAGGTTTCCTGGACCAGATGCGCATCAAGGTGGAGATCCGGGATGAGTATTTTGTGGAGGATATGCGCGAGTTGCAGAGGTTGCAGCAAAAAATCGCCAGCATGATCAGCGAGGAGATACTTATCAATCCCAGGATTGACCTAGTGGAGCACAATTCCCTGCCCAATTCCCAGGGCAAAGCGGTCCGGGTGGTGGATAAGAGAGACTAGACAACCCTTAAAACTCTTTAAAAGGAGTGATTTCATGACCCAAGTGGCGATCTTCATGGGCAGCAAATCCGACGTGGATCAGGTTAAGCCCTGCACGGATATCTTGAAGGAACTCGATATAGAACATTTCGCTACCATAACCTCGGCTCACCGCACACCTCAGCGCACCAGGGAATTGGTTCAGGACATGGAATCCAAGGGCTGCAAAGTGTTCATCTGCGCGGCCGGGATGGCTGCTCACCTGGCCGGAGCAGTGGCGGCCCAGACCATAAGGCCGGTCCTAGGGATTCCCTTGGCAGCCTCCAGCCTGAGCGGCTGGGATGCTCTCCTGGCAACCGTCCAGATGCCCCCCGGCTTTCCTGTGGGCACTGTGGCCCTGGACAAGGCCGGAGCCAGAAATGCCGCCTGGATGGCAGCCCAGATCCTGGCAGTGGAAGACGAGAATCTGGCCGCAAAAATCCGTGATTCCCGGGAAAGAATGGCCCGAGACGTGGAAAAGGCCGCCCGGGAGATTTAGCTGGGCAACTAGCAATTCACCATGTTTTATCCAATCTATTCACCGGATCTTTTTGCGTGCATTTGCCGGGAGGCTCACCGGTTTTCTTGGCGAGGATTATGGGGGAAACCGGACCGCACAGAGGGTACTGAATAGGATTTAAGCAAAAGCCTCTATTTTGCACCTATCTTGATAAGATGCATATAGCTAAGAGTCCGGTGGGGGCAGGAATGCCCCAGTAAGCCGAGCCTAGAAAAGCGCGAGCCGGGAGGCACGGCACGCAAAAAGATTTGGTGAATAGTCACGGCAACTATTCCTCCAGGCCTTTTCGCCCGATATCCCGGCGGTAATATATACCCTGAAAATGGATCTTGTCCACCGCCCGGTAACAGCGTTCTATGGCCTGCTCCAGATCCTCTCCCAGAGCAGTAACTCCGAGCACTCTTCCGCCATCGGTTACCAACTGGCCGTCCTGATACCGGGTACCGGCATGAAAAACCTGGACGTTGGGATCCTCTTCCGCTGCATGGATGCCGGTTATTTCATAGCCTTTGGTATATTTTCGCGGATAGCCGGCAGAGGCCAAGACCACGCACACTGAAGCCAGGTTATTGATTTTTAGCTCAGTCTCCCCTGCCCGGCCCTGAACACAAGCCTGGATCAACTCCAATAGATCCGAGTCCAGGCGCATCATCAAGGGCTGACATTCCGGGTCCCCGAAGCGAACGTTGTATTCCAACACCCTGGGGCCTTCCGATGTAATGATCAGCCCTGCGTAAAGCACTCCCTGGAAAGGCTGCAACATTTGCTCCAGGTGTTGTACTATGGGCTTTATCACCAAGTCCGCTGTTTCGAGATACTTATCCTGGGGAAGCACCGGAGCCGGGCTATAAGCCCCCATCCCACCAGTATTTGGACCGGTGTCGCTTTCACCGATGCGCTTGTAGTCCTGGGACGAGGGCAAAAGTACATAGCTATGTCCATCGCACAAGGCCAAGAACGAAACTTCCTCTCCGCTCAGGGTCTCCTCGATAACCACACGGTTACCGGCGCTGCCAAAAACCTGCTTCTCCAGCATATCGTTCAGGACTTCCCGGGCCTCCTCCAAATCTGAAGCCACAACTACCCCCTTGCCTTCAGCCAAACCGTCCGCCTTGATAACAATCGGAAACTCCCGGGTCTTTACGTAGTTCACAGCCTGTTCATAGTCTTCAAACACCTTATAGCTGGCAGTGGGAACTTCAGCCTCGCTCATCAGGGACTTGGCAAAGGCCTTGCTTCCTTCGAGCTGGGCCGCGTAGGTTCCGGGGCCGAAACAGGCGATTCCTTCCTTGTCCAAGGCATCCCCAAGTCCCAGAACCAAAGGCAGCTCCGGACCCACCACTACCAGGTCTACTTTCCTGTCCTTAGCCAACTGGACAAGCCCCGGTATATCATCGGCACTTACCGGAACATTTTCCCCTTCCCGAGAAGTTCCCCCGTTGCCCGGGGCGATGAAAAGCCTATCCAGCTTGGGGCTTTGCCCGATTTTCCAGGCCAGGGCGTGTTCACGCCCGCCTGAACCCACTATAAGTACCCGCATATACACTCCTTGCCTTGAATATTTGATGCACCGTGATAAAAAGGCAACTATTCACCATGTTTTATCCAAACTATTCACGAGATCTTTTTGCGTGTTTTTCGCCGGGAGGCTCACCGGTTTTCTTGGCGAGGCTTATGGGGGAAGCCGGACCGCACCAAAAGCACGGAATAAGAATAAAGCAAAAGCCTTTATTTTGCACCTAACTTAATAAGGTGCACATAGCTAAGAGTCCGGTGGGGGCAGGAATGCCCCCGTAAGCCGAGCCTAGAAAAACGCGAGCCGGGAGGCACGACACGCAAAAAGATCTTGTGAATAGTTCCATAAAAAGAAACTTTTTTGCAGCCTGTTTTACCTGCGCTTGAATAGCCTCTCCAATTCCCTGCTTCCCAAATCCAGGCAAATGGGACGGCCGTGGGGACAAAAATTCATGTTCTCGCAATGCATAAGTTTTTTGGCCAGCTCCGTTGCTTCATCAGGAGTCAGGGCCTGACCGGCCTTGATGGCCGTACTACAGGCGAGCATGATCAACATGGAATCCAGGTCTGTGCTCTTTTCACCCAATATGGACCGCAGCGCCTCCATACCTTCCCGGGACGGAAGAAAATCCGGAAGCCCCAGAATATCCAGATGGCTTTCATCCCTTAGCTCCAGAATAAAGCCCAAAGACCTAAGAGACATCCAGACATCCTCCAGGACCTTTTTTTCCGCCGGATGCAGGCTCATTTGGACCGGGACCGCCAGTCTTCTGCTCTGGATACTTTTTTGTTCCTGTTTGGTCTGCTCAAAAAGGATCCGCTCATGGGCCCCGTGCTGATCAATGAGCAGCAACCGCCCATCGGGTTTCATAAACAAGAGATAGGTGCCTTGCACCTGACCCAGGTAGTTAAACCCCCATCCCTGCTCCAGGGAAGACATCTGTCCCTTTTCCGAGAATCCGGCTCCTTCAGGCTGAGGGCCCTGGACATATTCCTGCTCCCTGGGAATGCTCTCCTGAACCAAGGGCATCTCAGGCCGGGTTTCAGTAAGGCTCTTACCCCGGCCGTATCCCTCGCCCCGGGATGCAACACCTGCCCCAAAATCTTGTCCGGAAAAATCGAGAGTCCCGGATACAAATTGCTCTGCCCCCTCTTTCGCCCCGGCTTCAAAAATCTGGCTTACCGCCCGGACGATCAGGGGAAAAATGTATTTTTCGCTCTTGAACCTTACTTCGGACTTGGCAGGATGAACGTTTACATCCACTTCTTCCGGAGGAACTTCCAGAAACAGGATCGCCTGGGGATATTCCCGGGACAAAAGCCTGCCCTGATAGGCCTGCCTCAGGGATGAGATAAGCATTTTATCCTTGACTGCCCTGGTGTTGACATAAAAATACATCCTCTCGCCTCTGGCCTGGGCGTTGTCCGGGGTAGAAGCCAAGCCATAAACCTTGAATCCGGACTGCTCCAGGTGAAACTCCCTGAGCCCTTGACAGATCTGCTCCGGCCAAATCTTATGCAGCCTATCCAACAGGGTTTCATCCCGGTAAAAACGGTACACGGTACGATTATCAACCACCAGTTCCATGTCAACATCCAAATGGGCAAGGGCGGTGCGTACGAAACTCTCCACGCACCTTTTGCTCTCAGTGCTTTGGGTTTTCAAGAACTTGAGCCGGGCCGGGATATTGGCCAGTAGGTTCTGGACCCTGACCCTGGTCCCGGGACTCATGGCCACAGGTCCCTGATCCAGGGTCTCCCCGTACAGCATCTCCAAAAAATATCCCTCGCTTTTATCTGGCTCACAGGAAGCCAGGTAAAGCTGGGATACCGAGGCAATGCTGGGCAGGGCCTCCCCTCTGAAGCCCAGGCTCTGGACCTGGAGCAGGTCCTGGAGACTGAAAATCTTACTGGTAGCATGCCTGGTCACTGCCAGGGACATATCCGCAGGATCCATCCCGGAGCCATTGTCTATCACCTCCACCAGGGCCTGTCCGCCTTGTTCCACGCGCACCCGTACATTACTGGCCCCGGCATCCAAGCTGTTCTCCAGAAGCTCCTTCACCACGCTGGCCGGTCTTTCCACTACCTCCCCGGCAGCGATCTGGTTCTGAAGCCCGGAAGAAAGGATCTTAATTCTGTTCACCTACTAAAACCCCCAAGAACCCAAGTTCAAAAGATGGATCTGGAACTCGAAGCTGTAATCGTAATCTGTATCCTTGGCAATAAATTCCAAATCATAGCACTGGTGCTCGTATCTAATTCCCAGCCTTCTTTCCAAGTCCACATTCTCCTCCAAATCTCTTTTATAGGTAAGGTCAAAGCCCCAATTGGAGATGAAATCCATCTCAGTACCCAGCTCCAGAATATTGTGATCATCCCTGCGGTAATCCAGTTCGAACCAGGTTTCTATATTATCCGGCCAAGTCAGGGTCAGGGTATGCTCGTGCCGGTTTATCTCATCCACGTCATGAGAATACCAGGTCTTGTTCTCGAAAGTAAGATACTGATTGGGGTCCACTGTGCTCTCGGCCAAAAAATCCTCGAACTCATCTGTGCGTAGATCATAAGGCTGTTCCAATTTAACTCGCAAAAAATCTCGGTAGTCGCGCTCCACCTCGGGATCTTCCCTAACGCCACCCACAACTGTCTCGGATCTACGAGTGAACATGTTATCCAAAGTAAATTTCATCTCCTCCTTGGGAGCAATATCGTCCTGGCCGTCAAAATAGGGATAATCCTCCTGATCCACTTCAGGAATATATTCATATTCTAGCTCCGGAGTAACAGTATGCCTAATCCCGGTCCATCTGGACTCCCCCACTTCGCCCCTTACCGGCTCAGGGGGCTCCGCAAGCCGAAACACCCTGAAAAACTCAGTATCCGCCTCCACTTTTAAATCGTGCATCCCCCTGCTTTGAAAACGGTTTTCAGTATCCTCTCCGGATCCATAATCTTCCCGGTCATCATTATCCTCATGAAAATGATCCACGTAATATCCAGTCTGCCTCCAGCCCACCTCAGGGGTCAAAGTTCCAAACCTGCTTTCCAGGGGTAGGCTGAGCTTAGGATGAACATCCATCCTGGTTCCGGTGGTACCGTGTCTGCGCCAGAAATAAACCGCCTGATTATCCGACTTTAGCCTGAAGGGAGTATCCCCCAGGTGGGTGCGGTACATATCCAGATTGATCTCGGGCAATCTTTGTACTGTGGTATTCTCGTCTATATTGTCGGTCTTATATTCCAGGTTATCCGTGTATTCCAGCCTGGTCTCCAGGCCGAACCGGCTCCATCCGCGGCTGGCACTGAGGATATTTCTCCTAGTAGTGCTATCCTTCTCCCGGATGTCCCTGCCGAACACATCCAAGAACTCGTCCCGGCTACGCCTGTATCCGGAGGGGCCGGAATCGAACTCCCGGAGGTAATACTGATCCGATACGTAATCTATATCAACCCTGTAGCTCCATTCAGTGGCAGGGTCGTAATGATCAAACATCCCCCTTAACCAGTACCGGTCCTGGTTGGTGCGCTCCAAATCGTCGTCCTGGAATCTATCCGGCTGATCCCCTTCTTGGTGGACCTTAGAGTCCCGCATCCAATCCAAACGCCAAAGTCCCTGGGCGTGTAGCCGAGGGGTATGGCGGTATTCTACCCCGGGCATGAAACCCCGCTGGGAATAAGAGTTGGCATAAAAGGTCATGTCCCGCTGATTGTCAATGGCCCAATAATAAGGCAGGTTTATATTAAAGCCGTATTCCGATCCATACCCCATATCCGGAAAGAGGAATCCGCTTTGCCGCTCGGTCTTTACCGGGGCTATAGTATAAGGGGAATACATCACAGGATTGTCCCTCACTCTGAACCTAGGATGCCAGAGCCGGGCGTAGCCATCAACTGTGATCTCCCCCCGGCTGGACTTGATGGACCAGGGCGCTGGCCTGGCGTCACAAGAGGTCATCACCCCCTGTTCAAAGGTATAGGTATGGGGTCCGGTCTTTTCCAGGTGTTCCCCTGATACGTATACGTTGTCCTCTGCGATAAACACCTGGCCATCCTTGATCCACCCCACATGCTCCTCCAGATTGAGCTCTGCCTCTTCCCCTTCGATAAAATCCCCTTCAAACCTGGCATCAATATTGCTTTCCAGATAAATCCAGTCAGTATCCAGGTACAGCCTGGCATAATCCGCCCGAATATAATCCTCTCCGCGCCAGATATGCACATCCCCCGAGGCTTCTGCCCACCCCTGATCTTCATCCACTTCCAAAAGGTCAGCTTCCAACTGCCAAGGCTCAGCAGCAAGCGTAGGGTCATATCCCTGAAAAAGACCCCAGCAGATAAGCAGGCATAGAACTAGGGCGATCTTGTGTAGCAAAGTAACAACCTTGACATAGAGATTTTAAGGGTTGAGGCGAGCTCTGCGCCCCTGATTCTTAACAATTCCGGGCTTGGGACCCTGTTCTTTAAAAGCTGTGACTTGTGTTTAAACTTAATAAGATATAAAAAGATTGAGCAACTATTCATCATGTGGAATTATTCACCACATATTCTACCCAAAATATTCATTGGTCACGTAAAGAAGAAAATATCTCACGCCCGGGCCTGCCGGCCCTAGAGGCGCAGAGCTCGCTGAGAGATTAACAGGAGAAGAATTTAATATTCATATCCACCGAGCCGGTGTATATGAATAACAAGC
>CAZNYT010000032.1:0-4389 GCA_964577315.1 uncultured Desulfovibrionales bacterium
TGGGATGCTGGGATAATTGAAATTTGGGACTTGGTGCTTGATCAAAATTTGGTAGTCAAAGCTCCCGCTGGTAAAGGATCTTGCCTACACGTTCAATATGTCCAAGCAGCTCCGGATTGTCTATACGGTGGTATATGGAGAGGTCAAAGGAGTAGGGCAGATTCAGATCTTCCAGGTCCAGGTGGATGCGATTTATTTTGCGTAGGTCAAGCATTGCCCCTTTCAGCACCAGATCCACATCAGAGCCCGATTTGTGCCCTTGGCGCGGGATCCATAGATTGTGACCTCCTCCACATACGGATGTTTCCGGAATACTTCTTTTATTTCAGACAACACCCTGGGTTTGAGTCCAAAATATTCCTCTACGGCAAAGGGCTCAGTATCGCTCAAGCAGGTCCTCCATTTGCTTTTCCAGGGCGGTAAAGAGAGGGAAATAATCCCAGAGGACCGCATTTACCACTTCTTTTGCGGTTTCTTCATTGTAGGTGTAAGAGGTCTTGGTCCGACTGATATAGGCCTCCATCCATTTCTCTGCATCCTGGATCAGACCCACTGCGTAAGCTTTTTTGATAGCGTCCCTGGAACCAAATATTTCAGTATAACCTTGATATTCCAGAAAATCTTTAAGAACAAGCCAAGCCAGCTCATAAGTGTATTCAAATGTCTGTATCGCGCCCTGTTCCTCCAGCTCAGAAAGCTCTCCCTTGTCTGCGAATTTGCGCAGTTGAGAAAGGGCCTTCTTGAAACTGGCAAGACGTTGTTTCCAGCGTATATCCTGTTCGGATTCAGACATTTGTAGCTAGCCTCCGCTCTTTTTTACTTAAGGTGTGAATAAAACGAAGAGTGCGTGATGGCAATGGGATTTTCTATTTTCAGGATTCTGGCTGCAAGGGAGCTTAGCGCGGAAAAGGAGCATGCCCAGAGCAGGGTTATTCCTCAAGTATTTCCCGGGCCCGGTCCAGGTCCAGGCCGCGCTGGGCAGCGATACTGACGAGGTTCTCCTCTGCCTCTGAGGCCCGGAGGTATTCCGGATCCGGGAGAGAGCGGCTCCACCGGGCCCTGGCAGCCAGGGCGGCCAAGTCTTGGGGACGGGGAGTGTCCCAAACCGGGGGAAGGACATTCCCATGGCTTTCCTGGAAGAAATCCGGATTTTTGCGCACACCGCTGCCCAGTAGATAAACAGGGGAACTCTGGGAGTCCAGAAGGGGCTTCAATGAATCCAGCTGCAGGTTTTGGGCCGGAGTTAGGGACTGCAGGTCCGGGGCGGAGAAGCACTGGCCGTAGACCTGGTTGCGCCGGGAATGGATAAGGATCCAGAGACTGCCTGAAAGAAGGGGGCCGGGTCCCAGGGCCAGGGCCTGGAAATAGCTGATGCCGGCCATAGGAATATCCAGGGTACAGGCCATTCCCTGGGCATGGGCCAGGGACATGCGGATGCCGGTGAAAGAGCCGGGACCGGTAATGCAGGCTATTCCGGTCAAATCGGCTGGGGCAAGCTCCAGGCGGTGCAAGGCGGTGTCTATGCCCGGGGCGATGTGCTTCATGGCCTTGCCCGGGGTGTAAAGGCTCTGGGTGTAGAGGGGGAAGTCCCTGTCAGCCAGGATGATCTGCAGGTCCCCCTCGGCGCAGTTGATTATGAGATAGGGCTGTTCTGGCATGGTTTTATTCTGGAATTCCCTCTCCGGGCTCGCTTTTTCCTCACCCTGCTCGCTAGAGACGCACCAGTAAAACACCCTGAAGGCTTTCCGGTTTTACCAAGATTTAATATTGTCACTGCACTATGCGCAGGATGTCGTTGATTATCACGAATGCCATAAGGGACAGGATCAAAAGTATCCCGATCCGGGTGAGCAGGTTACGGACGCGCTGGTTAACCGGCCTGCGGAAAATGATTTCAATGGTATAGAACAGGATGTGCCCCCCGTCCAGCACCGGGATGGGCAAGAGGTTCACCAGCCCCAAGTTAATGCTGATCAGGGCGGTCAGGGCCAAAAGGTTTACCATTCCCTCCTGGGTCTGCTCGCTGACCAGTTGGCCGATCATTATGGGCCCGCCCAGGGTATCCAGGGGCAGGGCCCGCTCTATGAGCTTGATTATGGCCTCCACTGTAAGTTTGATCAGGGTTCCGGTCTGGACCAGACCTTCCTTGCCGGATTCCAAAAATCCCAGGGAAATGGACTCAGATTCCCCGGAAGCCATGATCCCCACCTGTGGGGTGCTCACCTCCTCTCCGAATACGTCTTCCCGGGTAGTCATTTCCGGCTGGACCGCTACTTCCAGGATCTGGGAGTTGCGCTGAATCTCCAGGACCAGGGTTTCATCCGGGCTTAGCTGGATGTGCTGGACCAGGTCGCTCCAGTACTGGATATCCTCCTGGTTTACCCTGAGGATCTCGTCCCCGGCCTGGATACCAGCCTCGTAAGCGGGGCTGTCCTCGAGTACCTCCCCAATTTCAGGCATCATCATGGTCTGGCCCTGGCCCAGAAACAGGCCCCAGTATATGAACCAGGCCAAAAGAAAGTTGAAAACCGGCCCGGCAGCCACCACCATGAGTCTTTGCCAAGCAGGCCGGCGGGCGAAGCTTTCCTCTTGAGTGAACTCCTGGGGCAGCTCCGACTCCTCGCTTTCGCCCACCAGGTGCACGTAACCGCCCAAGGGAACTGCTGAGAGACGGTATTCGGTTTTGCCCCTGCGGAATCCGAAAAGCTTGGGGCCGAATCCCAGGGAAAAGGTGGATACCCCGACCCGGAAGGCCCTGGCCACTATAAAGTGGCCTAATTCGTGGAAAAAGATAAGAAGTCCCAAGACCAGGATTATGGCAATTGCGCTTTCCAGCATAACTATTCTAAATTTTGGGGTTTAAGGTTTTATAAATCTTTTGGACAATAAATCTAACCATCGGTCTTTATCCATTCCCGCATCCGGGCCCGGACTTGGGAGTCCAGTTCCAAAATGGCATCAGCCGAGTCCAGGGACCGGGGCTCATGTATCTCCAGTGCCCGGGAGTTGAGCCTGGGTATGTCCATGAACCCGATCTTGCCGCTTAAGAAACTTTCCACGCATACCTCGTTGGCTGCGTTCAGGACCACCGCGTGGCTGGGCCCGCTCTTCAGGGCGGAAACCGCCAGGTCCAGGCAGGGAAAGGCCTCCTGGTCCGGGTGGAAAAAGGTCAGCTCCCCGGCCCGGGTAAGATCCAGGGGCTCCAGATCCACTTCCGGGCGGTCTGGATACCCCAGGCAATGGGCGATGGGGAGCTGCATGTCCGGCTGGCCCATGTGGGCCAGCAAAGAGCCGTCCCGGAACTGGACCAGGGCATGGACAATGCTTTGGGGATGCACAAGAACCCGGAGCTTATCTATGTCCAGCCCGAACAAGTGATGGGCCTCGATAAGCTCCAGTCCCTTGTTCATCATGGTGGCGGAGTCCACGCTGATCTTGGCCCCCATGGACCAGTTGGGATGGGCCACTGCCTGCTGGGGTGTAATATTGTTCAGCTGGGAGGCGTCCCATCCCCAAAAAGGCCCCCCGGAAGCAGTTATGATCACGGAGTCCAGCTCGTTTTCCCGGTGTCCCTGCAAAGCCTGGAACAGGGCGTTGTGCTCGGAATCCACGGGCAGGACCACGCTGCCGCTGTAGCCGCACATGTCCCGAATGAGAGGTCCGGCCAGGACCAGGGATTCCTTGTTGGCCAAAAGGACCACCTTGCCTTTCTCCACCGCGGTCAGGGTGGGAAGGAGCCCGGCAGCGCCCACCATGGCTGAGAGCACCAGGTCCGCATCGTCCGCGCCTGCCAGTTCCTGGTAGCCACTGGTTCCTGCAAGTATCTCGGGATGGTAGCCAGGATCCAGAAGCTCCCGGAGCTCTGCAGCCAGATCCGAATCCAGGACAGCCAAACGTTTCGGACGGAATTCGTTGGCCTGGGCCGCCAGAAGCCGGGTGTTCCTGGCCCCGGCTAGGCCCGCTATCTTGAAATCCCCGGGATTGTTCCGGATAACCCTTAGGGCGCTGGTTCCGATGGATCCGGTGGAGCCCAGGATAACCAGTGACCTGGGATGGTTCAACCGGAAGTGCCCGTTCAATTCGGATATGTATCCTTGCAAGACGTACCTTTTGTTGTTGTGAAAATGATTTTAAAGCTTTTTGCATCAGCGCAAATCAGAGAGATCAGCGGCTCTAATTTGCTTATAACGCATAAACAGATGTAACTTTTTGACCGTCCCAGTTAAATAAAGATTTAACGGGATAAACAGATCTCCGCAGATAAGAAGAGTGTTGCCAAAGGGTTGATAATAACGAGCTCAAGGATCATTTTGAATGCAAATTGGAATTTATTCCTGCATTGCAAAGTACCATAACCCTACCGAACACCGGCTACTGACTACTGACCAC
>CAZNYT010000032.1:4489-23033 GCA_964577315.1 uncultured Desulfovibrionales bacterium
CCAGAATCCCTCAATCCCAGAATCCCTCAATCCCAGAATCCCTCAATCCCAGAATTCCAGAATCCCTAAATCCCAGAATCCCAGAATCCCAGAATCAAAGAGCCGCGATTACCGAGGAGTATAAGACATATACCGGCAAAAGCAACAACAAGCTGTCTATACGGTCCAGGATCCCGCCGTGCCCGGGCAGGATATTGCCGGTGTCCTTAACGTGCATCCACCTCTTGAGGGAGGACTGGAAGAAATCGCCCATTTGGGCTGCGATGTTCAGGAAAACCCCTAGGATCAGGAAGTGCCACCACGGGGCTTCTCCCAGAAAAATTCCCCAGATAACGGTAACCAAAAGGCACAAAACCAGTCCGCCCAGGCTGCCCATCCAGGTCTTTTTGGGGCTGATGGAGGGCCAGATTTTTTTCCCTCCCCACAGGGAGCCGCTGTAATAGGCCCCGATATCCGAGGCGAAAGTGGCAGCCAGAACCAGAATGATTTCAGGGATGCTCAAGGTGAAAATCAGGCTGAGCACCAAGGGCAGGTAGGCAATGCCGGATATCAGGATCATGTAATCCTGAAGCTTGGCCTGATCCTGGTAGCGGCTGTATTCCAGGAGGAAACAGATCCAGGCCAGCCAGAACAAAAGGACCAGGAACAGGATGGGGCTGCCGGTCCATTCCAGGCCGAAATCCAGCAGAAACAGGGTTCCGGCAGCGCAGCCCAGGGTCTTGAGAACCAACCTTTGGGACTTGTCCCAGAACAGGGAGTAGAATTCCCACAGACCCGCCAGGGAAATCAGGACAATGAGCACGGTGACGCCCATGTCCCCCAGATAAAAGGCCCCGGCCAGGGCCAGGACAATGAGCAGGGCAGTAAGTATTCTTTTGTGGTGCGAGCTTGGACTCATAAGGGTTCAATCCGGCCGAAACGGCGGCATCTGGAGGAATAGCTCTGCAGGGCAGATTGCAGCTCCTCAGGGGTGAAATCCGGCCACAGGGTCTCAGTAAAATAAAATTCGGAGTAAGCGGATTGGTAAAGCAAAAAGTTGCTTATCCGGTATTCGCCGCTGGTGCGGACAATAAGATCCGGATCCGGCTGGCCGGCGGTATATAGATACTCCGAGAACTGCATCTGGGTCACTGTTTCCGGGTCCAGGCCTTCCATGAGCATGTTCCTGCAGGCCCGGACAATTTCCTGGCGTCCGGAATAGTTGAGAGCCAGGTTGAGGTGCATGCTCCGGTTGTCCCGGGTCCGAGAGCAAACGGTCTGCAGTATTTTTCTGGTGGCCAGGGGCATATCCCGGACCTCGCCTAAGACGTTCAGGCGGATATCTTGTTCCATGAGGTTGGGCATCTCCCCCTGGAGAAATTCACCCAGCAGGCTGAACAGGAAATCGATTTCCTCTCTGGGACGGGCCCAGTTCTCGAGGGAGAATACGTATAGGGTTAGATACCCGATCTCCAGGCGCCTGCACTCTTCCACCACAGCCCTGGCGCTGCGGGTGCCTTGCCTGTGTCCTTCCGCCCGGGGCAGGTTGTGCTTTTTGGCCCACCTGCCGTTGCCGTCCATGATTATGGCTATGTGCTCTGGTGCTTGCTCCGACAGCTTAGAACTCCATTATCTCTTTTTCCTTGTCCCCCAGGATCTTATCCACTTGGCCCACGAAGGAATCGGTGAGCTTCTGGATCTCATCGTAGCCCTTGTGCATATCGTCCTCTGAGAGCTCCTTGTTGTTTTTCATCTTTTTCAGGGCTTCGTTGCCTTCCCTGCGGATGTTGCGGATGGCCACCTTGGCATCCTCGGCGTATTTCTTGGCTAGCTTGGTAAGTTCCTTGCGCCTCTCCTCGGTTAGGGGCGGGATGTTGATCCGGATCATCTTGCCGTCGTTTACAGGGTTCAGGCCCAGGTCGGACTTCATGATGGCCTTTTCTATCCCGGTGAAGGCATTCCTGTCCCAGGGCTGGATGGCGATGGTCCGGCTGTCGGGTACAGATATGGATGCCAGTTGATAGAGCGGTGTCATGGTTCCGTAATATTCCACCACAATATCGTCCAGTATGCTCACCGAGGCCCGACCGGTCCGGAGTTTGGCCAGTTCCTTTTCCAGGGAGGAAATGGCCTTCTGCATTCTTTCCTTACAATCATTAAGCACGGATTCCATGTTATCCTCCTTGTACCAGAGTCCCTACTTTTTCTCCCCGAAGTATTCGGCTGATATTGTTTTTTTGAAAAAGGTTGAATACCACTACAGGCATATTGTTGTCCATGCACAGGGATATAGCAGCCGAGTCCATGACCTTCAACTGTTTGTTCAGCACATCTATATATGTGAGGGTTTGATACATGATGGCCTGGGAATGGGTGACCGGATCATGGTCGTACACACCGTCCACCTTGGTGGCCTTGAGTATGGCATCGGATTTGAGCTCCATGGCCCGCAAGGAGGCGGCGGTATCAGTGGTGAAGTAGGGGTTGCCGGTGCCGGCGGCGCAGATCACAATGCGCTTTTTCTCCAGGTGTCTCAGGGCCCGGCGCCGGATGTAGGGCTCAGCCACCTCGTGCATGGCTATCGCGGTCATGAGCCTGGTTTCCACGTTCATTTTCTCCAGGACGTCCTGCAGGGCCAGGGAGTTCATTATAGTGGCCAGCATGCCCATGTAATCCGCAGAGGCCCGGTCCATACCCTTGGAGGACGAAGAAACTCCCCTGAAGATGTTTCCCCCGCCAATGACCAGGGCGATCTCGGCGCCTAGTTCCTGGGAAGCCACGATCTCCTGGCATATGGAATTTACCGTGGGAGGGTCGATGCCGTAAAATTGTTCCCCTGCCAGGGCCTCGCCGCTTAGCTTGAGAAGGATCCGCTGATATTTAAGGTCTGGCATAAAGTCTCCGGGGTTAGGCTGTTAACATTCCCTTGGGGAGGAGAGGACGCAGGTGAAACAGCGGTTTGAAATGCCCTGGAGGTAAGCAGGCCCGGAAAATTTTCGCTACCCTCCAGGGCGCTTGTTTCCGGGCCTTAGGGTGTGCATTCGGGGCTAAGAAGGTCGCTGCCAAACACCTTAGTTATGGTCCTCGCCCACGTGCAGGCGCCTGAATCGTCCTACATGTATATTCTCCCCCAAGGAGACGACTGCTTCATTCAACAGATCCTGGACGGTCTTGGAGTCGTCCTTGATAAAGGGCTGGTTAAGCAAGCAGACTTCCTGGTAGTACTTGTCCATGCGGCCCTGGGCTATTTTTTCCGCGATATTCTCGGGTTTTCCCTCCTGCAGGGCCTGGTTCTTGTAGAATTCCCTTTCCTTGTCCACTTTTTCCTGGGAAAGATCCTCAGAGGATATGCATTCCGGTTGAGCAGCAGCCACCTGCATGGCCAGATCCTTGGCCAATTGCTGAAACTTGTCGTTTTTGGCCACGAAATCGGTTTCGCACTTGAGCTCCACCAGAACCCCGATCTTGCCGTTGCTGTGCACGTAGGATCCGATCCAGCCCTCTGAAGCGGTTTTCCCGGCCCTTTTCTGGGATTTGGACAAGCCTTTCTCCCGAAGCCAGGTAATAGCTTTTTCTTGGTCCCCTCCGCTGTCCTCCAGGGCTTTCTTGCAATCCATCATGCCCGCTCCGGTTCTTTCGCGGAGGGCCTTAACTTGTTGAGAATCAACCATGATATTCCTCCTCATCTGTGTCTACATGCAAGGCAGCTTCGGATTCCTCCTCGGACTGCTCTTGCGGAATTTCGATGTCCTGTGGTTTTTCTGGGGTTACCTCTGCCTGTTCCTCGCTTTCCTCCCGCTTGGCCAGGCCTTCCAGGCAGGCGTCGGCAATGCTTCCGGCGAAGAGTTTAATGGCCCGGATAGCATCGTCATTTCCGGGAATGACGTAGTCTATAAGGTCCGGGTCGCAATTGGTGTCCACCACTGAAACAATGGGGATGTTCAGCTTGCGGCATTCCCGGACAGCAATTTCCTCCTTCTTGGGATCCACAATGAATACGGCACCGGGCAGGGACTCCATGTTCTTGATCCCGCCCAGATCGGTATGGAGCTTTCTGAGCTCCCTCTGCATCATGGCAATTTCCTTTTTAACGAAGCGGTTTACGCTGCCGTCCTCAAACATTTGCTCCAGCTTCTTAAGGCGCTCAATGCTTTTGCGGATGGTTTGAAAATTGGTCAGGGTTCCACCCAGCCAGCGATTGGTTACGTAGAACATACCGGCGCGTTCCGCTTCGGCCTGAATCACTTCCTTGGCTTGCCTCTTGGTGCCGGCGAAAAGGATGTTCTTGCCTTCAGCCACGGTGTCCACGATGAAATCGTGGGCCTTTTGATAAAGCTTGACCGTCTGCTGCAGGTCGATAATGTGGATTCCCTTCCTGGAACCGAAGATATAAGGTCTCATCTTGGGGTTCCAGCGCCTGGTCTGGTGTCCGAAATGCACACCAGTTTCCAGCATCTGCTTCATGGTAACGTAGCTCATAATTCCTCCTTGGGTTTAACCTCCGCCCGGAGCAAACCTCTCTATCAGGTAGGCACCCAAAAGTTGGACCGGGCGTGTGAATTGCGAAACTATTCCTTATATCCTAATTTTTTTTCGTTGACAAGATCTAGCTGGGGTGTTTTTGTTGTCGGCTTGAGAAAATGTCCTTGCCAATGCAGGACAAATGGTGTATATATATTTATTACACAATTTTTGGGAGGTTGTTCATGAAAAACGATATTCATCCCACCAGCTACAATGCCAAGGTGCGCTGTGCTTGTGGAAACGAGTTTGAAACCCAGTCCACTGCAGGGGAGAGCATAATGATCGAGGTGTGCTCCCAGTGCCACCCGTTCTTTACCGGCCAGCAAAGATTCGTGGACTCTGCCGGACGCATTGATCGCTTCAGGAAGAAGTACGGGTATGCTACCGAGTAAAACTGTCATGTCCCGGACTTGCACATGATAGCAGCAAGACAGCCGGTATAGGTCAAATAAATCCCAACCAATATCTATTTCACGGTAACACTTATGTTTGCCAAATTGGAAGACCTGGAACAGCAGTACTTGGACATAGAGAAGGATCTTAGCGATCCTGAGATCATGGCGGATTACAACAAGTACGTGAAGCTTTCCAAGTCCCATGCAGAGCTGTCCCCGATAATAAGCACCTACCGCGAGTACAAGCAGGTGGATGCCCAGATCCAGAAAAACAGGGAATATCTGCGGGATAGCGATCCGGAGATCAGGGAGCTTGCCCAGTCCGAGCTGGATAGCCTCCAGGAGGAAAAAGAGCGTCTGCACGAGGAATTAAGGGTGCATCTCATTCCCAAGGATCCCTTGGATGAAAAGAATATTATCCTGGAGATCAGGGCCGGCACCGGGGGAGAAGAGGCTGCTCTGTTTGCAGCGGACCTGTTTCGCATGTATTCCAGGTATGCGGAACAAAGGAACTGGAAGGTGGAGATCCTGAACATGCACGAGACCGGCTCCGGCGGGCTCAAGGAAGTCATAGCCTCTTTTTCCGGGAACCAGGTGTACAGTAGATTGAAATACGAGTCCGGGGTGCACCGGGTGCAAAGGGTTCCTGAGACAGAATCCCAGGGCAGGGTGCATACCTCTGCAGTGACCGTGGCGGTTCTGCCCGAGGCGGAAGAAGTGGATGTGCACATTGATCCCAGCGATCTTAGAGTGGATTATTTCCGTGCCTCTGGTCCAGGCGGCCAGAGCGTTAACACCACGGACTCCGCAGTAAGGATCACGCATTATCCCAGCGGGATAGTGGTGGCCTGCCAGGACGAAAAATCCCAGCACAAGAACAAGGCCAAGGCCATGACCGTTCTCAGGGCCAGGCTGTTCAATCTCAAGCAGGAAGAGCAGAAGAAAGAGCTGGACGAAAGCCGCAGGGCCCAAGTGGGTTCCGGGGATCGCTCCGAAAGGATCCGGACCTACAATTTTCCCCAGACCCGGGTTACGGACCACCGTATAAACCTCACCGTGTACAACCTGGAATCCATAATGGAAGGGCAGCTGGACGAAATCATCGAGCCCTTGATCCAGCATTTTCAGGCCCAGGCCCTACAAGAGGCCCAGGCAGCCTGAAGGGAGATGGGTTGAAATCGCTGCCAACTCGCATTCAGCGCCAAGAATATCCGAGTTGCTAGCCTGGGGAGGGGACGTCCTTCTCCGGGCAGGTGTGGACTCCCCCCGTTTGTCAGCCAGGCTTCTTCTGGCTCATGCCTTGGACTGCTCCCAGGAACAACTGATTGCATCCCTGCGGGATCCTGTTTCCCGGGACCAGGAGAAAAGATTCCGGGGGCTTGTAGCCCGCAGGGCCCAAGGGGAGCCAGCTGCCTATATCCTGGGGCGCAAGGAGTTCTACGGCCTGGATTTCCAGGTGGGACCGAAAGTGCTTATCCCCAGGCCGGAAACCGAGTTATTGGTGGATTTGGTCCTAAAGCGCTTTCAGCAGGACCAGGAAAAGGTTTTCGCGGATCTGGGGACCGGAAGCGGCATACTGGCCGTGTGCATTGCCAGATATTTTCCCTTGTTTCGTGGCTTGGCTTGTGATAACAGCGAACAAGCCCTGGGTTGGGCCGTGAAAAATGCGTACCGCCACGCCGTAAGGGATAGAATCCTTTTCTTTGCAGGGGATATGGGCAGTGCAGTTCAGCCCAGCAGCCTGGATTTTATAGTTTGCAACCCGCCGTATCTTTCCCCTGAGGACTACGGCCGCACCAGTCTGGAAATTCAGGGTTTCGAGCCGGTTGATGCCCTTCTTTCGCAAGAGAGGGGGTTGGGCCATATAAACCGGCTGGAACATGCTGCCAGGCATTCCCTGCGGGTTCCAGGGATTTTGTTCCTGGAGATGGGCAGCAGTCAAGCAGGGGAGGTGCGGGATATTTTTCGGGACTGGTCCCGGGTGGAGATATTCAAGGATCTGGCTGGGCTGGACCGGGTGGCTGTGGCAGAGAAGGCTTGAGCCCCAGGCCCTGGATATTGGGATTGGATCCGGGCGGTTAACCCCGCTTTTCCGGTTCAAGCGTACGTACCCGGGAAAAGGCTTAAAGCTTATGTGAACTGCCGGATTCGGCCCGGGCTTAAGATTGTTTTGCTCACGCCCGCTTCGCTAGAGGCGCTAAGAACACAGAGATGGGGGATTTTCTTTTCTTTACGCGAAAGGAACAGTTCGGGCTTCAAAAGCACGCTAAAGCCTGAGGACCCCTGAAAGCTGCCAGTTAGCTGTTAATAGGGCAGCATGGCAATGTCAGGAAAACCGAGTGCTTTAATGGCCATTTTCTGCCTTGGAGCTGGTGGAGGGCTTAGGATTAAATTTCAAGCTGCGCTACTAAAACATTGAGTGTGTAAAAATAGCCAAATAATGTATAAAAGACACAGACTTAAGTGTCGCTCCAAAAAACTTAGTTCAATGATTCCAGGTAGTTACAATTTCTAGTTTATGGCATGATTTTTGCTTCCGTGGTGTGAAAGAAGGAGTGTCTAAATGAAACAACAAACCATAAAGAAAGATATAAATTGCTTCGGCGTGGGCCTGCACAGTGGAGAGACCGTTTCCTTGAACTTGTACCCGGCTGACGAGGACACAGGCATAGTCTTTTTGCACACTGGAGAAAACGGGACCAGGAGGTTGGATCTTAGCCCGTATATGGTTACCTCTACTGACTTGGCTACCACTATTGGACACGGCGAGATCTCCATATCCACGGTAGAGCACCTGCTGGCCGCTATCAGCGGCCTGGGAATAGATAACCTGTACATCGAGGTCCAAGGCAACGAGTTGCCCATCATGGACGGAAGTGCTGCTTCCTTTGTTTTTCTTTTGCGTTCCGCGGGAATGCGCAGGCAGCGCAAGCCCAAGAACATTCTGTGCTTTGACCGCTCCCTGGTATTCAAGGAAGACCAGCGCTGGATCAAGGTGGAGCCCTACCAGGGCTTCAGGATCGAGTATACCATAGATTTCGAGCATCCCATGATCGGTCAGCAGACCTGCCTTTTTGAATACGATCCCCAGGAGTTCATGCAGTCCCTGTCCAAGGCCCGGACTTTCGGCTTCTTAAGCGATGTTGAGAAGCTGCAGAGCCTGGGATTCGCTTTGGGAGGATCCTTGGAAAATGCAGTGGTTCTGGATGAATACGGGATAGTTAATCCGGATGGCTTGCGCTACCCGGATGAGCTGGTCCGGCACAAGGTTCTGGATTTCATGGGAGATATGGCTTTAATGGGAGCCAACTTGTGGGGTTCCTTTGAGGTCCATTGTTCCGGTCATGCGTTTAACAATGCTTTCTTGCGCTTTTTGGAGAGAAACAAGGACGATTACCTGAGATGGGTGGACTTTGACGGGCATGAGGAAAGCCCGGAAAAGGTTCCCCAGCCCGAAGGGGTGGAGCAGCCAGAGCCTGCCTGGGCCTAGGTTGCAAAATCATTCAGCGCTGTATACCATTTCACCTTCCCCGTATACAGCCACGGGATACTTGGACAGATCGAAGGGGTCTCCGTTCCAGCAGATAAACGAGGCCCACTTGCCTGGCTCCAAGCTCCCCAATCTGTCTTCCATATCTAAAATTTTGGCATTTTCGCGCGAAAGGACCTCTATGGCCTGCTGCTTGGTGCATCCGTGGCGCACCAGCCACCGGGTTTGCAGCAGGAGCTGGCGGGCAGGGGTCACGGGATGATCGCTCATGAGCCCGAATCTTGCCCCGGAATCCAGGAGATGCTTGGAGTTGCGCCAGTTTTCATGCTTTAGCTCCACCTTGTACGGGAACGCGTCCAAGGGGCCGTAGGTTACAGGTATATCTCTTTGCTTAAGCTCCCGGAATATGTGGGGCTTTTCTACGCCCACGGCGTGCTCCACCGTGACCAGGATCCCGTGTTCGTCCACTATCCGAAGCAGGGCCGCGATATCGTCCACCTTGTGCACGTGCACCCTGAGCCGGGTTTCACCCCGCAGGATCTTCAGCAGAACCTCTTCTTCCCAGGAGAACGTGATCTTCTTTTGCTCTTGTTCCTCGGATTCGCGGTAGTTTTTTTCCTTGCGGGCCACCTGGTCCAGCTTTTGGCGCAGGATGGCCAGGGCGCCCATCCGGGTGGTGGGCCTGGTTCCGCTCCAGGAAGAAGTGGACATGGGATTGTATCCGAAGGCTGCCTTTATGCCCGCCCTGTCCACCAGGGCCTCGCTGCTGTCCCGGGCAAAGTTTCGGATTACCGCCGAGTTTCCCCCGATAATATTCCCGCTCCCGGGTAGGATGCAGGAATAAAGCACTCCGCACTCCACTGCCTCGGATAGCGAGGGATCGTCCATCTGCAGGGAATCCAGGGCATCTGCGAGCACCAGCAAGGTGTCCTGCTTGTCGTTGGATTCTGCTTCCCGGGCAGGCTCGCCAGCCCGGACCATGCCTATATGGCTGTGGGGGTCTATGAAAGCCGGGGTCAGGACCTTGCATTCCCGGATGAGGTCCCCGGGCATATCCTGATAGATTCCCTGGACTTCATTTCCCTGGATGCAAAGATAAGCGTTGTGATGTACGCCGGTTCCGGAATATAAAGTTTCAGCCTTGATGCAGGGCATATTCTGGGCTCCTGGTTTTTGTTTTTGCTCGCGAATTAATAACTACAGCGAAGATTAAAACTGGCTCTGTCAGCAGGGCCTATCTTATAGGAATAAATCCTTGTTCAGGTCCGAGGATTCTTCAAACAGGCCGTAAAAACTCACTCCAAGGCAGCGTAGATCAAAATCTAGTGTATATGGACAGCCCGATTCAGGATCAAAATAGAGCTACATAGAAACTGGGAGCTTCTTTTATACCTACGATTTTGATGAACGCTGCCTACGTCGCTCACACAGTTTACGCCCAGTTTGCAGAACCCTCGGACCTCGAATACAAAATGCTGCTGTAATTATAAGGCTGTCTATAGAGCCAAGTTTTGTTGTTGTGCTTGATACCGGTTATATTAAAAAGATTGAGAATTGCAGGGGAAAATCAGCGGGGAATAGGGCTTGAACCTGGCATGAAAAAGCCCCTCACCCACTTTTTAGCAGCCTTGTAGGATATTGCGAAAAACTTGTCCATGGCAGCTTGGCTCCCAGAAAAGTGGGTGAGGGGAGAGAAGCCGGGCACCCAGGCCATCTGTTACCGCTGCTCCCTTTCGGGCCTGACGGGATTAGCAGTGAACCTGCCGCCCGGCTTCTCTATACAAGCGGATGTGCAGTGTCTTTGTCAATACGCCTGCAAAAAGTCGGATCATGAGTAATTCAGCAACAAACCAAGCTCATAAGTCTTTGTTTTTATTGCCTGCCCAGTTAAACAGACCGCAGGTCTCCGTCGCAGACGGGTTTAACTTGGGACTCCTGACCCCTGTCTCCTGACTCCTGCAACTGCAAAAAGGACTTTTTGCAGTTGCATCTTTGTCTAGTATAACCACAAAGGCACTAATTGTTCCGAGAAACAACATCTATCTATATCTATTTGTCCTGGGACAGTCAATGGTTAAAGGTGGAGTGTGTATTCAATGATTTCTTTCCAGGTACTTGAGATCCCTGGACTGGGTGTTCTTGGTTCCGATGGCCAGGATCTCGGTCTTGTCTCTGCTGCCGCGGACCCAATATATGCGCCCCTTGTGTCCGAATTCAGTCTCCAAAACCGTGGTTGCCCCCTGGGAAAAGACCTTTCTCTTGACCCGGACCAGGCCGGGGTCAGCGTTCAGGTTGTGTATGACCTCCTCAGCCTTGAGCTTTAGCTCTTCCGGGAGCTGGACAAAGCCTTCCAGGGCCTGCTCCTGGAAGTAAAGATCCTTGTACAGGGTCTGGAAGCGCCTGGAGTATAGTTTGCGTTCCTTGTCCTGTTTTTTGTTTTGGAGCCGGCTGTCCGACTCCAGGGTTTCCAGGTTCTGCAAAAGTTCCAGGATCTCCTGCTCCCGGGCCAGGCGCTCTGAGGTAGCGGCAGCCAGTTTTTGTTCCAGGGATTCCAGCTCTGTCAGGGCCTCCTCCTCGGTCCTGCGCACCCTCATATCTGCATCCCGCAGCTCGTTTTGCAGCTGCTCCACCTGCTCCTGGAACTCTGCCTGATCCTCCTTGGCCCGGGCCAAGCTTTCGCGCTGCTTTTCCAAGCGTTCCCGGGTGCTCTCCAGTTCCTGCTCCTGGGCCCAAACCGCCCTCTCAGAGGCAAGAACCCGGGAATGATATGAGAAATACAGCACCAGGGCAAAGGAAAAGATATAGAAAAGCAGGATCAAATTGGCCATAAGGCTTTTCCTGGGAATTTGAACTGAGACATTGTAGACTAGGCCTTCCTCCAGAATACGCCTGTTCTCCAGGGCCATAAGGCTCTTTTGAATCTGGGAAAGCAGGGGATTGGATGCTTCTTCCCGGGGCTCGAAAAAAGCGCGTTCCAGATCAAAATAAGGATAGAGAACCCGGTCCTGGCCTGTCTTGACCCGGACCTGGAGCTCGGCCCCCAGGGTGGTAGCCCTGCGGGAATCAATGAACCCCTGGACATTGTCCCGGATCTCCTCCTGGACGCGCAGCTCTCCCTGATTCAGTGCGTGCCGGTTCTGGATCAGATCCTGGCGCAATTCCTGGCTCCATATATGCTCCAGGTATCTTTCCAGACCTTGGAGGGTGAATATGTAGAGCACCGGAGGCAGGAATATGCACAGGTAGATCACCCGGAAGGATAAGAGTTGAAGAACACCCTGCCGGACGTCCCTGCCGGCCAGGCTCTGTTTAATGCGGGAAAGGATCTCGAACATAAGATATTATGGCACAAAACAGACCGGTTTTCCAGAATAAAGATTGGGTATGACGCAACTATTCACCATATTCCACCTAAAATATTCACCGGTAACGTAAAGAAAAGAATGACTCACGCCCGGGCCTGCCGGCCCTAGAGGCACCCCGGTGAAACCCGGTGAAATCAGCTGCGCTGAGACTCCGTCTATTTCACCAGGCAAGCACCCTTGACAGGGAACCCGGTTTCACTGGGCAAGCAGAGCTTGGAGAGGAGCAATAAATATTCATATCCACCGAGCCGGTGTATATGAAAAACAAGCTCCCCGCAAAGGCGAGAGCCTTTTTCATTGCCCCAGCTCAGGGCAATGAAAAAAAAATCTTGATCTCTGCGTTCTTAGCGCCTCTAGCGAAGCGGCGAGAGGTAAAAACATTTCAGGCTTGGCGTAAACTTGAGCTGAAAGAGCCAAAAAGATTTGGTGAATAGTTACGGTATGACAAGATTATCCAAGGTGAATATCAGGTATTGTATTCAATTTTGCAGCTTGACTTTTATCTGCTTTGGGATCAAATAGATTCTGTTCCACGGTCCTACACGGATCTTTGTGTGGCAGCAACTCTGCTGCGAGTTCTTTTACAACACGGGCCGTTACGTCCTGCCCAAGCGTTTTGGGCTACAAAAACAAGAGTTTCAGGAACAAGCCTTGCTTTATTTACCGGATCATTTGGGTAAAACATGACGAGTTGTTGCTCAATATTTATCTATCCAGTTGAAAAAAAAGCAGATTGATAATCAGGAGAGTTCTTTCTTTGCACCTAGCTCGAAAATTTTTAAGCAAGGATCAAGTTGCAAGGATTAAGGGGCGGAGAAGGCATAAGTTCAGCCTGGATAAGCTGGTTTTTCAACGCGTCCATTCCCGGGCGGAATTGGAAAAGGCTTTCAACCTAGTTTACCAAGCCTATAGCAAAAAGGGTTTTGTCCCGGATCAAAAACCCCATAACATGCTTTTTTCCATATATTCCCTGCTTCCCGGGACCGTGCACGTGATGGTGCGCTCCTCCAGATGCATTTTATCCAACCTTACAGCCATTCCCAGTTCCAAGGTTTTCGGCCTGCCCATGGACGCTGTATTCAAGCCAGAGCTGGACGGGCTGCGGGCAGAGGGGAGAACCCTGGTGGAACTTTCCGCCCTGGCTACCAGGGAGGAGTACCGTTTCCGGGATATTTTCCTGTATCAGATACAGGCCTTGTACTGGTATTTCATCTACCACGGAGTGGACGATATTTGCATAACTGTAAATCCCAGGCACAAAGGTTATTACATGCAGATGTTCCCTTTCCTGGAACTGGGTCCGGTGCGCTATTATCCCCGGGTGAATGCCCCGGCTGTGGGGTTGAGAGGCAATGTCTTAGATGCCTTGGAACGAATGATGCAAGTAGATAATAGCCTGGACCTGAACATGCCGTTACATCACTGTTTTTACGAACTGTGTGGCATGCAGGAACAAAAAAAGGAAATAAATCTGGGCAGCGGCGGGGACATGCAATTGCTATTAATGTACAATCAGTTGAGCAGCGAAGCCCTTAGCTATTTTCTGGACCTGGAGCCCGGGATAGTTCAGGGACTGAATTCGGATCAATCAAGCATCCTGAGAAGTATATATCCAGATATTTTTGGTCCAGGAAGGTTATATTGAGAGCTATGACCGCAAACAGCAGGGAAAGGCTACATCTTGACGGGAAAACCTAAGGTTTCATTGTCCTGGTTAAACTGGTACTTGCTGATCTTGGCAAGGGCATCCAGCAGCCCCGGCTGAAGCGTCAGACATAAAGGAGTAGGGATTGTGAGCGTACAGCACCAGCCTATGCACAGTTATTTCCCGGAAAAGAAGGGGGTGGTTCCGGGCCAGGAGCGGCGCAGGACGCTACGGATCCAGAGATCCGGGCTGCAGAAAAACGAGCTTCAGGATCTGGACCGCCCGGCAATTAAGTTCGCGGAAAACAGGGACGAGCTGGAGCAGAGCTTTGCCCTGGTCTACCAGGTTTACTTGCAGAAGCAGTTCATTACCCAGCCCAAGCCGCACAGGATGCTCTATAACGTTTACTCCATTTTGCCGGATACAGTGCATATCGTGGCCAAGTCCTACCTGAGCGTGATTTCCAACCTGAGCGTTATCTCGGACACCCCGGAATTCGGCCTGCCCATGGACGCGATCTACAAGCCGGAGCTGGACGCGATGCGTGCCCAGGGCAAAAAGATAGTGGAGCTCTCTGCCCTGGCCACTCCCAGGGAACACCGCTGGAAGAACATGTTCCATTACCTGATTCAGGTCATGTACTGGTACTGCGTATACAAGGAAGTGGACGACGTGTGCATCGCAATCAATCCCAAGCACGTTCGCTACTACCAGAATCTTTTTCCTTTTCATGAGCTGGGCCCTGAGAGATACTATCCCCGGGTGGACGCTCCAGCAGTAGCCCTGCGGGCCAGCGTAATGGAGTCCCTGGAGCGCATGCTCCAGATCTGCCAGGAACTGGAGTTCGACACCCCGCTTTATTCCTATTTCTACCGCATGACCGGCAAGGCTCCCCAGGGGAATGTCCCCTTTCTGGAGCCGGAGGCCCTGAATGTCGTGGCTCAGCCCATGGCAATGGATATAGAGACCATCAGCTATTTCATCCACAAGGATCCGGAGGTGCTGGAAGGGGTCTCCCTGGAGCAGAAGCGGGCTTTGAACCTTTGGTATCCGGGGTTGGTGGGAAGGTTTGAAGGTATGAAAGTATGAAAGTGAGAAGGTGGGAGGGTGCGAAGGTAGGAAGGTTTGATAGAAAAAAGGTATGATGGTGGTCGGTGTATGTATGCAAAAAAGGTTTCTTGGAATGGGAAGAAGTTTTCCCAAAAGGAACAAGTTTGCACATCTAAGGGTGGGGCAGAACCAATCTTGATCCGTGCTGTTCACAAGTGCTCTTGGGGCTGATACCTGCCCGGGGCAATGATTCCGTCCGGGTCCAGCACCTGTTTTATCTGACTGCTTACGTCCCAGAAAGTTTCTGAACTCTGGGCCAGCTTATGCATGGAATGCGTGCTGCTTCTGTAGGGTACAAACCCGGCGCTCAGCAAGCTGTCGAACAATTCTGCGTAACAGTCCAAGGCTTTTTGGGACTCGCTGGGGCTGTGTTTATCGTAGCAAATGGACATGACGCTGACCATGGCCCTTTCAGTAATTAGGGAGATGGTCACCAGGGGGTCGAAGCTGTATTTGTGGAATACTGGATTTACAATATTCATCAGTTCCCTGGCTGCCTCACCTGTACTGGGCAGGATGGGGGAGATCCAGATCAGGCCCGCCTTGTTATCCAGGGGATCCAGGGATGTGGTTTTCTGATCCGCCGGGATGCGCCACAGGGTGCCGTACATGAAGGCCTCTGTGGGCCTGCCGTTCAGCAGCCCGTAAACCTTTTCCAGGGACCTGATTTTTACCAGAAGATCCTTGCCCAGGCCCAGCCTGTCTATTAGATTCCCCATCCATCCGGCCATGGCCACGGTGTTTTTGCCTGCGAATCTCACCCGTCCCAGCCTGCGCAGCCTTTTCTTGATAATACCCTGGTAAATCCGGACCTGTCCGGGCGTGCCATATATCGCCCCGCTGATGTTCCAGGCCCCTATCTTGGCTTCCTTCCTCAGTTCCCGGCGCAGCTCAGCAGGCAGGGGAGTCTGCCCGCCGGTCCTGTCCCAGGGGTATCTTTGAAAGGAGGATATGACCCTCAGGTCATTGCCTATGTGCACGATGTTCTTGAGTATGCCCTGCAGCCTGAGGGGGCGCAGGGCATCTGTTATCGCGGGCAGCTTTTCCTCATCCGGCACTGACAGAAAGAACATCTTGACGCATTCCGGCCTGGGCATGAGCCAGATGCCCATCTTGGTCACTATGCCCAGGTTGGACTGGGTGAAAAGTCCGTCCAGGTAGGGACCAATGCCCCATTTGAAGACGTGGCTGGCCCGGGCGTTATTGTAGTGTCCGAACCCGGTGTTGAGTATCCTGCCGTCCCCCAGGACCACCTCCATCCCGCAGGAATACAGGAAATGGTCCCCGTAAGGGGTGTGTCCGAACCCCCTTTCTAGGGTGTTGCCCACTATGCTGGCTTCCGGCCCTGATCCGGTACAGTCCAGCATCAGATCAGGGTGGTTTCGCTCCAGGTGTTCAACAAGCTGCTTCTGGGTCACGCCGGGCTGGATTACAGCATAGCCCAGATCCGGGCTGACCTCTAATATCCGGTCCATGCGGGAAAGGTCCACAAGGAACTGATTCTCCTTAACCGGACAGGCATCACCGTACCCCCAGTTTTTCCCCCTGCTGATGGGATACAGGGCTATGCCTGTCTCCTGGGCAATTCGTACCACTGTTTGCACTTGAGCCGTTGTGCCCGGATAGAGCACCCCCAGGGGGACATTCCCGTACGGCAAAGTGGTGCGGGAATAACGCTTGGATCCTGATGGAGTGCTTTCCACGCCTTGAGGCCCCAGCACCTCTGTCCACCTGGAAAGGGCTGCCCTGAAATCGCTTTTCAAATCCTCTCTCCCGGGGTCATAATTTATAGGGAAATCCAGTATCCAGCTAGCCATTATCATCCAAATCATGCCCGAGCACAAGAAAAAAGGCCGCGGCAGTAAAATTGCCGCGGCCTTTAAAAACCGTCAGTCCTCAACTACTTTTTGGGCATAAACTTTCTTCGCCCCAGAATCCCCAGTCCCAACAGACCAGTGCCGAAAAGAAGCAAGGTGGTGGGTTCGGGCACTGCCTTGAACTCAGCTTTGATCCCAGTAGTAGTAGTGGGGACAAGAACGCCATTGTCTATTTCTCCCAGGTTATCTCCGACATTTATACTATCCTGAGTAGTAGCAAAAGCTAAATTAAGTGTTATTAAATCCTCCAATGAAAGTCCAGCCGGATCATAAAGGTCTTTCTTCAAGTAATCATAGTTGGCAGAGATCCAATCAAAACGAAAAGAGGTTGCTGCTTTTGCCTCATCTTTCCAAAAAGATTCGCTCAAAATCGTATCTGTTCCTGCAGAAAATTTAAAGCCTGCAATCTCAGCAATTTCTACGCCATCTTCGTCCACATGATAAATTTTAGCTGATCCACCAGTATATTTGGATGTAAATGTTGTGTCTTTAATTCCCTCCCGATTATTTACATCAACTGGATCTGTACCAAAATTTACAAAATCATCAATATATCCCTCTAAGTTTATGTCTACTTTCCAATTATCTTCGAAACTAATTAATCCACCTACTACATCTGCATCAATGTTCAATGCACCATCTACTGTAAAAGTCATATCTTGAGTGAATGTATCACCGCTACCCAAAATACCATCAGCACCAAAACTTTGGTAGGTGGCTATGGCCGCAGTCGCAGCCTCACCAGAGAGGTTAGTGTATCCTATCCTGTCTTCTGAATAAGTATCCATTTTTATTCCATAAAACCAAGCATCATCATCCCAATCTTGATTTCCGCCTGTGTCAAAATACATTCCTATGGGGAATACTCCTGCAAGAGCAGTGCTGCATAAAAACAGCATGGATAGAAGAAAAGTGCTTAAAATGAAAGTTGACTTGCGTATCATGATGTTTCTCCTTAAAAGTGTTAGAATCTTCTGTTGAAATACAAAACTTAACAACTTTTTTTTATTGGGCGGGCCTCTTATTTCTAGATCATTCATAGTTTTTCCCCTTTTTTGGCTGAATTGTTTAAACTGTGTGTGATTTGCCAATAACAACGTGTAAGAAGTGATAAAGATGTTTAAGCTGATAATTGTATCTATGTCAGTGTCTGTGAAAAAGTTAATAGTTCAAGGCCTGCCACACTGTGGCGTAGTTAAAGGTTTGTGATCAATTATCAGGCAGTTTCAAGGTGCTTTTGCTGCAGCTTTCTTTTGCCCATCCAGGCCAGGACCAACAGTCCGGTGCCGAACAGGAGTATGGTAGTAGGTTCGGGCACATTGGCTGCGCCGGCATGAGAGTAGGGACTGAAGACATGTCTTGCCCCGGGATTGCCCACTACAACATAGTTGTATGCCACCATGTCGATCCAAGTATAGCCGGTCACATCCACCATGAACTTCTTGATCTCTCCCTGGGCTGTGCCCTCATCTCCCGGGATATAATTCTCCACCTCGTATTCAGTACCCAAATCCCCGATATAGTATTCATAAAAATTGGTGGGGAAGATTCCGCCTCGAGGCAAATTACTTCCATCCCCTTTCTGGGGGGTTTGGCTTTCTCCATAGCCATAAGTCATGGGATCCGGAGTATTACCATCCTTATAAGAGTCCCTGTAATCCAGGTAATCCATTCCATTATAGGCATCCAGAGTAAGCTGGGTTACGCTTGGGTTCCCGTAATCAGACTGCACGGGATCAGACCAGGTAAGCCCGATGCTTCCTTGCTCTCCTTCAGGCACTGCCATTGCGAATTTCACACCTGTAATCTCGTGGCGCGCCCCCACTACCCATAACTCAAAGTTACTTTCATAAGTTTTCCAGCTCTCTATAGACTCGTCATATTCCGCTCCGGGAATATATATTTGCAGGTTCGGCACGGCCCAAGCCGGAGATGCTGCCAGCAGCATCAAGGCCAACATTGCCAAAATGGTTATGGATGTTTTTTTGATTATGGTTTGCATTTTTTTTCCTCTTAGCCCTTCAGGCTCTTTGTCTCTCCATTTCTTAGTCTCTCAGTCACTCCGTCTCTAAGTCTCTAAGTCACTCCGTCTCTAAGTCTCTAAGTCCCTAAGTCACTCCGTCTTTAAGTCTCAGTTGCTAATTCTTTCTTATACCTTG
>CAZNYT010000033.1:0-22771 GCA_964577315.1 uncultured Desulfovibrionales bacterium
TTTTTCTTTCCTGCTCGTAGGTCCGGTCCGGCTTCTTCCATAATCCTTGCCAAGAAAACCGGTGAGCCTCCCGGCGAAAGCACGCAAAAAGATCCGGTGAATATTTTGGTAAAATGTGGTGAATAGATGCCCTGGGAGTTAAAAAATCTGCAACTTTTGAATAACCGGTAGGGGGAGGAAGATGTTTTTTGATTTATGCCTGTATATTTCCCTGACCATTTTTATTTTGGGGGTTTTGTTCCAGGTTTCCAGGTGGTTCGGGCGCGGTTTAACTGCCCAGGATCGAAGCACAAGCATTGGTGCCCGTGTTTCCGGGGTGCTTCGCAGTGTGGGCGGAGCAATATTCGGGGTGAACCTACTGGTCTTGATCAAAACTTTTGTTCTGGATGTTTTACTGCTCAGACGTTCATTCCGGCAGGATCTGTACCGCTGGGTCATGCACATGCTGATCTTCTGGGGATTTATTCTCCTTCTTCTCATGCACGCCTTTGAAAGCCAGATCAGCGAGCCGTTGCTCCCGGATTACATGTCCACCCTGAACCCTTACCTTTTCTTGCGGGATCTTTTCGGGGTAATGGTTATTGCAGGCATTGTAATGGCCATCTACCGCAGGTTCAAAATGCCTCGCCCCAGGGTGGTTACCGGCTCCATGGACGTGGTTACGATTGTGATAGTGACCATCGTGATTGTCTCCGGGATTTTCCTGAAGGGCTCCAAGATAGCCTCTCAGTCCGAGTTCATGCGCATGGTGGATGATTATTCCCATATCACTTACTACGGCTATGACCAGGAGCTAAAAGCCCTGGAGAGCTACTGGGTGGAAAATTTCGGCCTTATCTCCCCGGACCGGGAGGGCCCTTTTCCCGAGGACAAGCTGGCCCGGGGCAAGGAGTCTCACGAGCTATATTGCGCCCATTGCCACAGCCAGAGTCAGTGGGCGGCGCTAAGCTACGGCTCTTCCAAGCTGACCTATCCAGTGACCACTGCCTCGGATGGCGGGGCACTGGTTGCCTTTTTCTGGTACCTGCACATACTGGCCATATTTGCGGGACTTGCCTGGGTTCCCTTCGGAAAGATGTTCCATGCCCTTACCAGCCCCTTGAGCCTTTTTGCCTCCTCGGTGGACCAGAAAAGGAGCAACCCTGGTGCATCCGCAGTGCGCAGGGTGATGGAGCTGGATGCCTGTACCAGGTGCGGTGCATGCAGCGAGCGCTGTTCTGTGGGAGTGTCTGTGGAGTCCCTGGGCAACAATTACATACTCCCCTCGGAAAAGCTTAAGGCCTTGCGCGAGGTAGCAGCCGGGAACGGGCTTTCCAGGGAAAAACGCAGGGAGCTCTTGGAAGGGCTTGTGGTCTGTACCACCTGCAACCGCTGCACAGAGGTATGCCCTGTGGGCATCAACCTCCAGGATATTTGGACCTCGGTGCGGGCAGATCAGGCAAGAGGAGACCTGGTAGAGCCCTATATGCTCTCCCAGCTCAGCCTGGACAGCATATTGCGGTCCGGTGGGACTGAAGCTGGGGAAGTTTTCAGGCCCTGGCTGGTAGCCAAGGAATACGCGGACAGAAGATTCCAGGACTCGGCTCCCGGAGATGTTCTGACAGCGGGACGCGGGAAATGGGAAGATGAGCTGATACAAAGCATCGAGTCCACGTTCAGCTATTGCTACAAATGCAAGACCTGCACTTTGGTTTGCCCCGTGCCGGAGTATTTGGACAATCCCAGCAGGGAGCTGGGACTTTATCCGCACCAGATCATTCATGCCACAGCCCTGGGACTCAACGACCTGGTGGCTTCCTCCAGAATGCTCTGGTCCTGCCTGGGTTGCTATAAGTGCCAGGAGGAGTGTCCCATGGGGGTTCGAGTGGCGGATGTTCTTTATGCCCATAAACAAGCGGCTCTTAAGAGCCTAAAGGCAGGGGAGAAGGAATAATGGAATCTTTACGCTACGCGCTCTTTCGTTGTTGCGCTTCGGCACCTCACCTCCCGGCCTATGAGCAGGCTACGGACAAGGTGCTCCAGGGGGTGGGGCTGGATACCGTCCAAGTGCCCGAATTCGGATGTTGCGGGTATCCTTTGAGGAACGTGGATCAAAAGGCCTGGCTCCTGGCCTCGGCGCGCAATTTGGCCCTGACAGAAGCCTATGGTGCCTCTTTGGTCACCGTGTGCAACTGTTGCTACGGTACCCTGAAGCACTGCGCCTGGATTCTGGGCCAGGACCGAGAATTGCAGGATAAGATAAACGAGCACTTAAATAAGGAAGGTTTGGCTTACACCGGCCGGGCCAGGGTTAGGCATCTCTTCCAGGTCCTGATCCAGGACACCGGTTTGGAAGTTTTAGGGCAAAAAATACAGCAGCCAGCGAACCATTTGAGCCTGGCCCTGCATTATGGCTGCAGGATCCTGAGGCCCAGCAATGTACTAGAGATGGAAAATCCCCTAAGGCCGGAGTCCCTGGATACATTGGTAGAGACTGCAGGTGCCAGCACCGTTGCCTGGGACAGGAAGCTGGACTGTTGCGGAGCCCCGATTTGGGCCACGGATGAAGAGCTCTCTGGAGTTATTGCTGCCGGAAAAATAAGTGATGCCAAGGCCGCTGGTGCAGATGCGGTGTGCGTGGCCTGTCCCTTCTGCCAACTGCGTTTGGATTCTTCCCAGGGCCAGGCGGGGCGCATGCCAATAATTGCTTATCCTCAGCTCCTAGCCTATTGTCTCGGGGCAAGTGCCCAGGAAGTAGGCTGGGAAACCGGGGCGTAAGTTTTAAAAGCAGCCTAAATGGCACTGTTTTAAAAAAAGATGTTACTGGAGTTTTAAAGATTTTAAGCTTTCACCTCTAGTCTTTTGCAGACATTTAAGTTATTTGTTCTATTAAGAACAATCTGCTGGAGTTTATGTTTGTTTTGCGGTTTTGTGAGTCACTGGGAAGACTCCAAAAGATTGGTTAGTTTTTCAGGTGGTTAAGTACAACAATTTTAAATTTGCCATCTGGTAAAGGGGGTAAATATGTCTCAGGAAAAAGTAGGCGCAGTCATGGTTGTCGGCGGCGGAATCGCTGGCATCCAGTCCGCCCTGGATCTGGCTGACGCCGGCTACTTTGTTTACCTGGTGGAAAAGTCGTCCGGTATTGGTGGGGCCATGGCCCAGCTGGACAAAACTTTTCCCACCAATGATTGCGCTATGTGAATTTTGGCACCCAAGCTGGTCGAGTGCGGTCGGCACTTGAATGTCGAGCTTTTGACCCTGGCTGAGGTGGAAAACATCAGCGGCCAGGAGGGTAATTTCCAGGTCCAGGTGCGCCAGAAGCCGCGCATAGTGGATATGGATAAATGTATCGCTTGTAACTTGTGCGCGGAGAAGTGTCCTAAAAAGGTCCCGGACGAATTCAACGAGGGACTCCAAAAGCGCAAATCCGCCTACATCAAGTACGGTCAAACCGTGCCCTTGAAGTACGCCATTGAGAAGGAAACCTGTATCTACTTTGTCAAGGGCGGCAACAAGGGAGAGAAAGGAAAAGGCAAATGCCGGGCCTGTGAGAAGTACTGTCCCACAGGAGCCATTGATCTGGACCAGGACTTCCAGGAGGAGGTCAAGGAGATCAATGTGGGCTCGGTGATTCTTACTCCGGGTTTTAAGCCTTATAATCCCCAGGGCTTGGATGTTTACGCCTATGCAAAGGACAACGACGTGGTTACCAGCATGGAGTACGAGCGGCTCCTGTCTCCCAGCGGTCCTTGCATGGGGCATCTGACACGGCCCTCGGACGGCAAGGAGCCCAAGAAGATTGCTTGGCTCCAGTGCGTGGGCTCGCGGAACATAAATAAGTGCGACAACGGATATTGCTCCTCGGTGTGCTGCATGTATGCCATTAAGCAGACCATGGTTACTGCGGAGCATACCACCGGGGATGTGGACCAGGCGATTTTCTATATGGACATCCGGACCCACGGCAAGGAATTTGAGAAGTATTACGAGCAGGCCAAACAGAACGGAGTCCGTTTCATCCAGAGCCGGATCCATACAGTTTACCCCAAGGAGGAAGGCGGGGTAAGCGTGGAATACTTCAACGACCAGACCGGGGAAAGGGTTCAGGAAGACTTTGACCTGCTAGTGCTTTCCGTGGGCTTGGAAGTGTCCCCGGGATCCGTGGATCTAGCCCAGAAGTTGGGTGTGGAGCTGGATAAATACAGGTTTGCTCAAAGCTCCAGCTTTGCACCGGGAGCGACCAATGTTCCGGGGATCTATGCCAGCGGATGTTTCCAAAGTCCCAAGGACATTCCCCAGTCCGTAACAGACGCCTCTTCTGCAGCAGCAGCCGCCTCAGTGGCTCTTAGCAACCAGAGGGGCACCCTGACCCAGGAGAGGACCTTTCCTCCGGAAAAGGATGTTACCCAGGAAGAGCCCCGGATAGGGGTTTTTGTGTGCTCCTGCGGCATCAACATTGCCGGGGTTATAGATGTTAAGGAGCTGGCCGAGTATACCAGCGGGCTATCCAATGTGGTCTATGTGGAGAACAATATGTTCTCCTGTTCCCAGGACGCCCAGGATCTGATCCGGGACAAGGTAAAGGAGCACAATCTGAATCGGGTAATCGTGGCGGCATGCACTCCCAGAACCCATGAGCCCCTGTTCAAGGAAACCATGAAGGATGCCGGGCTCAACGAATACCTGTTCGAAATGGCCAATATCCGCAACCAGAACAGCTGGGTTCACGGCAATGAACCTGAAAGGGCGCTGGAAAAGGCCAAGGATCAGGTACGCATGGCTGTATCCAAGGCTTCTCTGTTGGAGCCCCTAGAATACCTTACTGTGAACGTGAATCAAACCGCCTTGGTAATTGGAGGAGGCCTCTCGGGTATGGTTACTGCCCTAGGTCTGGCGGATCAGGGTTATGAAACCATTCTGCTGGAGAGGGCAGATTACTTGGGCGGAAACGCCTGGAATCTTGCCACTACTTGGCGTGGGGAAGAAATAAGGCCCTATCTCGAGGATCTTATCTCCAGGGTAGAAAACCACTCCGCTATTAAAGTCTATAAAAATGCCGAGCTAAAAACCAACAAAGGTTCGGTAGGGGATTTTGTAAGCGAAGTCGAGGTGGCAGGAGAAAGAAAAGCCATACGTTACGGTATAGCAGTGGTCTGTACCGGTGGAAAAGAATACAAGCCCCACGAATACCTCTACGGCGAGGATGACCGGGTGTTTACGCACCTAGAGTTCGATAAGGAGATGTCCGAGCACAGACCCGCTCTGGACAAGGCCCAGGGCGCGGTATTCATCCAGTGCGTGGGATCCCGGGAGCCGGACCGGCCTTATTGTAGCCGGGTCTGTTGCACACATACCATGCATTCGGCGGTGGAGCTGAAAAAAGCCAATCCCAAGCTCCCGGTATACGTTCTTTACCGGGACATCCGCACCTATGGCGCCCGGGAGGACCTGTACAAAGAGGCCCGGGAAAGAGGGGTCATATTTATCCAGTACGATCTGGAAAACAAGCCTCAGGTATACAAGGAGGGCGAGGATCTGGTGGTACGCACCAGGGATCATGTGCTGCGCAGGGACGTGGAAATCCGGCCCAGCTATTTGGTCCTGGCTTCGGCAATAGTGCCCGGAGAGTACAAGAACCTGGTGGAGCTCTATAAGTGCGGCTTGAATAGCGAAGGTTTCCTTCAGGAGGCCCACGCCAAGCTGCGGCCGGTGGACATGAGCGTGGACGGTATGTTCCTGGCCGGGCTGTGCCATTATCCCAAGCCCATTGACGAATGCATCTCCCAGGCCAAGGCAGCAGTTTCCAGGGCTTCGACCATTCTATCCAGGCAGGTCATGACCCTGGATTCCATAAAATCCTTTGTCACCGAGAATTGCGACGGCTGCGCCCTATGCGTAGATACCTGTCCCTACGGGGCCATCACATTGACCGAGTATGAACGGGAAGGAGCTACGCACAAGAGGATCGAGACCAACAAGGCCTTGTGCAAGGGATGCGGTATCTGCGAGGCTACCTGTCCCAAACTGGGAGTCATGGTGAACGGCTTTACCAACGAACAGCTAAGAGCCCAGCTGCACGCGGCTCTGGAAAATGTTTAAAATAACAAGGAGAAACTGCGATGGCTGAAAATAAAGAACCCGTCATTGTTGGATTTCTCTGTAATTGGTGCGCCTACGCCGGAGCGGATCTGGCAGGTGTGTCCCGGTTGCAGTATCCCCCCAACATGCGTGCCATCAGAGTGATGTGTTCCGGAATGGTTCATCCCAATCTGGTTGTGGAGGCCCTGGAAAAAGGGGCTGATGGTGTTCTGATCTTGGGGTGACACCTGGGCGAATGTCATTACCTGGATGGTAATCACAAGGCATACGCCCGGTCCCAGGCCATTTCCCTGGTATTGGAAGATCTGGGCATCGACCCCGAGAGGTTCAGGCTGGATTGGGTATCTTCGGCAGAGGCTCCCAGGTTCTCTAAACTGGTTAACGAGTTCACTGAGAAAATCAGGTCTTTGGGGCCCAATCCTCTTAGGGCCCGTAAACAAGAGACCATGGGTGCCTAACAGGCAGTAAAAGCCTTATACGTCCCTTTTATGGAGGTGCTTATATGACCAAGGTAACAGTAGCCGAGGAATGGCTGAATGCCTGTGCCGGCTGCGAGATAGCCATTTTGAACGTAGGAGAAGTCCTGGTGGATCTTTTGGTAAATAACCTGGACTTTGTACATATTCCGGTTATCCTGGACCATAAGTATTATGGCCAAACCGGGGAAGAAACAGAACTCAACATCCCGGAGGCGGTGGTGGGTATAGTCTCGGGCGGCGTTCGCAACGAGGAGCACAAGGAGGTTCTTCTGGAGATGCGCAAGAAGTGCCAGATCCTCATCGCCCTGGGCACTTGTGCCACCACCGGCGGCATCCCTGCTTTGATAAATATGTATTCGGATGAGGATCTGAAGCGGTTCTACTATAAAGAATCTCCTTCCACGGACCCGGCTGAGTATCCCAGCGAGCATATTCCGCCCCTGCTGGATCAGTGCTATGCGCTGGATGAATTGGTCCAAGTGGACGTGTCCCTGCCCGGATGCCCCCCGCACCCGGATTGGATAGCTGGAGCGGTACTGGCCCTGTTGGAGGGCAAAACTGAATACAAGATGCCGGAAAAATCCGTATGCGATGCTTGCCCTACCATTAGGGAGAGCAAGAAGGGCCTGGAGGATATCAAGCGCATGCTTTGGGCTCCGGAATTTGATCCAGATAAGCCACTGGAGGAGATGCGCTGCCTTATGGAGCAGGGCTTTATGTGCCTAGGGCCGGTTACGGCTGTGGGATGCGGAGGAAAGCAAGGTGCTCCCAGGTGTATATCCGCCAGGATGCCGTGCCGTGGATGTTATGGTCCCATACGCAAGGATTCCAAGCCCTTGGTGGATTACATGGGAGCCTTGGCCTCAGTGGGATTCGATCCAAATAAGATGCCTGACCGCCGGGGGTATTTGGCCCGATTTGCGGGTGCCCACGGCGTTTTAAAAAGACCGGTTTAGGAGGTAATCATGGCTAAGACGCTGAATATAGCTCCCATTAGCCGCATTGAAGGACATGCTAGCGTGGCTGTGCACTTGGATGACACCGGAAATGTATCCGATGCCAGGTTGCATGTGCTTTCCTTGCGCGGATTTGAACAATTTGTTTTGGGACGTCCAGTGGAGGAGGTGCCCAGGATCGTAAACCGCATTTGCGGTATTTGTCCCTGGCAGCATCACCTGGCGTCCAACAAGGCTGCAGATGAGTGTCTGGGGGTAGAGCTTCCCCCCACCGGGAAAAAGTTGCGCGAGCTTTGCCAGATGCTGGCATATATCCCGGACAAGATCCTGCATTTTTATTTCTTGGCCGCGCCGGATTTCGTGATGGGACCGGATTCGGATTATTCCGTGCGCAACGTAGTCGGGATCGTGGGCGCCAATCCTGATTTGGCCAAAAGAGTGGTCCAGATGCGTTATAAGGGCCAAATGATGCTGGAAAAGTTCGCAGGCAAGGTTATCCATCCCATCGCCGCAGTGGTGGGCGGCTTCTCCAAGCCTCTGGACGAGGAGATGCGCCAGGAGCTCTTGTCCGGTGTGCAGGAGCTCAAGGAGTTTTGTCAGTTCACCATCAATTTCGCCAAAGAGGATGTATTTCCCAAGTATCTGGACGCGGTCAAGACCCTGGGCGTGTTCCCTTCGGGTTACCTGGGCACGGTCCGGCCTTCGGACGGTGCCTTGGAGCTTTATGACGGAGAGCTGAGGCTGATGGATCAAAACGGGAATTTTGATCAGTTCAAGTATTCCCAGTATTTGGATTACATTGGCGAGCACACTGAGTCCTGGTCCTATCTCAAGTTCCCGTATGCCAAAAAATGGGGTGATCTGAAACTGGATGAAAACGATCCCGTGGGTGTGTACCGGGCCAATACCCTGGCCAGGATCAATGTCTGCGACCAGATGGCCACTCCCCTGGCCCAGCAGGAGCTGGAGGTTTTTCGCAATGAATTCGGTCGGCCCACGCATCTGACCCTGCTTTATCACTGGGCCAGGCTCATCGAGCTCATCCAGTGCTGCGAGCGGGCTGAGGAGCTGCTAAATGATCCCGAGATCACCGGCAGGGATATCCGTACCGAAAACATCCAACCCCAGGCTGGGGAAGGAGTTGGCTGCGTGGAAGCCCCCAGGGGCACCTTGATCCACCATTACAAAACCGATGAGAAGGGGCTTGTGAACATGGCCAATCTCATCGTGGGTACCACTCATAATAACGCCCCCATGAATCTATCCGTGAAACAGGCTGCCAAGGCTGTAATCAAGGACGGAAACTACGACCAGGGGCTTTTGAACCAGGTGGAGATGGCCATTCGGGCCTACGACCCGTGAATGAGCTGCGCCACACACCGCCTGGACGGCGGTATCAACGTAGAGTTGAGCGTCATGGACTCTCAGGGGAATGTATTGGATACCATGAGCAAATAGATTAGACATAGCCCGGGAAATAGTATATAAAGAGCCGTCTTCGCTTGTTTGTGAAGGCGGCTTTTTTTTTGGACAAGAGAGAAATAGTTGTACTTGTTTAGGGAGTAAAAAATATGGATTGGTCCAAAATGTTCAATTCCCGGGTGGTGGTTTTTGGTTGCGGCAACACCTTGTACGGGGACGATGCTCTAGGGCCCCGGGTTATTCAGGCCCTGCAGGAAAAGGGTGGATTGGGCAAGGATGTGGCCTTGATTGACGCCGGAACCTCGATTCGGGCTCTTTTATTCGATCTCATACTTAGCGATCAGCATCCGGAAAGGGTGATTATCGTGGACAGCAGCACGGATGGGGAAGTCCCCCCCGGCGAAATCAGGGAAATCGACATTCACGAGGTGGATCCCAAAAAAATCGCGGATTTTTCCATGCACCAGTTTCCCACCACCAACCTGTTAAAAGAGCTCCAGGAGTCCACGGATGTCGAGCTTAACATCCTGGTGGTTCAGGCCGGATTTATACCGGAAAAAATGCAGGAGATTCTAAGTCCCGAGGTAGAACAGGCTATGGGCGCGGTGTTGCAAAAAGTGGAAAGCTTGGCAGGATCTTGAGAAGGCCCTGCGGGGTTGCAAGAGTGTTGAAAAATGGTGTATATTAAAGTTTATGTAACTATTCACTTCGTTGGTAAAAACCATCTGGTGAATCGTTGCCTGTTTATTAACAATCTGCAATAGCTGGCAATACGAAGAATGGTAAGACAGGAAAATATACGCAATTTTAGTATAATCGCCCATATTGATCACGGCAAATCCACACTGGCAGACCGTATTCTGGAGCTGACCGGGCTGCTCACGGAGCGGGAAAAGAAGGATCAGTACCTGGATCGCCTGGAGCTGGAACGTGAGAGGGGCATCACCATTAAGTCCCAAACGGTGCGCATACCGTATACCGCTTCGGATGGGGAGCAGTATCTCTTGAACCTGATTGATACCCCGGGACACGTGGATTTCTCCTACGAGGTCTCCAGGAGTCTGGCGGCTTGCGACGGGGCCTTGCTGGTGGTGGACGCCACTCAGGGAGTAGAGGCTCAGACCCTAGCCAACGTCTTTCTAGCCCTGGACAACGACCTGGAGATCATACCGGTGCTGAACAAGATCGATTTGCCCAGTGCTGATCCCTGGGGTATAGCCCAGGAAATCGAGGAGATCGTGGGATTGGATTGTACTGATCTTTCCTTGGTCAGCGCCAAGACCGGGGAAGGTGTTCAGGATTTGATGGAGAAGCTCGTGGCCCAGGTGCCTGCCCCCAAGGGGAGCAGGGATTCGCCCCTGAAGGCCCTGATCTTTGATTCCTGGTACGATCCTTATCTGGGTGTAATTGTCCTGTTCCGGATCTTGGAGGGCCGGATTGAAAGGGGCCAGGAGATCATGATGTTTTCCAACCGGAAGGAGTTTCAGGTGGTCAAGCTGGGCATTTTCTCGCCTGGGCCCAAGGATGTGGAATACCTGGATACCGGACAGGTGGGTTTTTTATGCGCCGGGATCAAGGATCTCAAAGAAGCCCGGGTGGGTGATACCATAACCGGGGCCCAGAGTCCGGCGGATAAGCCTTTCCCTGGATTCAAGCGGGTTCAGCCCATGGTTTTCTGCGGGCTGTATCCAGTGGCCTCTGGGGACTACGAAGGGCTAAAAAACGCCCTGGAAAGGCTGCAACTGAACGACGCCGCCCTGGAGTTCGAGCCCGAGAGTTCCCAGGCCCTGGGTTTCGGGTTCAGGTGTGGATTCCTGGGACTGCTTCACATGGAGGTTATCCAGGAGAGGCTGGAGCGCGAGTTCCAGGTGAATCTCATAGCCACAGCACCTTCAGTGATTTACCAGGTGCACCAGGTGGATGGCTCTGTCGTGAACGTGGACAATCCTGCCCATCTGCCCGCGCCCCAGGAAATCTCTGTTATCACGGAGCCTTATGCCCGGCTGGAGATCCATGTTCCCAACGAATACGTGGGGAACGTGCTCTCCCTGTGCGAGGAAAAGCGCGGGATACAGAAAGACATCCGCTACCTTTCCTCCACCCGGATCATAGTAACTTATGAAATCCCTTTTGCCGAAATAGTCTTCGACTTTTTCGATCGTCTGAAGTCTGTAACGCGGGGATACGCCTCCCTGGATTATGAGATCCTGGATTATCGCCCGGCGGATCTGGTTCGGATGGATATTTTGATCAATCACGAGCCCCTGGATGCCATGTCCGTTATTGTTCACCGGGAAAAGGCTTATTACAAGGGCCGCTCCCTGGCCCAGAAGCTCAAGAAATACATTCCCAGGCAGCTTTTCGAGGTGGTGATTCAGGCCACCATTGGCAACAAGGTGATCGCCAGGGAACGTATTCCTCCCTTGCGCAAGAATGTCACTGCCAAGTGCTACGGCGGCGATATAACCCGCAAGAGAAAGCTCTTGGAGAAGCAGAAGGAAGGTAAGCGGCGCATGAAGAAGATGGGCAGCGTGGAGATTCCTCAGGAGGCATTCTTGGCTGCCCTGAGCTCGGAAGAGTAGTCAAGGGTGGGCAGGTATAGGACCGAGTTAGGATAAAACGGGTAGAAAGCCCAAAAACAAAGCAAATACAGGTGAAAAGATAAATGAATCCTAGATGGCACAAGCTTTTGAAGGAATATGCCGAGGCTCTGATTATAGCGCTTATTCTGGCCGTATTTATTCGCACCTTCGTGGTGCAGGCTTTTAAGATCCCTTCGGCTTCCATGTATCCCACTTTGGAAGTAGGAGATCATCTTTTGGTTAACAAGTTTAGCTACGGGATAAATATGCCCCTCATGGATGGGTATATAGTAGAATTTGACGGACCCGAGTTTCAAGACATCATTGTTTTTGAATTCCCGGAAAACCCTTCCAAGGATTTTATAAAAAGGGTGATCGGAACCCCGGGAGATGAGATCATGATCAAGAACAAGGATCTCTACCGCAACGGGGAAAAGGTGGCAGAGGAATACGTTCGGTACGGGGATGAGCGGGTAGTAAACCACCGGGACACTTTCGGACCCAAGGAGGTTCCGGAGGACAGCTATTTTGTTCTGGGGGACAACCGGGACGAATCCTACGATTCCAGGTTTTGGGAGGATCATTTTGTGAACCGGGACAAGATCGTGGGCAAGGCCTGGAGGATCTACTGGTCCTGGGAAGGTTTTGCAGATATACGTTGGGATCGGATAGGTTCCAGGATTCAATAGTGCGGCACTGGATGTTTTATGTTTGCCAAGATTACCACGGCTTCTTTGCTGGGCATCGATGCCATACGGGTGGATTTGGAGGTAGATTATTCCCGCGCCGGGATGCCGGCTTTCACCCTGGTGGGCCTTGCAGAAGGCGCGGTCAAGGAGAGCAAGGAAAGGGTTTTTTCAGCCCTTAAAAACAGTGGTTACAAGCTTCCACCGGCCAGGATAACCATCAATCTGGCTCCGGCGGACGTCCGCAAGGAGGGGAGCAGTTATGACCTGCCCCTGGCCCTGGGATTGCTGGTTGCCTCTGGGAATGTGCCGGAGCACAGGCTGAGGGATATCTACATGGCTGGGGAGCTGTCCCTCACAGGTGAGCTCAAGCCCATTAATGGCGCCTTGCCACTGGCCCTGAAGGCCAGGAGCGACGGCGCAGCAGCAGTAATGCTACCCAGCGCCAATGCCCAGGAAGCAGCTGTAGTTCAGGGAATCCAGGTTTTCGGGCTGGACAACCTGAGCCAGGCAGTACGTTTGTTGAACGAGGAGATCCATCTGGATCCCGTAAAGTTCGATATAGACAAGCTTTGGCACCAGAGCGGGAATTTCTTGATGGACTTCGCTGAGGTCAAGGGCCAGGAAAATGCCAAGCGCGCCATCGAGATCGCAGCTGCCGGAGATCATAATCTGCTTTTCATTGGTCCTCCAGGAAGCGGCAAGACTATGCTGGCTCAACGCATCCCTACGGTGCTTCCTAGGCTTAGCTTTGAAGAGGCCCTGGAGGTTACCAAGATTTACAGCGTATCCGGACAGTTGGATCCGGAGCAGGCCATGGTCGTGAATCGGGCCTTTCGCAGCCCTCATCACACCATCTCGGATGCCGGGCTTATCGGGGGAGGACATTATCCTAAGCCCGGAGAGGTTTCCCTGGCCCACCGGGGGGTCCTCTTTCTGGATGAGCTCCCGGAATTCAAGAAACATGTTCTGGAAGTTCTCCGCCAGCCCCTGGAAGATGGGGAAGTAACCATCTCCAGAGCGGCTATGTCCCTGAAATATCCTGCGGATTTCATGCTGGTGGCTGCGATGAATCCTTGTCCGTGCGGATACTTGACCCATGAGCAACACGCCTGTACTTGCACCCCCGCCCAGATCCAGCGGTACAGGTACCGCATATCCGGCCCCCTCCTGGACCGCATCGATCTGCACATTGAAGTCCCTGCAGTGCCCTACGAGGACTTGAAAAAGCCCAAAAGCTCCATGGATTCATCCACCATGAGCGCCAATATTTCCCGGGTCAGGGAAATCCAGGAGTGGCGTTACCGGGATCTTCCCTTTCTCACCAATAGCCAGTTATCGGGTAAATGGTTGGCAGAATTTTGTGAATTGGGCGAGGAGGAACACAAGTTCCTGGAGACCGCGGTGCAGAGGCTGGCTCTGTCCGCCCGGGCCCATACCAGAATTCTGAGGCTAGCCAGGACCATTGCGGACCTGGAGGGTGAGGACAAGATCACCACCGCCCATCTGGGCGAGGCCATCAATTACCGCAGCCTAGACCGGCAGGAATGAACAGGGGCGCAGCTGTGGCTGCACATGGGGCAGCAAGGACTTGCTCGTCCCTGTAAGCCCTGCCTGGGTCTTGCGAGGACTGCTTGTCTTAGGAGTTTCGGCCGCACCTGCGCTTAATCCGGGACATACCTGTTCTGGGGCTGTTGTTTCGGAAGCATTTTTGTCAAAAAATACCAGTATATTAAGATGAACGTCACATTCAGTTATTTGGGCCATATTCGCAGTCCTTATCAAGATATCCGGGATATGCCCATCCAGCCTGCTGGAGCCGCAGGGGTGGAAGGAAGCGTCCAGGTTTATCCCGAGTATGAACAAGGGCTTTGCGATCTGGAAGGATTCTCCCACATCATTATCCTGTACCACTTCCACCAGGTAAGGGGCTGGGAGCTGAAGGTCACACCTTTTCTGGATTCTCAGCCCCGCGGAGTCTTTGCCACCCGTGCGCCTAAGCGCCCCAATCCCATGGGACTCTCCGTGGTAGAGCTTCTGTCCCGGCAAGGGAGCGTCCTGCATATTCGGAACGTGGATGTCCTGGATGGCACTCCGTTACTGGATGTCAAGCCTTACGTGGCAGCTTTCGACACGGTTGAGCGGCCCCGGGAGGGTTGGTTGGAGGAGGCCTCTCAGAACGTCCGGGAGGTAAAGTCCGACTCTCGGTTTAAGTAGGCACTCGGGAGAGGGTCGTACAATATTTCCAGGTAACTACAAAGAAACTTATTGTCCAGAGGTCCGAGAATTCTGCAAACAGGCCTACGTCGCTCACACAGTTTACGCCCAGTTTGCAGAACCCTCGGACCCAGGGAAAGAGTTGCTGCCATAATAGTAAGGCTGTTTATAGAGCCATGGTTACAGAGCCAAGTTTCGTTGTACTATTCACTACATCTTTTTTTGTGCCGCGTACCTGGCTCGCGCTTTTCTAAACTCGACTTGCCCCATGAGCCTAGTCAAGAAAACCGGTGAGCCTTTCGGCAGAGGCACGCAAAAAGACCTGGTGAATCCTTTTTGAGTACGTGGTGAATGATTACATTTCCAGTTCCCAAACAGCTCAAAGATCCATATACTTGTGGACTTTTGTTAAAAGGGCGGAAGTGATAAGAGAAGGATGAATCTGGGTTTTAAGATCAGGTTTTGTGATTACCACTGTCCGTGCTTAGTAGTGTATCCCGGCATTAATCGGCACTGATATTGTAGGTTTTGAGTTTGCGATACAAATAGCTGCGTTCCAGGCCAATGGATTCAGCCAGCTTGGTTACATTGCCTTCGCATTCCTTTAACTTCTGATCCAGGAACTTGGCTTCGAACATGGACCTAGCCTGTTTGAAATTGCTGGGAAGCTCTTTTTGCTCCATACCAAGTACTTCCGGGGCTGCGCTCTGATCTTGATTGGCGGCTTCCCGGATTTCGGCAGGGAGCATGTCCGCACTTACCTTTTGGCCTTGGTATAGAATATACATTCTTTCCACGAAATTCTTCAGTTCCCGGACATTGCCCGGCCAGGAGTGCTTTTGCAGGGCTTGAACAGCATCCCTGTCAAACTCCAAGGGCCTGAAATTATGTTCATGGCTGAGTTGAGCCGTGAATTCCCGTAGCAAATCAGGAATATCCTCGCTTCTTTCCCGGAGTGGAGGCAGATATAGGGGAAAAACGTTCAAGCGGTAGTAGAGGTCTTCCCGGAAATTGCCCTTTTTGATTTCCTGATGCAGGTCTTTATTGGTGGCAGCGATGACCCGGACATTAACATTTACTGTCTTGTGGCCGCCTACCCTCTCGAAGCTTTGTTCCTGAAGAATACGCAGGATTTTGGCCTGGGTCTTGAGGCTCATATCCCCGATTTCGTCTAAAAAAAGGGTTCCGTTGTTGGCCAGTTCGAACTTACCCTGCTTAGAGGAGGAGGCCCCGGTGAAGGAGCCCTTTTCATGGCCAAACAGTTCGGACTCAATGAGTTCTTCTGGAATAGCTGCGCAATTAACCGCAATCAAAGGATGATCCGTCCGTTTACTGCGCAAATGTACTGATCTGGCCACAATCTCCTTGCCGGTGCCGTTTTCGCCCACTATTAGCACCCAAGCCTCTGTGGGTGCTACCTGCTCGATGTTATGCCTTAGATCTTGGATAGGCTTGGAATGTCCCGAGATTTTGTACACTTCCTGGCCCTTGCTGCTAAGTCGCAGCTTGCGGTTTTCGCGGCGGAGATGGGAGACTTCCAAGGCTTTTTCCGAGGTAATTAGGACCTTTTCCAGGGAAAGGGGTTTTTCAATAAAGTCGAAGGCCCCACTTTTTATGGCCTGCACAGCAGTTTGGATATTGCCGTGACCAGAGATCATGACCACTGGGAGATAGGGGTGGTGGGCCCGGATCTGGTTCAGTACTTCCAATCCGTCCATACCCGGGAGCCAAATATCCAGAAGAACCAATTCCACATCCGGGTCTATATGTTTAAGACCTTGTTCACCGCTTTCGGCTTCCGAGATCTCGTAGCCTTCATCTTCCAGGATGCCCCGCAAGGACATCCTGATATCCTGTTCATCGTCTATAACCAGTATTTTTCCGGGCATATTGTTGTTTGCCTTACAATGAGTTCTAGCTTTGTGAACATGTAAAATAAAAATAGGTTTCAGGCAAGCACGCATTTGGTTTGTTACGATATACCAGGGGCAGCTCCAGATTTAGCCCTTGATCAGCTTGGGAACCATGAACAAATTTTGCATGCCTGTTATGGGATGGGCCAGTATTTTTCTGGGATTAAGATAAAAGGATATATAGGCTCTCTTGATTAGCTTTTCCAGGGCCTCGGGCCGGATATGGTCAGTTTTAATTGTAGCGTGGAGGCCGTCGTATAGTGACCAGTTCCAGGTAAGTATTCGGTCTTTGACCTTGTTGTACAGCTGGGTACCGGGGTAAGGGGTGAGGATGGAGAATTGGGCCAGCTCGGGGCGCAGCTTGGTGGCGAAGTTGATAGTGTTTTTTACCATTTTCTTGTCTTCATTCAAATTGCCTATGATGAAACTGGCCAGGGCATCTATCCTGTATTTTTTGAGTATGTCCAGGGCCTGCAGGGACACGTCAGCAGTGATCTTTTTGTTGTAGCTCTTGAGTACTTCCGGATTCGAGCTCTCTACCCCGATAAACATCATCTTTGCTCCGGCCTCAGCCATGCTCTGGACCATGTCCTCGTTCTCAACAATAGTATTGACCCGGGACAAACACATCCAGCTGATGTTTAAATCCTTTTTAGCGATGAGCTCGCTAATTCGCACGGTCCGCTCCGGATCCAGGGTAAAATTGTCATCCATGAACAAGATGTTGGAAACACCGAAGTTTTTCTGGACATGTTCAATCTCTTCCACAATGGCTTCCGGATCCCTGGGCCTCCATTTCAGACCAAACAGCTGGGAAGAGGCACAGAAAGAACAGTTAAAAGGGCACCCGCGGCTGCTTATAATGGATGTGGCCCTCTTTTTGGCCAAATGAGTCTTGTATTTGTGCATGGGCAAGAGTTCCCGTGCAGGAAAGGGCAATTCGTCTATGTTTCTGACCACGCAGTCGTCGTGATTGTGTACGGACTCGTTTTCCCTGAGAAAGGAAACCGAGGGAACTTCCTGCAAGTCTCTCTTGCCCTGCAGGTATTCCGCCAGATACAGCATGGGATACTCCCCTTCTCCCCGGACCACGTAATCAATGCTTCCGGAGCTTAAGGTATCTTCGGGCATGAAGGTGACGTGGGGGCCTCCAATGGCGACCGGTACATTAGCTGAACTGATCCGGGATGCCAGTTCCAGGGCATTTAGATGTCTGGGAGTGTCTGCAGAAATACCTGCCAGGTCGAATTTGTGCAAATCCGAAGGCAGTTTTTCATCCGGGGCGTTAAGGTCCAGCAAGTGGACCTCGTAACCGTGTTTTTTTAGCAGCCCCCCTATATAAGCAATTCCCAAAGGGGGAAACTCCTGGGTGAACTTCTGGTAGCCGCTGTGAAAAGGAGTGTTGATCAGCAAGATACGCATAATCCACCTCTTGTCACTGTTGTTTGACGTTTAAAACGTAATCTGGCTGTCAAAGTGCAAGAACCTTGTTAGTCTTGCAAGATAACAGGTAAAGGTTATGATGGAGGAACTGGCTGAAAATCAATTTATAGGGTATAATAAGATTTATGCAAGCAATGACAAGCGTTTTTTGGTCAGGAAGATGAAGGTGGGCTATAAAGCAATTAAATCCATACTCTTTTTTTATTGATATTGTTTTTTTGTTTTTGAATTGTTATAGGTATGTCAAACCCTTGTTTGTGAGTGTCCCTGTTTGTGGCTATAGAAATTTTGGGAGGATATATGGTTTGGACCCGTAGAAGTTTTATCAAAAGCATATGTTTGGCCTCAGGCTCGATGTTATTTATAAGCTGTGCCGAGGCTGAAGAAGACCCGGTCTCAGAAACATGGGAGCCGGCATATGCCCGCCTTGCAGGGAAAGGGAAGCTGGACGAGAGGGTGGATCAGGCCTACGCCAAAATGGAAAGCTGCGATCTTTGCCCCCACCTTTGCGGGGTAAATCGCCTCCAAGGGGAAAAAGGCTTCTGTCAGGCTCCGGATAAGGCGGTGGTTTACAGCCATTCCCCTCACTTTGGGGAAGAGCTTCCTTTGGTTGGATCCAATGGTTCCGGGACCATATTCTTTTCCAATTGCAACCTGCGCTGCGTCTTCTGCCAGAACTGGCCCATTGCCCACGAGGGCCGGGGTAGGGAAGTAGATGACGAAGGCCTAGCCGATATGATGATGGATCTACAGAGGCGCGGATGTCACAACATCAACTTGGTTACCCCTACCCATGTTATGCCCAATATTCTGGGTGCTACCAAGATTGCCCGCGACAAGGGTTTGCGGCTTCCCCTTTGCTACAACACTGGCGGGTACGAATTGGTGGACAATATTGAGCTTCTGGAGGGGATAGTGGATATCTATCTTCCGGATCTCAAGTTCATGGGTAGCGAGAAATCCGCTAAATACGCCATCGAGGGCCAAGGGGACTACCCGGAGCGGGCCCAGGAGGCAATCCTGGAAATGAATCGCCAGGTAGGGGTTCTGGAAACCGATTCCCGGGATATTGCCAGGAGGGGTGTGATTTTGCGTCATCTGGTCATGCCCAACCGGGTCACCCATCCTCAGGAGTTCGTGTATTGGGTGGCTGAAAATCTGCCCCGGGATACTTACGTAAACATCATGTCCCAGTACCGAGTGGAGCACATGGCCTTTGACTACGAGAAAATATCCCGGGCCATCACTTCCCAGGAGTTCGTGGAGGTGGTGGAATGGGCCAAGGAGGCAGGGCTAAGCAATCTGGACGAAAGATCCCTGGCCCAGTACAACAGGCACAAGCGCAGGATGTCCTAGCTCCAGATCCCGGGTATCTCTCGGCCGCAGTAAGCGCAATTTCCGTTTTCCATGTTTATCTCGTCTATCATGAAGCCTGTTCTATCTATGATCTTGCCGCCGCAATCCGGGCAAAACGTGTTTTCCCCCTCGTGCCCGGTCACCCGGGAAACGTACACGAAGTTCAGGCCCGCTTCCATGGCAATGTCCCGGGCCTGGTCCAGAGTGGATACCGGGGTCCGGGGCAGCCCTGAGAGCTGGTACAGGGGATAGAACCTGGCAAAATGCAAGGGAACGTCCGGTCCGAGCTCATCTTTTATCCATTTGCACATTTCCCGGATTCCTTCAGGGTCATCGTTCAGGGTGGGAATGACTATGTTGGTGATTTCCAAGTGAATGCCCTGGGCCTTGATGGTTTTCAGATTTTTTAATACTGGCTCCAGCTCTCCTCCCACTACCTCTCGGTAGAATTCGGGATCAAAGCTCTTGAGGTCCACGTTGGCAGCGTCCATGACCCCACACAGCTCCTTCAGGGGCTGGGGGCGGATGTAGCCCGCGGTATGGACCAGAGTGAGAAAGCCTTCTTTCCTGGCATTTTCAGCTACCTCCCTCATATACTCATAGAATATCACCGGCTCCCCAAAGGCAAAGCTTATAGAGCGCAGCCCTGCGGATTGACCGTGCCGGATCACGTCTTCCGGTGGCAGATCATGGGCATAGACCTCTTCCGGGTCCACCAGGGCCATGTCCCAGACTTCGCAGAACTTGCACTCCAGATTGCATCCGGCAGTGGATACGGATAGTGCCCTGCTTCCAGGCAGCACGTGCATGTAGGGCTTGCGCTCCACTGGATCCTCCTGGATCAGGGCCGGATTGCCGTAAACCAGAGTGAATCCTTGGCCGTCCCTGTTCTCCCGTACCCGACAAAGGGATCTTTGGCCCTTGTCCAGCTCGCATTGATGGGGACAGAGCTCGCAGCGTATAATGTTCTGCTCCAGGTTGGTAAACCACGGTGATTGCTTGGTTTTTATCAGCCCCATACGGGCACCTGCTTCTGGACCTGAGGGAGGAGCGGTCTGGGCGCTTAGCTTACCCCAGGCGGGCATAACCCCTGCCAGGCACAGGGAACAGATCCCGGCGGTTCCCAGTTTCAGGAATTGTTTCCGGCTTATCTTGGCGTTTTTGTGGTATGACCTATACATAAGACCTCCTAGATAGCATAAGAATCATGAAAGCAGTGGCATTTGCTGCTGCTGCCAGCAGGAAGCAGGCGACAATTCCCAGGATGGGGGCCACAAGTGCGCTGGCCAGGGCAGCGCCCAGGCAGGCACCGATGAGTTCCGCCCCGTATATCCGGCCGGTGGATTGTTCGGCCCTCCGGCTCAAGTTCAGGCAGCATGCAGCAGCCAAAGGAAAGTTTATACCGTTTATTATCCCGGCTGCAAAGGTCAGGCCGGAAAAAAGTCCAAAAATCGCAGTGGTGGATTGTACCCCGGCAGCCAAGGGCAGGATTAGAGCCATGAACCCGGCTAGAAATGCCATAATCGCCTGCACCCAGGCCAAAAGGCGCAAGTCGGTCCTGTGTGCCAGGTAATGGTGAGAGACTAATGCTCCCAGGGCCAGCCCCACCATGAAAAGTGCGGTAATAAGGCCCACGGTCTCGTAAATGAAGCCATACACGCTTTGAAAGGAAAAAAGCAGGGCCACCTGCATGGCCATGGTGGAGAGGCCGGTGGTAAAAGCGGTGCCCAAAACCGCAAAGGAAATATCCATTCGGGTATGGGTTAGGCGGGAGACTGCCCGCAGCACCAGGGAACCTAACAGGCAGGCACCTATTACCGGTAGGATCCACCAAGGCTGCACGTGCAAAAAGCCCTTTAACGTGTCCTGTTTTTCGTGCCTGGTGAGTTGGTCCCAGAACATCAGGGTGTAGTAGTAACCTATGGGCCTGAAGTCGGTATTTATGAAATAGCGCTCGTTTACCTGAGGCAAAAGGTCCTGGTGAAGTATTTGTTCTTCCACTGGAGCCGGGAAAAGCGGCATGGCAGTGGGGCCGGTGAGATGATCCTCTAGTCCGCGCCCGTGGTGGCGCACCACCTGGTTTACTCTGCGCAGCTGGGAATCCTCCAACAAAACGTGCAAATGGTGCGGGGAGAACCCGGGGCTGTGTATGTCCCGTTCCTGGTAGCGCTCTTGCAGGACGCGGGGGTCTACAGAAACCTGCTTAGGGTGGTTGGAGGCAAAAAGGAACATGAACCTGTCCCCGGCAGGCAGAACCCGGGTAAAGACCTGGTCCAGGGTGTGGTAGATCGTGGCATTGCGGTTGGCAATGGCGGTGCCCCGCAGGTCCGGAGTGGAAACCGCCCCTGTAACCAATGAGCCGTCCGGCGGCAAAAGATCCTTGGCCTCCTGGAAGAATTCCTGGGTGTAATAGCGGTTGAAAACCGCTGTAGAGGGATCCGGGGCATCTACTATGATCAGGTCGTATTTTTCCTGGGCGGTTTTCACAAAAAGCCTGGCGTCCTTGTGCAGCAGATTGACCCGGGGATCTTCCAAGGCTTCGAGAGTCCCTGCGAATACGTAGGGCTTTGCCGCTTGAGTCAGCACCTCGTCCAATTCTATGTAATCCACCCTTTGTACCGGATGTTTGAGGATTTCTGCCAGGGTCCCCCTGAGGCCGCCGCCCAGGAGCAGTACCCGGTCCGGGCTGTGGTGCTGGAGCATGGCCAGGTGGGCAAAGGATACAGCCTCCTGGCCTTCCAGTCCCGGAACCATGGTTTCTGGGCCCGCGGTGCTGAACATAAGGTGACCGCTCTGAAAGAAGCTGTACTGGTCCTGGCGTTTAAGGACCGCTATATCCCCGTGCTTGGACTGGTAGGTATCCACGAGCTCATGTTCAGGGGCGGTGTACTGCCATTGCAGCTCGTGGCCCCAGTGATCCAAGCGCTCCAGCAGGAAAAAGGCTCCTGCTGCAACCAGGGGGAGAAAAACTACCAGGGGGATTAGATACCTAAGCCTATGGATTGGGGCGTTTTTAAATGCCTGGAGGTTGAGCAGGATGAAAACAAGCATGAGAGCCCCGGCCAGGGAGGCAATTTGAAAGGAGTTTAGAGTATGGACCAGGAGAAAGGTGAAAAGAATGCCTCCGAGCATGTGCCCGGCTGCCTCGACTACGTAGGTCTTGCCCGCCCCGGAAGTGTCCAGTGCCTGGTCCCTTTCCCTCCAGAGCTTGGAAAGCAGCACGAAATGCGCTCCCAATAGCAAGCATACCGGACCCATCAGGGCAAAGCAGGATAAAAGTATCTCTGTCAGGGAGAGATAGGCCCCGGGCACAAGATCGAAGAAACCGCGCAGAATGCGGATTATAAAGATGGTAACCGGCAACAGGACCAGGATGCCCCCGGCGCTGGACACCAGAAGGGAGAGGGTGCCGGACCGGCGTTCCGCAAACCAGGCTCCCAGGCGGCTGCCCACTCCTACCCATGCCAGCCAGGCGGACAGGATGATCCCAATGGAGAGCTCGTTGCCGTGAAAGACCATTAAAAGCTCGCGCAAAAGCAGTACCTGGCCTACCTGGGAAACCAGGCCCAACATGAGCACCGCTGGCAAGTGCATGGGGATCTTAACGGGCATAATCCATCTCCGCGGGATGAGCTG
>CAZNYT010000034.1:0-22770 GCA_964577315.1 uncultured Desulfovibrionales bacterium
TATCCCACCACGGTACGCAGGCAGGTAATCGATATCGGCGCCAAGATAGTCAAACACGCTGGATATGTGATTATAAGGTGACCAGAGCGGCATGGGAGAGACTGGACTTTGGTGACTTGTGGGAGCGAAGCGGTAGTCCTTCGCGCATAGAAGTTGCCTGAAGGGCCTGTAAAGCCTCCACTGCTGAAAAACTCAGGGAGTAGTGTGTCCATAATCATTTCCAAAAGCTGAAATACAAGCCTGGTTCGACAAAATCACCTTAACAGAAGCTTTATTGGGGACCAAGATAGACTGAATTGGGTAAAAGATCCCTCTCGATCGACCCCAAAAGCCCTAAGACCAAAGGGAAAAGCTTAATCTAAAAAAGATTCGCTCAGTTCAGGTCCCAGCAGGCATAACTCATTGGGAAAACCAAATTTCCCTACAGCCCCTCAAAAACCTACACCACAATGACCACGGATTGGTTGTCTGAACACTTACGGGTGAATCCACACAGCTATAATCCGCCTAGTCACCTCAGGAAAGCTTTCCACCCACAAAATAGGGTATCTGGTTCTGTATGGCCTCTACAGGGTTACTTTTATGTTTATTCGTGCTACTCATAAACAATGAATATTTCGTTTTTGACATCTTATGCAAAATCGTGTAACTGTCATTTTGTTTTTAATACCCTGCTGGTGCCGGACCCAAAAGTAGTCCCTGCAAATAGTGCCCCCAGCAAGGTCGTGTTTGGAAAAAATGCGCTAACCACCCTGTAACACCATCTACAACCAAGCGCTGCAACAGGGAGCAAGAAACCAGAATAAAGGAAAAAAAATGAGACTTGGACCACAATTCGAGACCTCTTCAAAAATCGCCCCTGTGCTGAGGGGATTTTTTTTCTGCCTGCTTTTAACCGCTATTTTGGCAGTATTGCCTACTGCTCTTGCGGCCCAAAAGGAGCACCAGGTAACCGATTCCTACGGCCGGGAAGTAATTATTCCCGGCGATGTGGACCGGGTGATCTGCTCCGGGCCTGGATGCTTGCGCCTTTTAACCTATCTCCAGGCTCAGGATGCCATAGTGGGCGTGGACAGCATTGAAAAACGAGATGCCCGGATAGATCCCCGCCCCTATGCTTTGGCCAATCCCCAGTTCCAGGAATATCCCCTGTTCGGGGAGCATCGCGGCCGAGATTCCCCGGAGCTGGTAGCCGGACTGGACCCCCAGCCCCAGGTGATATTTAAGACCTATCCGGACAGCGGAACCGATCCGGATAAACTCCAGGAAAAAACCGGTATACCGGTTATCACCCTGAACTACGGCAACCTTACCTTTGCCCGGGAGGAGCTGGACTCTTCCCTGCGCCTGATGGGCAGTATCATGGGTAAAAAGGAACGCGCGGAACAGGTTGTATCCTACTTTGATGAACTCCAACAGGACCTGCATAAAAGAACAAAGGATATCCAGGAGCAGGATAGGCCCACATGCTACATTGGGGGCATAGCCTACCGAGGACCGCACGGTTTCCAATCCACTGAACCCTCTTATTCCCCGTTTGAGATGATCAATGCCCGGAATGTGGCCGGGGAGCTGACCTCGGAGAGGGAAAGGATGGACCACGCCACCGTATCCCGGGAGAATATTATCATGTGGGATCCGGAGGTAATCTTTCTGGATCTTTCCACCCTGCGCCTGGAACAGGAAGCCAACGCCCTGGATCAACTGCGCACTGACCCTGCCTACGCAAATCTTTCCGCGGCTAACGCGGACCAGATCTACGGGGTATTTCCCCACAACTTTTACACCCAGAACTTTGAGTCCGTTCTGGCCAACGCCTACTTCATAGGCACGGTGCTCTATCCGGACCGGTTCCAGGACATCGATCCCATGGACAAGGCAGAGGAAATCTCTAAGTTCTTGAACGGGGCCAGGGCCTTTGAAGAGATGAACCAGCAGTTCGGCGGACAGGGCTTTTCCCGGATCCAAGCAGATTAAATATGTCCCACTTTGACAACGGGCACCTGCCCCAGGAATACACCACATACATCCGGCGCAAGGTATTGTTCCTTGGTTTTCTTATCCTGCTGGGATTTTTCTGCTTTATCCTGGCCATTTCCCTGGGGTCAGTGCACGTCCCGGCCTGGGAAGTCCTGCGCACATTGGCCGGGGTATCGGAGGAAACCAGGTTCAAGACCATAGTCCTTAATATCCGGCTTCCGCACGCCATAGCCGCTTTTCTGGCCGGGGCGGGACTGGCTGCAGCCGGGGCTGCCATGCAATCCATCCTGAGAAATCCCCTGGGATCTCCCTTTACCCTGGGCATTTCCCAGGCCGGAGCCTTTGGAGCGGCCCTGGCGATCATGCTCCTGGGCGCCGGGATCACCCAGAGCACCCAGGCCAGCGCTATAAACATCTTAAATCCCTACCTGACCACGATCACCGCCTTCATTTTCTGCATCCTGACCTCGGTGATCATCGTGGCCATATCCAGGCTGCGCGGAACCACTCCGGAAGTTTTGGTCCTTAGCGGTGTGGCCCTGGGTGCCCTTTTCAACGCCGGGACCATGTTCCTGCAATACTTTGCAGATGATGTGCAGCTGGCAGCCATGGTCTTCTGGACCTTCGGGGACGTGGGCCGGGCCGGCTGGAGCGAGATACAGATCATGGCCGTGGTGGTGGCCCTGGCTTCGGCTTACTTCCTTTACAACCGCTGGAACTACAACGCCATAGAGGCCGGGGATGAAACCGCCCAGGGCCTGGGAGTGCGGGTGGAGCGGATACGCCTTTTGGGCATGGTCATGGCCTCCCTGGCCACTGCCACCATTGTCTCCTTTTTAGGCATCATTGGGTTCGTGGGGCTCATCTGCCCCCACATCGTGCGCCGGGTGATCGGGGACGATCACCGCTTCTTGATGCCCGCTTCCATCCTGACCGGGGGAGCCTTGCTCCTGGCCTCGGACCTAGCTGCCAGGCTGATGATCGCCCCGCATGTTCTGCCGGTATCAGTACTTACCGCTTTTCTGGGCGCCCCGGCATTTCTGTATCTACTCATCAAGAGGCGCAGGTTATGATGCTTTCTGTACAGGATCTTTGCATGGGCTACGACCAAGGCCTGGTGCTTAGGGACCTGAATTTCCAGGTCTCTCCCGGTGAAACCCTGGGCATCCTGGGTCCCAACGGCTCCGGCAAGACCACTCTCCTTCGCTGCATAAACAGCATCCTAAAGCCCAGCCAGGGAGCGGTCCTGGTTCAGGGCAGAAATGTACTGGGACTAAAAGGGGATGAAATTGCCAAAAAGCTGGGCTACGTGGCCCAGAAGGCAGAGATTGGTCGCATGACCGCATTTGATGCCATACTCCTGGGAAGGCGGCCTTATCTGGGCTGGAGGGTTACTCCCAGGGATCTGCGCATCGTGAATGCAGCCATTAAGCGCATGGGGCTGGAGCATCTCTCCCTGCGCCACCTGGACCAGATGAGCGGGGGTGAGCTGCAAAAGGTCTGCATCGCCCGGGCCTTGGTACAGGAGCCCCTGGTAATGCTCCTGGATGAACCCACCAGCAGCCTGGACCTAAAGAACCAGATGGAAATCCTGGATACCATAGGTTACGTGGTGGCTGAGCACCAACTGGCCGCGGTAATGACCATGCACGATCTGAGCCTGGCCCTGCGCTTTGCGGACAAATTTCTGCTGCTAAGGGAGGGACGGATATACCATCACGGCAAGAAAAGCGAAATTTCCCCGGACATGGTCCAAGAGGTATACGGGGTAAAAGTGGATATCCTGGAACACCAGGGACACTTGGTGGTCGTGCCCCAAAGCCCGCGACAGCCCGGATCTCATGCGTAAGGTCCATATCCGCGGACATTCCCTTGAAAGACAGACGATTACTTCAGACGCCCAACCTTGCGCGCTTTGGGGCCGCGGCATCATTTCAGGTGCAGGTAACCCTCCAGGGAATGATCCGGATTAACCCGGGTGCAGTCCCAGGTTCCGGGGCTTAGCTGGTAGCGCCGCACCTCCCATTCATCGTGATCCAGAACATCCACGTGTCCCTGGCCGTTCTCTCCCAGGGAGGCTGCAATATCATCCAGAAGCATCTCGATTTCCATGGGCGGACCCTCGTAATCCACTTCCAAGCGCCCGTCCCGGAGTTCGAAGGGACTCAGGTCCCGCTTTTGCAATTCCTGTAGCCTGTGCTCCTCAAACCCCTGAACTTCACCGTATATACGCATGGGAAACTTCATAACTCCCTCTCTTTACAACAGTTTTACACTAGTGACCCTAGGCATGGGACTCGATCAGTCAAGGAGTTCAAGGGGTTAGGAATAGCCCCAGAGAACCGGGATAGATACGGACCCCCCTAAACCACATCTTCAGTTAAACAGACAACTAATCGGGGATAGATCAGCTCTCTGCAGGCAGGAGTCCGTGATAGCGGTAAATATCCAGGGCCGACTCCGAGGACAGAAATGAGATCAATTCCTCTCCCCAGGCTCCTCCCTGTCCCACGGTACCCATATGGGTGGCCCCGGTGACATTGCCCGGCCAGGGCCGGGGATGCTCCGGGCTTCCTCCCAGGGGCACAAGATGGAATGTATCCGGGAAGATTCGGATGTAGCGAAGCCCCAGATGGTAAAACACAATAGCAGCATCCGCTTTCCCAACAGCCACTGCCCGGGGTGCCTCGCGGTGATGAACGCACCTGCCAAACACCACTTCCCCGGCTTCCCTCTTCTTGTCCACGAAGCCCGGATCCATGCCCCGATCCTCGGCAAGGGACCTTAAAGTGCTGATATAGGCGGAGTAGCTGGCCCTTTCTGTTTCAGGATTGGACAAAAAGATGCACACCCCTGGTCGATCCAGGTCCTGAATGCCTGAAATCCCCCTTGGGTTGCCCTTGCGTACCAGTAGTACATTGCCCTGATTCCGGATAAAAGGCTGATGGGAATTCATGTACCCTTCTTGTACCAGATCGTTCAGGATATGGGGCGGGCTGATAAACACGTCCGGCACGGTACTGATCACCAGATTGCCCAGCTTCAAGGCCCCCGTCTTGAGCAGCTTCACTATGGGACCGGGCGGGGTGGTGGCGTAAAACACCCGCTCCAGGCCAGGTTTCTGGGCAACAAATAGATCCAGGGCCTCTTGCAGGGCCATATGGTGATTGCCGTCTGAAAAGACCGCCAATTGAGGCCGCACCGGATCGCCGTGAAAATCCAGGCAGATATTGGAGCCCGGATCCTGCCACTTAACTGCGCTTTCCCTGGATGGCACAGATTCCTCCGGCCATATAAGAATATCGTCATTTTCTTTGTGTTCCATAAGATTCCTAGCCAACCCTGTCGTTTCTTTTTGATATTGACACCTGGTACTACAGGGCATAATTAAAACCTATCTAGCAACCCCAAGGAGGTTTGGCAATGCAATACCGGATTCATCCCTTGGTAATGGGTTCCAAGCGCTTTGACAAATCCATGATGACCTATCAGCACGGTTTCGGCACCCCGTACATAATTCCTATATACACCTGGTATTTACATGGGGGAGGATTTAATATCCTTGTGGATACCGGGGAGATGAGCCCTATCCAATCCCAGGACAGGGAAAAGGATTTGGGCGGTCCCATATATACCTTTGAACAGGGCCTGGAAAAAGTGGGTCTGAAACCCGGGGACATAGATGCTGTCATCCACACCCACCTACACAACGACCACTGCGAAAACGACTACAAGTGCGAGAACGCTGCCATCTACGTCCACCCCAAGGAGCTAGAACACGTGCATGATCCTCATCCCTTGGATTTTCGGTACCTGGAGGACTATATCCTGGATGTGGAGGAAAGCGGGCAGGTCAAGGAAGTGGACCAAGACACTGAGCTGTTCCCGGGAATCCATCTCATGCACACACCAGCCCATACACCGGGCGGACTCACCGTGTTCGTGGAAACCGCCCAGGGAACGGCTGCCATTACCGGATTCTGCGTAATCCAGGAAAACTTTTACCCCCCTAAAGAAATCCAGGCCATGGAAATGGAGGTCATCCCGCCCGGCACACTGGTAAACTCCTACCAGGCCTACGATATAGTGCGCCGTGTCCGGGACATGGCTGATATCCTGCTGCCCTTGCACGAGCCCAGGTTCGCCACGGGAGAGGTGATCGGTTGATATATGGGAGCTTTTTAAGTAACTAAACAAAGTAAGCAGGAAGTTGTCAGGAATCCTGACATGACTTCCTGCTTCTGCCCATGCCCGCTTCCATCTAGTGCAGCTCGTCCATGGCCTGGCTTAACTGATCCAGCCAGATATGGACGAAATCATCATATTCCCCGGTACCTTTGAGTACGACTTCTGTTTGGATGCCGGCATTCTCCAGCCTTTCCTTCCAGGATTCCCCGTGATGGTGGTGATTATCATGATTATGTCCGTGGTCGTGATCGTGATCATGGTTGTGCCCGTGATCATGGCCGGAATTGTCCTTCCCAGCTACATCCCTGATGGTGTGCGCTCCCACCACGGACATAAAGGGCACCAGATAGGCCTTTTCAATACCTTTGGCCTTGATTTCTTCTTTTACATCCTCAAAAGAGGGTGAGCCGCCCAAACAGCCCAGGGTGGCCATAAACACGTTTTCGTCCTTTCGCTGCAGCTCGTAGGCCAGGGCCTGATAAAAGGCGTTGCTTGGATGATATGAACCGTGTCCAACCCAGATGACAGCCTCATCCTCGCTCCTGCCCTCTGGGAGGTTTTCAAGCATGCTGTCCCGAACCCTCTTCATTACCTCCGGGGAACCCAGAAGGGGTGAGCTCAGGCTCACCTGTTGCAGATTGCTCTTCATATCCTGGAAAGCGCTTACCACAGATCTGAGTTCATGAAACTCCACTCCGGCAATGGTGTGCAGGGACATAACCGCCACGTGAGTAAAGCCCTCATCCTCCATCTTGGCCAAGGCCATGACAGGAGAATCAAATTGCTCTCCCTCCTTGGCCAAGGCACGCCTTACCACCCTGGAAGTATATGCCCAGCGCACAGGCACTTCCGGGAAGGCCTCTTTGGTCATGTGCTCAATGTTGTCCAGAGCCGACTGGGCCCGGGGATAACTGGAACCGAATGCGGCAAGCAGTATACCTTTTTTCATTTCCTCGTCCTCATGGTGATGGTGTTCATGATCGTGGTCGTGTCCATCGATCGTGTCCGTGATCGTGAGCAGATACGTTCTGTACTGCCAAAAGCAAAGGCAGTACCAGCGCAATCAACATCAAGGTTATTTTTTAATCTGTCAAGGACTCGGAATCTGGCCGCTCGGCGGGGTCAAGCCAGAAAAAAAACACCACAAAAAGCTTGACAAAGCGGCATGAATGCAGATAAGGAATTTCATTATCAAAGGAACACATATTATGCATTCCGCGCGCGAACAATTTTTTCACTACTTGGCCCGACAAAAGCTTCGCTTTACGTCCCAGCGGGCCATAATCTTCGATGTTTTCTGGCACGTGGAGGGTCATGTCTCCCCGGAAGAGTTGTACCGCATGACCAAGGAAAAGGACCCATCCATAGGTCAGGCCACGGTATACCGCACCTTGAAGCTCCTGTCTGAGGCGGGAATCGCCCAGGCCGTGGATTTCGGGGACGGAGTTACCAGGTACGAGCCCTACTTTGGCCAGGGGCACCACGACCACTTGATTTGTCAGGAATGTGGACAAAGCGTGGAAGTTGTGGACCCGGACATTGAAAAACTTCAGGAAAACCTAGCCCATCGCCACGGTTTCACCCTGAGCAGCCACAGCATGTACCTTTACGGTTATTGCCCCCAATGCGCTAAAAAGTAGAGAAAACAGCAAAATATTTTTTTCTTTATAATTGATATTGAAACTCAAAACACACATCAACAATTTTAACTATTGAATACATTAAGGGCACATTTTGCGGCCCAGGAGGATCAAATATGATAAAGCATTACTACACCCCAGAGGCCTGCCAGCCTGCAGAGCCAAACACTTCTTGGCTACACAGCCTCTTTTTTTATACGGTCAAAAGCCTGGAAAAACTGGGTAGCAAACACCCTTTTCTGAGCGATGCTTATTTTCGGTTCTTTTACCAGAACATGCTCCGGGACGAGATATCCCTTTCAGGCATCCAGCCTGGAATGAATGTGGCTCATGTTGGCTGCGGGGCGCTGCCCATGACTGCCATAAGTCTAGCCCGGGCCGGAGCCCGGGTAACAGCAGTAGATCTTGACCCTGAGGCCTTATCCCATGCTGAAAAACCTATCACGCGCCTAGGGCTGCAGGACAAAATAACCCTTTACTCCGGCTGCGGAACTAAACTTAATTTTGCCCAATACGACGCGGTATGGCTCTCGCTGCATGTACGCCCCGTGGACCGGATCCTGAAAAGGGCAATGGATATGCTTCCAGACCAGGGAAAAATTGTTATGCGGGAGCCCAGGGGAGCACTGCGTAGCTATTATCCCGGCGCTGAGCAGCTAGTCCGCAGCAGCAATTTTGAATGTTGCGCCAAGGACCAAATCCTGGGCAAAACCAGCCTGGTCCTTACTAAAAAGGATCTTTCAACTAATTAATTTGCCTGGACAAAACAAAAAATCTTGACATAACTCCCATTTTAAGTTTTAGATTCCTTTTTGTTATCCATTCCTGGCACTGGAGCGTAAACTTTTCCAGGCCCGCGAAATTTAATGCTTGACACAAGCCATAAATCAGGCATGTTGATAACAACATTCAAACTCAAAGAAATTTATTGTTTTTTGGTTTTTTGATATTGACATTCAATATATAATGAAATATAAATCTTTCCATATTTCAGATCATTGAGGAGCTAGCCGATGTTCAAGATGTGGTTCGGACGCAAACAAGACCGCGAGGACTGTGAGCACAAATCCGCCCAATGCGATCAGCTGATAAGCCTAGATCGTCTGCAACTGCACCAAGAGGCGGAAATCGATTCCATTCCGGATCAAGCCCTGTTGGAGCCCTTGGGATTCAGGCCGGGGAAAAAGGTTTGCCTGCGCTGCAGAGCCCGTTTCGGAGGCCCTCTGGTAGCCGAAATCGAAGGACGGCACACTGCTCTGGGCCGTTCCGTGGCCAAGCAGATCAAGCTGCGCAACTGCCACTCCCTCTGCCCAGAGAATGAGTAGTGAACATTTACTCTTGATGGGCCCACCCAATGTGGGCAAGAGTGTAATTTTCAACCATCTCACTGGCCTCAATGTAAGCTGCGCCAATTACGCCGGCACAACTGTAGAGTTCGTAGCCGGCAAGACCAACCTGAACGGCCGGGATCTGATCCTGGCGGATGTTCCCGGCACCTATACCCTGAACGCCACCAACCAAGCCGAGCAAGTAGCCGTGGACATGCTCCGCGGCCGGCACAAACCAGGAACCAAAAACACCTGTTCCCATTGCCGGGAAGAAGGTGAGGCTTGTGCGGACGACATATCCGATGTCCCGGCTGCAGTCATTTGCGTAGTGGATGCCAACAACCTGGAAAGCAGCCTGTATTTGCTTTTCCAGGTTCTGGAGTTCGGCCTGCCCACTGTAGTGGCGCTGAACCGGGTGGATCTGGCCCGGGACAAGAACATCCACATCGATTGGGACCGCCTCTCCCAAAAGCTGGGAGTTCCCATAATTCCCACTGTGGCAGTGGAAAAACAGGGGTTTCAGGAACTGAAATCCCAGATCCGGAAAGTCCTGGAACATCCCATATCTTCCGGCCTGAACTGGACACCGGACAAACACTGGGAAATGGCGGAACAAATCGCCAGGGACGTCACATCCGGGGAACGAAGGTCCCGTGACTCCTGGCGCAGACGCCTGGGCGAAAAATTAATACAACCCTGGCCCGGACTTCCCATAGCCCTGCTCATCCTGGCCCTTGCCTTCGGACTGGTAGTGGGCATAGGTATGCAGCTGCGCCAACTGGTGCTTTTACCCTTTTTCCGCGGCCTGATCATCCCGGAAATCGTTGCCGCGGTCCAGGCCCTGGTACCTCCTGGAACCGTTCAAGACATCATGATCGGAGAATACGGGTTCCTGGTAAAAGGCATAGAATGGCCCTTTACCCTGGTTCTGCCGTACGTGCTTTCCTTTTACGGGGTCATGGCAGCCCTGGAGGACAGCGGCTACCTGCCTCGGCTGGGAGTGCTCCTGGACGGACTTTTGAACAGGATCGGCCTGCAGGGATCCAGCATTATCCCCCTGCTTTTGGGTTACGGCTGCGGGATTCCCGGAATCCTGGCCACCCGCGCTTTGGCCACGGGCAAGGAACGGATCATAATAACCACCATGATCTGCATGGCAGTTCCCTGTATTTCCCAGACCGGGGCTTTCATCGCCATGCTCGCGGAACGCTCCGTGGGAGTAGTGGTAGCTGTTTTCGGACTATCAGTAGTGGCCCTTATCCTGTCCGGACTGACCATGGACAAGGTGCTTAAAGGACCTAGGCCCCTAACTATCATGGAAATCCCGGAGCTTTTGCCCCCCCGCAGGGAAGTTCTCTTCAAAAAGATCTGGATCCAGTTCAAACGCTACCTAAAAGACGGGGCCTTTCCCATGGTCATAGCCGTGGGCATTGCAGCGGTACTTTACGAAACCGGGGTCATGGCGGCTGTGGGACGCTTCCTAAGCCCCCTGGTGGAACACTGGCTACGGCTACCGGAAGAGGCCTCAGTCCCTCTGATCCTGGGCATAATGCGCCGGGAGCTCGCGGTCTTGCCCCTGATTGAAATGGAGCTCACCACCCTGCAACTCTTCGTGGGCGCTACGGTAGGCCTTTTCTACGTTCCCTGCATCGCTATCATTGCCATTTTGGCCCGGGAATTCAGCTTAAAGACTGCTCTTTTCATGCTCCTGGCCACTAGCACCACTGCCTTTCTCATAGGAGGAATCTTTGCCCGGCTGGATGTACTTGCCCGGATTTTTGGCTGAATGTTTTCAAGTCTTGCAAAATATGATTGATAGTTGCCCTGTTTCTACGTTTATACCTGCTTGACACACCTTTCTACCTCTTCGTATTATCCTGTTACCATTTGAGATACTACCTGTTGCAACGCTACATCATCCCTCTTTTCTGGGACCCAAAACAAAGGAGATCCTTATGAGCCTTAGCAGGAGAAGATTCCTACACTGTTCCGCCCTGGCCGCAGGCGGACTGGCCCTAAGCAGCATGGGCATCCCCCTTTATGCCTATGATCCGCACCAGGTAACCGGAAACAAGGACGAGACCCGCAGGAGCTACTGCGGGCTGTGCCATCCCAGGTGCGGGATTTTGCTCCACATGAAAAACGGCCAAGTAATCCAGGTCACCGGGGACCCGGACCATCCCGTAAACCGAGGACTGATCTGCGGACGGGGTTTGCTCATGCCGGATCATATCCATCATCCGGAGCGGCTCAACTACCCCCTGAAAAGGGCCGGCAAGCGGGGTGAGGGCAAGTGGACCCGGATCAGCTGGGAACAGGCCCTGGATGAAGTCGCTGAGAAGCTTTCCCGGCTGCGGGAAGAGTACGGCCCTGAGACCCTGGGTTTCACCCACGGTACCAGCCGCACCCACCACTGGGATTGCCGGCGCTTCTACAACCTGTTCGGATCCCCCAATATTTGCGGGGTGAACAACATCTGCATGTGCCCCAGCTACGCCACGGAATACGCTACTTACGGCGGAATGGCTCGGGGGGACGTGCGCAACGCCAATTGTGTGGTGGTCTGGGGCCGGGCCGCGTCCAAGTCCTCCCCGGTTCAGTCCTATCCCGCCCTGCAGCATGCCCGGGAGCAGGGCGCCAAGTTCATTGTCATCGACCCCCGGGAGATAGAGGAAACCCGGATGGCGGACATGTGGCTGCAGATCCGCCCCGGAACTGACCTGGTCCTGATGCTGGCCTGGATCAACATCATCATCCAGGAGGAGCTATACGACCATGAATTCGTAAATAACTGGACCACCGGATTTGAGGAGCTGAAGGAAGCCGCCCGGGAATACACCCCGGAAAAAGCAGCCGAGATCACCTGGCTTTCCCCGGAAGAAATCCGAGAGTCCGCCCGCTTATACGCTACCACCAAGCCAGCGGTAATTCCCTACGGCTACGGCCTGGACAAGCAGGGAGTTAACTCCAACCAGTGCGCCCGGGCCCGAGCCATACTAAGGTCCATTACCGGCAACCTGGAGGTTGAAGGCGGGGAGATCTTCAGTCACAGCCCGGAGACAGCCAAAGTGCGCGGCGAGTTCGACTTGGTTCGAAGCGAGGCTATAAGCCCTGAGCAGCGCAAAAAACAGATCGGGATCGATAAATACCCGTTCTTCGGTTTCCCGGGTTGGGAAAAAAACGTTGAAAACAACAAAAAACTGCCCCAGGACTATGTGGGGCCGCCCTCCATGTACCGCACCTGTGTGGCCCACGCCCGGGAGGTGTTCAACGCCGTGATCACGGGCGAGCCCTATCCGGTCCGGGCCATGTTCTCGGTGGCCAGCAACCCCATGCTCTCCTTCCCGGATACCAAGCTCACCTTTGAGGCCCTGAAAAACCTGGATCTGTACGTGGTCATGGAATACTACATGACCCCCTCGGCCGCGCTGGCGGACTACGTATTCCCCTCGGCCACCACTGTGGAACAGCCCGAGCTATGGACTACTGGCGGATTCTGCATGGCCTGCCCTCCGGGGCTGGATCCCATGTACGAGCGCAAGGACACCTACCAGTTCTATAAAGGCCTGGGAATACGTCTGGGGCAAGAACAAGACTGGCCTTGGGCGGATCTGGAAGAGGCTTACGATTATTGCCTGGAGCCCACTGGATATACCTTCCGGGAGCTGGCAGAGGAGTACGGATTCTTCGGTGAACGCGAGTACCAAAGATACCAGCAGCACGGCTTCGGCACCCCCTCGGGCAAGGTAGAGCTCTACTCCTCCATTTTCCAAGAGTTTGGCCACGATCCACTGCCCAAGTACAAGGAGCCCCTCTGGACCCCGGAAGGCAGCCCGGAGCTGGCAGAGGAATACCCCCTTATCCTGATCACGGGCAGCAGGTTCATGCCCATGTACCACTCCGAACAGCGCCAGATAGAGGCCGCCCGGGAGCAGGTCCCGGATCCTCTGGCCTGGATGCACCCGGACACCGCTGAGCAGCAGGGCCTCCAGGAAGATGAATGGGTTTATGTGGCCTCACCCCAGGACAAGATCCAGATGCGCTTAAAGACCTCCACCATGATGCACCGGGAGATGGTGGATATTCAGCACGGGTGGTGGTTCCCGGAAAAAGAGGAGGAAAAGCCGGAGCTTTTCGGAGTTTTCCAATCCAACGCCAACCTCCTCTGCCCCATTGACGCGGAGCACTGCAGCCCGGAAATCGGGAGCTGGCCGCATTCAGCACTTCTCTGCCGGGTGGAGAAAATAAAGGATTAAAAAAGGAAACAACAAGGGGCTCCTGCCGGACAAACCGGAGGAAGCCCCTGACCTGCGATACCTGCAACCAACCAAGAACTACCTGGCGATCATGGTGCGCAGGATCTCGGAGCATTTGCTGCTGTGGTAGACCATGAGGTAGAGTTTCTCAGTGAAATGCACTAATTGATAGATATCCTTGAAATCGCTGTCCGAATTAAAGATTTTGCGGATCAATTCGTTTTTATCCCGGAAAACCTTGTCCTTCTTGCCCCGGATCTTTCTTAGCTTTTCCTTGACCTCTTCGCGGTCCATGCTCTCCATGTGAACCAGGCTTGTGGTTTCCTCCAGAGCCGGGCCCAGCATCTCCACAGCAGTGGTCACCTCGTCCTGAAGGTACAAAAGATCCTTCTGGAAATCCTCCGGGATGTTCACTTCGCGCATGCCCAGCCAATTCAGGGCTTCCTGGGCAGCGTCCAAGATGTTGTCCTGGGCGCTGGTATAATTCAGGAACTGGGTCTTTTCCACGGTCATGAACACGCTGCGGGGCAAGTGATTGCGCAAATTGCGAATAATTTTATCCGCTTGGCTTTCCAGCTCGTTGATCCTGCTCTGCAGGGCATTGAACTCCGGACATTGCCCGCCCCCTATATAGCACTCCAGGGCCTCGCTTATCACCTCTATGGATTCATGAATCTTTTCATAGTGGTCATGCAACCCTTCCATGGGAGATTTGGTAGATAAAAGTCCGAAAAAATTCAGTCTCATGAAGCACCTCGTGGTTGGAGGATTTAAAAGTCTAGGGATACAAAAAGATCCAGCGCAATACCTGGAAAATAACAATACAGGTAAAAGCGGCTATGGGCACAGTCAACACCCAGTACAGCATGATGCGCAGCAATACCCCAAGATCCAGGGCACTGAATCCCCTGGCCAGCCCCACACCAGTTACTCCGCCCACGCAGGCGTGGGTGGTGGAAACCGGCATGCCGAGAAGGGTAGCCACCAGAACTGCGGTGGCGGAGCCATAGTTTACTGAAAAACCCCGGGTATGGGTCAGTGTAGTGATCCTGGTGCCTACCGTGCGCATTACCTTGGAACCTATGATGGCAATGCCCGCTGCAATCCCTAGACCGCCTACCATGAGCAAGAAAACAGGTATCTCAGCTTCCTCCACCATGGCCTGTTGCCGAACAATGAGATAGATTACCGCCACCGGCCCCACGGCGTTGGCCACGTCATTGGCACCCAGTGAAAGGGATACGTACGAGGAGGTCAAAATCTGCAATCTGCGAAAAATCCCCTCGACATTTTCCACCTTCTGTTCCAGGTGCCTGGTGAGTTTATCTATTAAATACCTGAAAACCAGCCAAGCTACAACAGCCACAGTCAAGGTCAAAATCACTGCTAACAGGGGGGACATGTCTAAAGCCTCCCCCAACGGGGTCTTGAACATCAGGGAAAATCCCAGGATCAGGGCGGTCAAGCCAATCCACCTGGGAGCCCATATCTTGGCCTGTTGCAAGTAGTGTTTCTGATAAAAGATGAATTTGCGGATATGGCTAAAAATCAAAAAAGATATCAGTCCTGCAAACAACGGGGAAATGATCCAGGAAAGCACCACGCCCAGGAGTACCCACCAGCTTACAACCTGAGGGCCGGCTGCCACCAAACCAAAGCCCAGGATACTGCCCACGATGGAATGGGTTGTGGACACCGGCAACGCGGCCAGGCTGGCTATAAGCACCCATAGAGCCGCCGCCAGCAAAGCCGAGAACATCCCGAGCGCCATAATTTTGGGATCCCCGATGAATTCGGGGTTGATCACCCCCCTGGTAATGGTTGCAGTGACGTGAGCCCCGAGAAGCACGGCTCCCACGAAGGTGAGCGGCGCAGCTATCATGACCGCCTGGCGCACGCTGAGGGCCCCAGAACCCACTACAGTGGCCATGGTGTTAGCCAGGTCGTTGCCCCCCAGACTGAAGGCCATAAGCAGACCAGCTACCATGGACAAGTAAAATATAAGGTCGTAAAATTCCAATTCACCCCCCTGAGGCTGCTAAGGAACCAAGCCTAAACCGTGTCTTCCTATCAAAAAAGGCGGAAAACGGCAAGCCGTTTTCCGCCTTTAATCAATAGCTCCAGTACCCGGTTCAGGGTGTTAACCTCAGGCCCTTAAGCCTTATTCCTCCAGAGCAGATGTGTCCCCGGGATCCTCTCCCATTTCCTCTGCCTTGAGCACGCGGCGCATAATCTTTCCGCTGCGGGTCTTGGGGAGTTTCTCCCGGAACTCGATACTCTTGATTACTGCCACCGGCCCCAGCTCGTTCCGGACATGGGACTTGAGGTTCTTGATCAGCTCATCCTGATCCTCGGTATCAGCATCTGCACCCAAAAGTACAAAGGCCTTGGCAACTTCGCCCTTGATCTTGTCCGGGACACCTATGACCGCGGCCTCGGCCACAGCTTTGTGGGAGACCAGGGCGCTCTCAATTTCTGCCGAGCCCACCCGGTGTCCGGCTATGCTGATCACGTCGTCGGAGCGGCCCTGGATCCAGAAGTACCCGTCTTCGTCCTTGCGGGCCACGTCCCCGGCCAGGTAACACCCCGGGATCTTTTCCCAGTAGGTCTTTTTATAGCGTTCCGGCTCCTTGTACAGGGTCCTGAGCATGGAGGGCCAGGGGTTTTTGATGATCAGGTTGCCTCCTACTCCCGGAGGTACGGAATTCCCCTCGTCGTCCACCACATCCGCATCGATTCCGGGCAGTGGCTTCCCGGCGGATCCGGGCTTCAAAAGGGAGATGGGGAGAGGACTGATCATCACAGAACCAGTCTCGGTTTGCCACCAGGTATCGATTATGGGGCATTCCCCTCGGCCGATATTATTGTAATACCACATCCAGGCCTCGGGATTGATGGGTTCGCCCACGCTGCCCAACAGCCTCAGGGTGGAAAGGTCGTGCTGTTTGGGGTACTGATTCCCGAAGCGCATGAGCATCCGGATCAATGTGGGTGCAGTGTAGAATATGGTTACCCCGTAACGGGAAACCATGTCCCACAAACGGTCTGCCTGGGGATACAGGGGATGGCCCTCGTACATAATGGTGGTAGTACCTGCCATCAGGGGGCCGTACACCACGTAGCTGTGCCCGGTAATCCAGCCCACGTCCGCGGTGCACCAAAAAATGTCCGTAGGCTTGATGTCGAATATCCAGTTCAGGGAACGGTGCACCCCAACCTGGTATCCCCCGTGGGTATGGACAATACCCTTGGGCTTGCCTGTGGTGCCTGAGCTGTACAAAAGAAAGAGCATGTCCTCGGAATCCATGACCTCGGTTTCCGCCACAGGGCTTTCCCGGCGCACCAGATCCTCGTACCAGATATCGCGCATCTCGACCATTTCCACTTCCACGTTGCCCCTATGAACTACCACCACGGAATCCACGCTCTCGCAACCGCCCACCAGGGCCTTGTCCACTATGTTTTTGACGTTGGAAGGCTTGCCATTGCGGTAGAAACCGTCCGCTGTGATCACCAGCTTCGCTTCCGCATCCTCGATGCGCTCCCGCAAGGCCTTGGCTGAAAACCCGGCGAACACCATGCTGTGTACCGCGCCGACCTTGGCCACTGCCAACAAAGCAATCATGGTTTCCGGCAGGGGGGGCATATACAGTACTACCCGGTCCCCTTTCTTGATACCCAAGGAGCGCAGCGCATTGGCAAACTTGTTTACTGCCCGGTAAAGCTCGTAATAGGTGTACTTTTTCCTGTCCCCGGGCTCTCCCTCCCAGATCAGGGCCAGCTTATTCTTGTTGGCGGTATTAATGTGCCGGTCCAGGGCATTGTGGACAACATTGCACTTAGCCCCGGTAAACCACTTGTAGAACGGGGCCTCGGAATCATCCAGCACTTTGTCCCATTTCCGGTACCACTCCAATTCCTTGGCAGCTTCTTCCCAGTACTCCAAGTAGTTTTCCTGGCACTGCTTCATGACCGCTTCGTACTGCTGGGGATTGATGTTGGCATCAATTACCATCTGGGGTAGCGGCCTAAATATTCGCTCCTCCTCTAACAGAGAGTCCAGGGTTCCTTTGTCTTCCATAACACTCCTCCTTTTAACTCAATACTAAGAATCTAAAATATTCAAGCCAAAATCGGTATCTTTACCCAAGCCAGTTAATTATCGCGGCAAAAACCATCCAACTCGACCTCGACCTGAAAAGCTATTGGTTGCTTCAATTCAAAAATCATTAAACCAAAAATCAAAAAACAATAACTTTCATTCGACTAAAGGCTAATAGGTCAAGTTAAACGGTGCCCTGGGTTACAATCCCAGGATTTGTTTCAATTCATTTATGCGCCTGCGGCTTATGGGCAGCTCGATCTTGGTCTTGCCCGCGGTACGGAGCATGAAATTGCTCCCGGGCAGAGAAGCTATCTCAGTGACCATTTCCAGATTCACCAGGTATTTGCGGTGTACCCGGAAAAAACCGTGTTTATTTAGTCGCTCTTCAAGGGTTTTTAATCGATAAGAGGTGAGATGTTTCTCCTGAAAGGTATGCACAAAACTGTAATCTTCATATGCCTCCACGAACACGATTTGATTGTAGGGGATCAAGATCAGTTTGCCTTCAAGGTTAACCGGAAGCTTCTCGATCTCTCGGTGCCTTGCGGGGGTAACATCCCAAGCGTGACGTAGGGCATTCAAGAAAGAATCCTCATCCGCATCATCCACTGGCAGATGCAGGGTCTCTTCCTCTTTGTGTCGCGATTGCTCCATGGCCTGGCCCTGGGAGCTGTCCACGATTCTGGGCAGGGTGGAAAAACGCAGCAGCCTGTCCAAGGTATTTTGCAACCTGCTACGTTCGAAAGGCCAGATGAGATAATCCAAGGCGCCCAACTCGAATGCCTTGTATGCCTGTTGCTCGTCATCAGCGATAAACACTATATGAGGTCTTTGCTTGCGTTGAAACATGATCTGGGCAAGCTCTATTCCGCTCACCCCGTCCGGGAGGTTTATACCCAGGAAAAGAACATCATAGGAAATATTTTCCAAAAGTTCCAGGGCTTCATGGGAGCTTACAGCTTCCCCCAAAATTTTTATGCGCTGCTCATCCGAGAGGAACTCCCTGAGCTTTAGGGTTAGCTCGCGGTCCGGATGAACAATCAAGGCTTTAAGATAAGACATGGCCCCTTAATCTCAATATGGACTTGAATCCTAATTACTACTCAAACAACCAGGCTAATTCCGAGAGAACTAACACCTTTGGCACCCTCAATCAAGAAAACCGGAATTGACAACAAATTATCCTAAAGGGACGGCAGACAAAAGGCAAGAAAAGATATTAAGGTGGACTGCTGCTTAGAATCCCAGGAACTTGCTGGGCGTACTCCTCAATACCAGCGAGGCGAAAAGCTTGCGGCCGGGTCAAATTACAGAACCCGGCCGCACAGACAAACAGCAACATACACTTCCCTGGGCTGTTCTAACCGATACCTACCTCTTGCGACCCTTGTTCCTCCCCGTTTTCCGGCCACTCAATCTCTATTTCCAAAGACTTCTTGGTGTTCTTTTTGGTCTCCTCTTCCACCTTGAGCTCTAGGGTAACGTTGGAGGGCAGATTCAAACGGACTTCCTCGGTGCCTCGGGTCAGCACCACCTCGCCGCCTTCCACCCGATCCGCTATCTGGCGCAGTACTGCTGCCACTTCCTGGATGCTCTTTCTCTCTTCACTCTTGAACAAAACCGTTTCCATACCACTACCTCCTGACTTGAGAGTTTAAAGTAAAAGGTTAAAGGTTGACCTGGTTAAACACCCGGCACTCACTTTAATACTCTCCCGCTCCTTCATAAGTAGTCAAATGGAAGGGATGCCGGGTCCCGGCTCAGCAGGTTTAACCGGACAAAAAATAAAACAAGTGAATTATTTCCATTTCCCTAACTTACAATCCATTGTCAAACATTTATCAAAATATTAAGGCTGTCTACCTGAATGATTCAGGGCCTTAAGGCCTTAAGCCGGGCTACCAGCTAAACCGCAAGCCCAAACTATCCAGATCCCTGAGCTCTAGCTCCCACCCGGGAGCCACCTCCCAGCCCAGCCCCCAAAAGTTTTCTCCAGAACCCGTGGAAAAATGCCCGCGGTAATAGGCAGTGAAATCAAGCAGGCTGAATTCGTAGCCAGCCACAAGTTCCAGCTCTGGATCCCAGTCCTCTTCTGCCACGCCGCCACCCAACCATATCCGGGAGTTGAAAGTGCTCAAGAGATCGTACTTGGCCCAGGCCCGGGCATCGCTTTCCCCCCGGGTGGCGGCACTGATCCTCCAGCGATAGGCCGGGGAATAGGTACCTTCAAAATGATAAATATCTGCCTCCGGGTCCGTGTTTATTCCGGCAAAATACACTGAATGCCTTTCCCGCTTGGATACAGGCTTTTCAAAATCTTCAGGTTCCAGGGCTGGTATTTCCGGGACCAAGTTGGACAGCCGGATGTACTCCCGGTCATAGAGATGCTCCAGCTCCGCCCCGCGCAGCAGAACCGGGACCCTCATGTCCCGGGCATGCAGGGAGTAATGCTCTCCCAGTCCCTGGGGATCGTATTCCGCTTCCACCACAGCAAGCACGTCTCCCGAATCAGGGTTTTGAAGGAAATTATACACTGAGTGCGGAGCTACCGGATACTCCCAGGAATGAGTCAGCTCCAGCCAGTCCTCATAGCTCAGGTAGGAGCCATCATACCCTCCTTGGTAGTATCCAAACGGGTCTTTGCCCTGGTATATGTATCTTATTTTGCCGTTTTCTTCCTCAAAAACCATACGTCCCCCAGAATGATAACCGACCACCTTGCCGTCTTCTTTTTGGAAAAAGGTAAAATCCACCACTTCCTCGGTTATCAAGGTCCGGGCAACATCTTCATGATCCGCATCCTGGGACAAGAACAAATTGGGATTGGCGTATGTAATGAATTCATCCCCCAGCAGCTCCTGCATCCGCTCCTTGGGGTCCTCATGCTCCCCGAATATCATCCCGTGATCGGAATAAACAACAATATTTACATCTCGATCCACCCGGTCCATCATCATGCCAAAGGTGGAATCAAAGCGGTAAAGCTCCTGAATCTGGGCTTCCTTGCCGTACCTGTGTCCATAGGCGTCCGTACTGAACCAGTACAAAGCCACAGCGGGATATTTATCCAACAAATCCGGGGCCTGCAAAAAATTTAACCCGGGATGAAGTTGCCACCCCGGATAACTTCCCAGGGTATGAGTATAAGAGCGCCTAAACATGTGCTGATACGACCGCAAAGCTGCCCCGCTCATCCCGTAAACCTGCTCCTCCTCACGTTCGTATCCGCCCCAACCCACCACCGGGCCTTCATACTTGCCCTTGCCTTCCTTAATCCGGGAAACAACTACCGTGGTGATGGGAGGAAAATAGGTGATCCCGTGGCGGATCATTCCGTGGTCCGAAAAAGTGGACTCCAGATGGGGAAGATTGCCCTTTTCCAGCTCGGAATAGAAAACCTCCGAAGATATCCCGTCCAGGTGGATAAGCAGAAAGCGGGGGTTATTCTCGTGGGCCCACGAGAAGGCAGGAAAGGCGACCAGACATAGCAAGCCGCACAGAATAAAAACAGTCCTTGGCAACCTCTTGACGTTTACGCGCAAACAAATGGTCTTGCTCCTATGATCCACAATCAAAACGTTTCACGATTTAGACGGAATGGGCGTTGTCCTGAGAAGAAGCACTATCGCCAAGAAAAAAAGAAATGCTCCCTGTTATTGCAAGGCTTGCCCCTGGGAAAATCCAGTCCAAGAACCCGGGACACCCAGCATTTCTGCACCCGGAGGCAAAGATTCTTTCCAAGGTAGAGCAAGTAGCAAACCCTTGGCGATAGCAGGGAGCACGTAAAAACAAAAAAAATTTAAAATATAACTCGCAGTCCGGGCAAAAAATCAGCAGAGAGGCTAAAAGTTATAGCGCACCCCACCCTGAAAACCTAATTCTCCGTCGTAAAGATCCAACTCCATCACCAGTCCCAGATTCTCCTGCAAAGCATATTGAGCATTCCCCCGCAGGCCCACGTAATCATAATCACCTGTTATGAGCCGCAATTGACCTCCCAACTCCCAGTCCGGGGTCAAAATATGGCGAACCCCGCCTCGAAGGCCCAGAGCTATATCAGAATCGTCCCCATTATCCCAATCAAACTTTGTATACTCAATCGTCAATCCACCATAAAAATCGGTTTGTTCATGGATCTCACCGCGATATGCCCCGCCAAAATGAAAATTGGTAAGATCCGCATCATCGGTCAAGTATTGCAACTCCCCAAAAGCAAAAAACTCGGGATAATCCGGCAAGATCTGATAAGAACCGCGCATATCTATACCAAGATAGTCCTGACTAGACTTTGCAAGATCAGCACTGGGGTACCAGGCCAATTGTCCCTGGACATAATTATAGTTCAACTCCTTTTCAGCCCCCACCCAAGCGGGCGTGCACAACAAAACCAACCCAGAAACTAGCAGGAAGCACAAATATCTTTTGAACCTCATTACCTATCCCCCTTTGGTTTACAAACAGTTAAAGTTCACAAGGTTCATCAGAGTTCTTAACAGAGATAAGTTAAAGGTTCTATCATGCCCAGGGGCAAGTTACTAGAGCCTTACTATGACTATCAACATTGCATACCCTGTTTCCCACCACAGAAAACAAAAACTCAATTACCCAGGTTGTTGTATTACATTTTTACAAGATTACTAAAAAAACAAATACTATGCACAAAGACAAAAAGTCAAGAAATTTATTGTCTATGGTGTTCAATCCATCAAAATCTGTACGACATGCCTATCTGGTGGGTATCTAGAAGATCATCTCCCAAAAAAGCATAATCCAGTCTCAGGCTGTCCAGCAACTCTACTCCTGCTCCCAATGTTATATTTTCCTGGTAAATACCGGCTCTCAGGGCAACCATATCCAAGTTGTCCGTGTTGGCAAACATATCAGTCCATTGATATTCAGCACCCAAATGAAAATCTCTCTCCAACTCATCGGTAAAATCGTAAACATCAAAAGCAATGATAAAGTTTTCACCAGGTTTGTAGGAAATAGCCGGTCGCACATTCCTGATGTAATAATAATTATGCACCTCTGGCTCATTTATATCTTGGATTAAAAGTCCCAAGGTCCATTCTTCTGTTGCCTGATATAATATCCCTATATCCAACCCAATGGCATTATCGCTTTGCCCTCCCACATCCATGGAAAGATATTTAAGATTGCCCCCCAAAAACACATCACCATTTACTTTTTTCCCAACCGACCCCCTCATCCAAGACCTTTCCATGCTCTCGTATGGAGGGAAGGGAGCATAGGACTCACCTATATAGCTTAAG
>CAZNYT010000035.1:0-22589 GCA_964577315.1 uncultured Desulfovibrionales bacterium
AGAACATGGACGAGGCCACCCAGATGGTAAACCAGGCCACGGAACTAGCCAATCAATCCGATGAAAAGCTGAGACAGATTGTTTCCACGATCCAGAGTGCAGCCGATCAGATTCAATCCATAGCTACCGCTAGTGAAGAGCAATCCTCAGCCAGCGAGGAAGTAAACAAGAGCATGGAAGAAGTGAACCGGATTGCCAAGGAAACCTCTGAGGCCATGACCCAGTCCGCCCAGGCGGTGTCGGATTTGGCAACGCAGGCCAACGAGCTGCAGAAGATCATAGAGGACCTGAAACAGGCTTAAGACATAACCAGCCCCGATCCTGCGGGATCGGGGCTAAAATTATACCAATCTAGCTCCCTTGAAACCATAGCAAAAAACGGCAAAAAAACCGGACCACCACAGTTTTTTCAGGGCAGTGCTGCTATACTACCCATTAGATTTTCGAAGCTACTCACCATGTTTTACACATTTTCCAGGACTACGGTCTGTCACTTTATGCATTTATCCCCACAACAACAGGGGAATACGTTTTCAGAATTCTCTGTGACGCACCGGCCATACAAAAAACTCCTGGGCCGGCTTGTGCCCTACTCCCACTGCTCCCTTGTTCAAGTAGAGCACGTAGGCCCAGTCTGTCTCGAAAAAACTGGTAGTCGAGGACCAATACCCGTCGTTCAGACCGGTAAAGGGATGCAACTCGGGCAGGGCCGGGGAATGAGCAGAAGCATCCACTAGGGACTCCAACTCGTTTATGTTGGGCAGTCTCCACTTGTCATCTTTCTTTATTCCGCTCACCATATCCAGGGCCTGCTCCCAGTTTAAAGTCGGAGACCGGAATGCTCCAGGATCATGCCATACCAGATCAGTCAAGTGATCCAGTATTTCATCTCCCTGCCTGGAAAACCTAGGGCTCGGCCAGGGCTCACCTACAGGGATATCAGGATCCTGCCCTGTGCCGGAGCAGGAAATCTTCCGGCCGTATGGATCAAAACACTCCCGCTGTCCGGTTAACGTAACATGCCTGGGATCTCCCCGAACGGGCCAGGTCAAATAGCGCTGCTCCTTGCCTCCGTAAAACATTCTTGCCCCCTCCAAGTGCACATACCAGGCATAGGCAGGAGCCATGGCCGAGGTAGTTGATGTCCAGTACCATCCCAGGAACACGTCCTGAAAGGGATGGTCTGCAGGCAGTGCAGGCTTCCTTTGTCCGTGGGAGATCAAGGAACGTATCTCCCTTCTGTTGGGTAGCCTCCAATCGTTGAATCCGGCGAAACCCTCCTTGTTCATCTCCTTGACTTCATCCAGGGATTCGTTCCAGGTCAAGGGAAAATCCAAAAAGTTTGCCTTGCGGGTCCAGTAAAGCCCGGTAAGTTCGTCCCGGACAAGATCCTCCTGTATCAGCGTAAACCTGGGCTGGGGCCAAGGTTCTCCCACCTGGAGGGCGGCATCCTGACCGGAGCCGGAGCAGGATATTTCCCTCCCGTAAAGATCGAAACACCTATCCAGTCCGGTTTGAATGATATTTCTGCTCATCATAGACCCTTGTCAGTCAAAAGTTTTCAGGCAATAGCTTATTTTTTATAGAGAATTAGCAATTATTCACCACATATTTTACCAAAATATTCACCGGTCACGTAAAGAAGAGAATATCTCACGCCCGGGCCTGCCGGCCCTAGAGGTGCCCCGGTGAAACCCGGTGAAATCAGCTGCGCTGAGACTCCGTCTATTTCACCAGGCAAGCACCCTTGAAAGGGAACCCGGTTTCACCCCAGTGTATTAGAAGAAGATACACGGGGCAGGCCTTTGGGGTATTTAACCGGGTGCCTCTAGCCTAGCGGGCGAGAGCCAAAAAGATTTGGTGAATAGTTACGAGAATTAAAACTACAACAAGTTTCGCAGGAGGAACAACCCTATAAACTAATTAAGAACCTTATTGGGCAGGACATATTTTGCGAGAAATTTATATTCACTTTCCAAACACTCTGTAGTGGTTATTCCCCCATGCAACTGTCCTAGATATTTCACCCTGCCCTTGCGCTTTCTATAGAAAACCAGTGCAGGCGAAGTCTCCAAGGGATATTTCTTTTTAAACTCCTCAAGACGGGAACGTCTCAAGTTAGCTTTTGGAGTTAATTCAAAGGCGCAAAATTTTATTCCGGGGAAACTTTTATGCAACATCCTGGCCAGGGCAGCCAGCCCTTGGGACCCCTCCCCTTCATTGTTGTAGAAGAGCACCATCACCGGCCGGTCAGCCTTGTAAACCTCTTCTTCATAGTTCTTTTCACAGACTGGTATGTAATCCAGGCCCTTCAAGGTTTCTTCCACCGGCTGTTTCATCCAGTCCGCCGGAGTCTTTTCCCCAACCTTTTCCAGCTTTTTTTTAGCAGGATCTTGTAGCAATACTTTTTTTCCGGTATCACTCTCCTCTTGGGCGTCCTCCTGTAAAAAGATGCCGAAACCCTCATCGAGCACGTCTTCAGTTTCACCTACCCGATCCAGTACGTAAAAAACAGAAAAGAATGCTGACAAGCTGTAGATTAGCACCGCTTTTCTCCTGGGCTTGTTCAAAAAACAGGGGAAACAACTATTTTGGTTTACAAAACCAACTAACTTCTTGTAGTAGCTAACCAAGAGTTATAAAGTTTTTACTGGGAACAGTTCAGTTATTTTTTTGCATCTATTCACCACATTCTACTTAAATTATTCACCGGTCTCGTAAAGAAGAGAATATCTCACGCCCGGGCCTGCCGGCCCTAGAGGCGCCCCGGTGAAACCCGGTGAAATCAGCTGCGCTGAGACTCCGTCTATTTCACCAGGCAAGCACCCTTGAAAGGGAACCCGGTTTCACCCCAGTGTATTAGAAGAAGATACACGGGGCAGGCTGGGCAAGCAGAGCTTGGGAGGAGAGAAGTAAAAATTCATATCCACCGAGCCGGTGTATATGAATAACAAGCTCCCCCGCAGGGGCGAGAGCCTTTTTCATTGCCCCGGCTCAGGGCAATGAAAAATACCTCTTATCTCTGCGTCCTCTGCTTGCCCGGTTAAATCGGGGTCCCCTCTGGGGTATTTAACTGGGCGCCTCTAGCGTAGCGGGCGAGTGGAAAAACATTTCAGGCTTGGCGTACACTTGAGCTGAAAGAGCCAAAATGATTTGGTGAATAGTTACATTTTTTTGAACAAAAATAGTGAACAGTTGCATCTTCTATTCTGGACTGATTTTTTACCAAAGAATCCAAAATTTTCCAACTCCTTTCCAGCCTAGAGGTAATCTTATGAAACCGAGATGGAGCAATCTCAAACTCTTCTTACCCATTATACTGGGCTTCTTTCTTGTTCTTACCAGCTTTGGCTTTGTTAAAGCCCAGCAAACAAACGTTCATGAAGCTGAAGAGATTTCTCCTGCCAGCATCGAGCGTCTGCTACAGGATCTGGAGGATCCGGAACGCAGGGAAGAGCTAAAGCAGGATCTTAAGGCCTTGCTGGCTTCCCAGGAGACCGGAGAACCCGCAAGCCCCCAGGAGTTGGACGAAACTAAGCCCAGTGGTTTGCTGGGCAACTTGTTAACACTCCTTTCCGAGCTTATGCAGGAAATAAACCAAATATTGTCCAATGCGGGCAAAAACTTGCTCCAGATTCCGGAGATGTTCATGGATCTGGCTAAGCAGGCCCAGGATCCGGAGGTCTTGAAGACCTGGGGCGAGATGGCGGGCAAGGTACTCCTGGTACTGGCGGCGGGTTTTGCAGCGGAAAGAGTGGTCCGCCGCCTGCTGCAAAAGGCCAGAAAGAGCCTAGAGGACAAGGAAACCTATAACATGGGGATACGGGCACTGTTCCTGCTGGGAACTACCCTTCTGGAACTGATTCCGGTGGCTGCCTTTGCAGTGGCAGCTTACGTTCTGCTTCCTTTGCTTGAGCCCCGGACAGGCACCCAATTGGTTGCCCTGACCCTGATCAACGCCATTATTTTGGTCCGGATAATCCTGGCCCTGACCAAATTGGTGCTGGTTCCAGGCGCACCGTCCCTGAGGCTTGTACCCCTGGAGAGTGAATGCGTACACTACCTTTATATCTGGGTTCGCAGGCTTGTGGTCCTCGGGGTTTACGGGTATTTCATCCTGGAAGCAGCCCTGCTGCTAGGCCTTCCATCAAGCCTGTACATCTCTTTTCTGAAGCTGCTTGGTTTGATAATCAGTGTTATGGCCATTATTCTGGTGCTGCAGAATCGGAGTTCGGTAGCATCTTGTCTGAGCGGACCCCAAGAGCCACCCGAAGAGGAGCCGCCCTCTGATGCATCCCGGCAAAAAAATGGCCCCTTGCAGGCCTTCTTGGTATTGCGCCGCTACCTGGCTCACTTCTGGCATATCGGTGCCATTCTGATAATTCTGGGATTGTTCGGCACCTGGGCCTTGGAGATTGAAGGAGGGCTGTTCTTTTTGGCCAGATCCCTCATTCTGACCTTTATCATTGTTGCTCTGGCCTCATTTCTGATCCGTTTGATTTTGCGGGGTATAGACCGATTATTCCAAATCAGTACGGAACTACAGGAAAAATATCCAGGACTCGAAGCCAGGGCCAATAGATATTTGCCTATACTGCAGTATGTTCTCAAAGGCCTGATAAGCCTGATTGCGATCTTTTCCATACTGCAGATATGGGGCCTGGGCATTCTGACCTGGATATTCTCTCCCCAGGGTCTATCCCTTATGTCCAACCTGCTGCTTTTGGCCCTGATAATCGGGGGATCATTCCTGGCTTGGGAGCTTATCAGCAACAAGATCGAAAAAACCCTGGCCAGAGAGCGTAAAGAGGAAGAGGAGGGCGGCAAGCCCAGCACCCGTTTACTGACCTTGCTGCCTCTTTTGAAAAACGTGTCCCTGATTGTCCTGGTCCTGGTGGCCGGAATGAGCGTTCTCTCCCAACTGGGCGTAAATATTGCCCCCCTTCTGGCTGGAGTTGGTGTACTAGGACTGGCAGTGGGTTTCGGAGCCCAAACCCTGGTCAGGGATGTAATCACAGGTGCCTTTATTCTGATCGAGGACTCCATTGCAGTGGGCGATTGGGTGGAGGCCGGCGGACATGCTGGCACTGTGGAACACTTGACCGTGCGCACCGTTACCTTGCGGGATCTTCACGGAACAGTACACGTAATCCCCTTTGGAGACGTCACAACGGTGCTCAACTATAACCGCAACTACGGCTATGCCCTGGTTGATGCCCAGGTAGCCTATAAGGAAAACTATGGAGAAGTAGTTCAGGCCCTGCAGGACGTAGCTGAGGAGCTACAGCAGGATGAAACCTGGGGGCCGGACATCATAGGCGAGTTGGAAATTTTTGGCCTGAACCGGCTGGGCGAGTATGAAGTTGATATCAGAGTTCGGATGAAAACCCTTCCCATGCGCCAGTTTGCAGTCCGACGGGCTTTTCTGGAACGTATGAAGCGAGTCTTTGATGAACGCGGTATTGAGATCCCATTCCCCCACCGTACCCTTTGGTTTGGCGAGGACAAGACCGGAGATGCCCCGCCCATGCGGGTTATACAGGAAACCAGAAAGAAGCTGCCCCCCACTTCTGAAGAACCGGCACCCAAACCACCCGAGGAAACGCCCCAGATTCAGTATTACACCGAATCCGATGCCTCCCAGGAGGTGGTCCGGGAAAGAGAGGAGGCCCAGGCTGATGAAACCGAAGAGGAGCAGGAACAGAAGAAACAGGACCAGGAAAGGAAGGAATGAAACGGAGAAGAACCGGATTTTTCCGGGAAATCTATCTAACCTGTGCAAATACTGTAAAAATATTTAAGGAGTGATGCATGCGCGAACATAAAGTGGCGTTGATTCCGGGAGACGGTATTGGACCGGAAACCATCCGGGAAGGACAAAAAGTTTTGGAAGCTGCTGGAGAGCGCTTTGGCTTCAGATTAAACTGGCACGCTTATGATCTGGGTGGAGAGCGTTATTTAAGAACCGGCGAGGTTATGCCGGATTCGGTTTTGGAGGAGCTCAAGACCTTCCAGGCCATCTACCTGGGAGCCATAGGCCACCCCGAGGTCAAACCCGGAGTACTGGAACAGGGCATATTGCTCCGGACCCGCTTTGAGCTGGACCAATACATCAACCTGCGCCCGGTAAAACTCTACCCTGGCGTGGAATGCCCATTGAAGGACAAGGGCACCCAGGATATAGACTATATTGTAGTCCGGGAAAACACAGAGGGGCTGTACGCCGGCAGCGGTGGATTCTTGCGCCGGGGGACCCCTCACGAAGTCGCGGTGCAGGAATCCGTGAACACCTACATGGGAGTGGAACGCTGCCTGCGCTACGCGTTTGAGCTTGCGGCAAGCCGCCCTCGGAAAAGGCTGACCTTGTGCGGCAAGACCAATGTTTTGACCTATGCCTTTGACCTATGGAACCGGGTCTTTCAGGACATGGCCAGGGAATTTCCCGCAGTGGAAACCGATTACGCCCATGTGGACGCTACCTGCATGTGGATGGTCAAAAGCCCGGAATGGTTCGATGTCGTGGTCACGGACAACATGTTCGGGGACATTATCACGGATCTAGGGGCTATTACCCAGGGAGGCATGGGGGTTGCCGCCGGGGGCAATATCAATCCCCACGGAGTGTCCATGTTTGAGCCCATCGGCGGATCCGCTCCCAAGTACGCCGGCCAGGACAAATCCAACCCAGTGGCCACCATCCTGGCTGGCCAGCTACTACTCCACGAATTGGGCGAAACGCAAGCCGCCCAGGCAGTGGAGGACGCTGTGGCCAAGGTCCTTCCCCGAATGGAAAGTCAATCCGCCGGCCGCATGGGCATGACTACCAGCCAGGTGGGTGATGCAATAGCCGCTGAGATAGGTTAGAACAGGGGGCAGGAGTCAGGAGGTAGTGAGTAAGTGCCTGGCAAATAATGAGCATTTAAAAGTGGGTGCCGGAAATGAACGCAGGAGTGGCCTGGGTACGTTCCCAAGTGCGGGATTCACCACTGACCCCGGATCTCGTCCGGGGCAGGCTCTCTGACCACTGACTACTGGCCACTGACCACTGACTACTGGCTACTGGCCACTGGCCACTGACTCCTGACCTCTGGCCTCTACATCCTCAAGCTCCCCTGGGCCAATTCCTGAAGTCCTTCTATATCCAGGAGCCGCACCTGTTTACCCTTAATCTCCATGAACTCCTCCTGGATCATTTTGCGGATTACCCGGGAAAGGGTTTCCGGTATGGTGCCCAAAAATCCGGCCAGCTGGCTCTTGCTCAGGTCCAGCTGGAACTCGTCCTGGCCCAGGTTTTCCCGGAGCAAAAGCAGATGCGCTGCCAGCCTGGAGGGAACTTCCTTGAGGCTTAGCTCCTCCACCTTGGAAACCATGTGCCTAAGCCTCTGGGATAACAGGCCAAGCAGATTCATGCCCAGATCCGGATCCCCGGAGAGAAGACTTCTAAAGGCGTCCCTGGGGAAAAATATCAGCCTGCTCTCCTCCAAACACAGGGCATTGGCCGGAAAATTGCGCCCTGCGAACACCGCCACCTCGGCAAAGATCTCTCCCGGTCCGAATATGTGCAGGATGTGCTCTTTGCCCTGCAGAGAGGACTTGAAAATCTTAACCTTGCCTTCCGCTATCCCGTAAAACCCATCCCCAGGATCGTTCTCCTGAAAGATTAAATGTCCTGCGGGATACCTGTTGATCCCGGATATGTCAGCCAAGGCCCGTCTCTGCTCGGGTTGCAGGGATGCAAACACCGGAAACATCTCCAGATCCTGTGGCATAAAAAGACCTTTTTATAATTCTATACAATTTTGAGGATCCCGCTGCCATCAAGATTCGGGTGCCACCGGGAATTCGATTTCATATCCGATACATTGATTACGGAAAAATTTCCAGATTAGATTTTTTTTCTTACCATTTGACTTAAGTCAAGGTATAATCGAATAAAAACTTTATTTTGGGCCTCAAGTCAACAACTTTTAAATCAAGGAGGAACCAAAATGTTTTGTTTTCAATGTCAGGAAACACTCAAGAATCAGGGCTGCACAGTCAAGGGCATGTGCGGGAAACCAGAAGAAACCGCGGATCTGCAGGATCTATTGATTTACGTGTGCAAGGGAATCTCGGTTTATGGTGAAAAGCTCCAGGCAAAGGGCACTATAGACAGGGAAGCAGGCCATTTTGTGTGCAAGGCCCTCTTTACCACCGTAACCAATGTGGCTTGGGATGACGATGAGATCATGGCCCGGATCCAGCAAGCCCTGAAGGTCCGGGAAAAAGTCAAGTCCCAATTAGGAAGCGATCTGCCGGACCCCTTGCCGGAATGCGCTACTTGGTACTCCCAGGACAAGGAAGAGATGAAGGCTAAGGCCTTGTCCGAGGACATGCGCATCACCGCAGTGGAAAACGAGGACGTGCGTTCCCTGCGAGAACTTCTGGTCATCGGCTGCAAGGGAATCGCTGCCTATGCAGATCATGCCGCCATCCTGGGCAAGGAAAAGGATGATATCTATTCCTTTATCATGCAGGCCCTGGCCTCCACTACCAAGGATCTTTCCGTGGATGAAATGATCAGCATGGTCATGCAGGCAGGCCAAACCTCAGTAAACACCATGGCTCTTCTGGATCAAGCCAACACCGATGCCTACGGCCATCCAGAGCTTACCGAGGTAAACATTGGGGTGCGGAACAGACCCGGCATACTCATCAGCGGTCATGACCTCAAGGACATGGAGGAGCTTCTCAAGCAAACCGAGGGCACCGGGGTTGACGTTTATACCCACGGGGAGATGCTCCCTGCCAATTACTATCCCGCCTTCAAGAAATTTGATCACTTCGTGGGAAACTACGGTGGGTCCTGGTGGCACCAGACCCAGGAGTTCGAATCCTTCAACGGTCCGATCATATTGACCACCAATTGCCTGGTTCCCCTTAAGAAGGATAACACTTATCTGGATAGGCTGTTCACCACCGGGGTGGTCAACTATCCCGGAGCCCAGCACATTCCGGACCGGCCCCAAGGCGGAAGCAAGGACTTCTCTCAGGTAGTGGAAAAGGCCAAGAATTGCCAGCCGCCTGAAGAGATTGAATCCGGCAAGATCGTGGGCGGTTTTGCCCGCAACCAGGTCCTGGGCCTGGCGGACAAGGTGGTAGAAGCGGTAAAATCCGGACATATCAAGCGCTTCATTGTCATGGCCGGCTGCGACGGCAGGCACAAGAGCCGCAACTACTTCACCGAAGTGGCCCAAAATCTGCCCTCGGACACGGTCATTCTCACCGCGGGCTGTGCCAAGTACCGCTACAACAAGCTGGATCTGGGAGAGATCGGGGGCATCCCCAGGGTACTGGACGCCGGGCAGTGTAACGACTGCTATTCCTTGGCAGTAATCGCCATGAAGCTCAAGGAGGCATTCGGCCTGGAGGATATCAACCAGCTGCCCCTGTCCTTTGATATAGCCTGGTACGAGCAAAAGGCAGTGGCTGTGCTTCTGGCCCTACTCAGCCTGGGGATTCAAGGGATTCGTCTTGGCCCCACCCTGCCGGCATTCCTGTCCCAGAATGTAGCCCAGGTCCTGGTGGACAAGTTTGATATCAAGCCCATAGGATCAGTCCAGGAGGATATCGAGGCCATGATGGCCGGAAAGTAGTTAACGCGGTGCAACTGAAACTCCAGGGATCCCCTTGAATATTGCTTTGCTGAGGCTGATGCCCGGATGCAGGATGCAAAGACATCCGAAAAGAAAGAGCCTAGATAGTCCCAGCAATGCATGTTTCAGGGGGATCCTTCCTTATTGATTTTCAAGTAGATAGCTGATAAAAAAAGTAGGAAGATAACAAAAATGTAAAGAATACGGATAATTATCCATGCAACTCAGCCTGAGCTTGAAATTTATTATTGGCTGTTCCTTAACCCTGTTAGCGGCCCTGGGGATGACCTTTTATGTTCTGAATGAGCGCCAGGAGCGCTTTATCCTGGAGCAGGCGGAAAACAAGGCCAGGGCCGTTTTCCAGCAATTGGTGCTTACCCGTGCCTGGATCGCGGATCACGGCGGCATTTTTGTAAGGGATGTACCGGGACAAGACAGCGGCTATTTTGCAGAAGATCTTCAGATCAGGGATCAAGAGGGAGGTGCTTACGGCCTCAAGACTCCGGCCATGGTAACCAAGGAACTAGCCGAGCAGGCCCGGGACGAGGGGGAGTATTGGTTCAATATCACCAGCACAAAACTCATGAACCCAGAAAACGCCCCGGACGAACTGGAAAAACAAGCCATTCAAACCTTCAGGAACACCAACCAGAAGGAGCTCATCCAGACCGAGACCATAGATGAGGAACCCCACATGCGTTACATCGCCCCGCTTTATACTCAGGAGGCCTGCCTGCATTGCCACGGACATCAAGGTTTTCAAGTGGGAGACGTGCACGGGGCCATCAGCGTAACCCTTCCCTTGGAAGAGACCATGAACCAGGCCGCCCAGAACCGTCGCACCATGCTAACTGCCATGATCCTGGTAACCGTAGCCCTGAGCGCGGCCATGATCCTTATGATGCGTTATTTGGTGCTAAGACCGGTCCAAGACCTCTCCCAGTCCATCAAGCAATTCTCCGAGGGCAGCTATGACCCTTCCCAATTGCGCAGAACCGGGGACGAGCTAGAGGAACTCTCCCATACCTTTGCGGACATGGCCTCCAGGCTTACAGAGTATCACCATGACCTGAAAAACAAGATACACGAAGCCACCCAAGATCTGGAAAATACTAACCACAAGCTTATCCAGGCCAATGAGCAACTCTCGGAAATTAACCGCAAAAAATCGGACTTTATTGCCCGGGCTTCCCATGAGCTCCGCACTCCCCTGACCTCGATCAAGGGATCCATGGAATACATTACCACCCGGATAAATTCTATTTCCCAAAAAAGTGATGATACCCGGGAATGCAGCCAGCTTCTGGATTTCTGTGAGCTGGTGCGAAACAACACGGACCGGCTGATTCGGATGGTATCCACTATGCTGGACCTGGAAAGGATAGAGAACGACGCCGAGACCCAGCTTTCCTGGAACCATTTCGATTTAGCAGAGTTGATCGAGGAGACAGTTCAGGAGTTCTCCCTGGGAACAAGCAAAAATGTGCACTTCAAGGTAAAGACTCCTGAAACCCTGCCTATTCTAGCAGATCAGGACCGCATCCAGCAGGTTCTGGTCAATCTGCTAAGCAATGCCCTGAAATTCACCCCGAATAATTCCACAGTCCTGATCCAGGCCTTTGAAGAACAGGATCAGGTTCGGGTGGAAGTAACCGATGAAGGCCCAGGTATCCCTCTTTCCGAGCGAGAAAGGGTATTTGACAAGCTGATCAAACTCGGGGGCAAGGAGGGCAGTGGCCTGGGATTGTCCATTTGCAGAAGCGTAATCCAGGCCCATAAAGGCAAGGTTTGGGCTGAGGAGGCGGAAGCGGGGCAAGGTGCCCGAATCGTTTTCCGATTACCCCGAGGGTTATCAGTATCTAGTGATCTGTAGCCTGTAGGCAGTGGTCAGTGGTCTGCTTTCGCTGGAGTTTGGAATTTGGTGCTTGTGAGAGCGCCTAAAAAACATCTCACGCTCGGGCCTGCCCGGTTAAATTGGGTGTTTAACTGGGTTTCTCTGGCCTAGCGGGCGAGAGGTAAAAAAATATCTGGTGAATAGTTAACAATCAGGGATTTAAATGGCTGAAAAAAACAGTACTATATTGGCAATCGATGACGATCCGGACATATTGACGGTGCTCAAGGCCAACCTGGAGCTCTACGGATTCAGGATTCTTACTGCTCAGTCCATGGAAGAATCCAGAGAAATCTTGTCTCAGTCCGAACCGGACCTGATTCTTCTGGACCTTATTCTCCCGGAAGGAAACGGCTTGGATTTCTGCACCTATCTCAAGGCTAAATATCCCAATTTGCCGGTAATTTTGCTCACTGCCAAGGATCAGGTGGAAGACAAGGTTCAGGGCTTGGAGCTGGGAGCGGATGATTATATAGTCAAACCCTTTGAGACCCGTGAATTGCTGGCCAGAATTCGAGCTAGACTCAGGCGACACAGGGAAGTGCCCTCTTCTGTACCTGAGAAGATAACCGTCGGGGACCTGGAGCTGGATCTCACCAATCAATACGCTAGGGTTCAGGGCCAGGAAATCGAATTGACTCCCAAGCAATTCGATCTTTTGGCCCTACTGATCCAAAACCGAGGCAACTTGGTCACCCGCAAGGAGATAAAGCAAAAGATATGGGGCGAGGGTCAACTCTACGCCTGGAGCCGAACCATAGACGTTCACATCCAGCACCTGCGCCAAAAGATTGAAACCGATCCCAGCCAACCTACGTATATCGTTACTGTACCCCGCCGGGGTTATCGCTTTCAGGAATAGCCCCCAAGTAACCAGCCGTCCTGGGCATCCCCTTTCTTATATGCGTTTATCCAATTTATCCGGATGGTTTTTAAGGAACTCTATCAGGGCCTGTAGCACTGTCTCCAGATCGCCAAGGTTCTGGGTGCAAAGCAGATAAAGCTCTTCCTGGGAAACATGATGGTAAAAATGCACCATTCGATTGCGGTATCCGGCGATCTTGCGCAAAAGGTCTCCATTTTCCCTGGAGATAACTCCCTCCTGGACCAACATGTTCCCTATTTCCTTGTATTCGCTAGGAGCAACCGCAAATCCCTTGGCCAAGATATGCCGTCCCAAGTCCAAGAGGGCCTCTACACCCCGGCGGAGATAGGATTCAGCAGCGGCTGCGTTGCGGGGATCAGACACGAATTCATGATAGGAGGCTAGGGGCAGTTGCTGGATAGAGGCAATCATGCTCCGTATCCAGGAGATCCGTTCCCCGACCACGTTGGAGCGTATTTCCCCGGGCGTCATCTGCCGCCCTCCTTAAGTATCATCCTGGTTCGGGCTTTCTGAAAGGGAAGGAGATCTCCGGCCCGTCTAAGCACAAACAGCTCATACCTGGCCTGATCATCCAGGTCTGCGCAATACAACAACTCTCCCCGGATAATATCCAGGGCCAAGAATGCATCCGCTTCCGGGAGCAGGATCAAATCCACCCGGTGCACTTGGAAGCGGTCTTCCAGCTCGATGCTAAACTCCACCTTTTTTTCCGGAGTCCAGGTCTCTTTATCAGCCGGAAGAATCCCTATATCCACGTCCGGTTCGGGTTGTTCCAGATTGGAAATCCTACCCTCCACCAGGGAAACCACTTCCCGGGCCCGGCTGCCGAAAACATACAAATCCAGCACCCCGTATCGCTCACAGATATCCGCGATCTCCTGTTTCATCAACATTGCTTGCCCTTTTTCCTTTCAATCTACTCACCTGGGAAAATTGTTGCAAGGAATCATTGAATATAATATTTCGGATGGTTAAAAGTTGTCCGCCAACAACAAAACTTGACCCAGGAGCTCCATGCAACCGAAACTACACCTTGCATACCTTGTGGATTCCCATGGACCCGGCCCTGTAGCCCGGGCCGCGGCGGTAATGAATTCCATTCATCAGCGCTGGCCTTTCGTGCATTTCGAAATTTTCTCCCATTCCCCGGAAAGGGCTTTCAGCCCTTTTCTCAAGCCTGCTTTTACCTACCACGGCCCGCTTCAGAAACAGGAAACCTCCAGAAATTCAGGTTCAGAAAATACAGCTAGACCTTCACAAGGAATGGCGGAAACAATAAGTGCTACCGGTTCCTGTGCGGTTCTTAGCGACGTTGCCAGCCCGGAAATAGCTGCTCTCAAACAGACCGGAGTTGTCCCGGCAATTTTGGAAAAACTGGTCCCGGACTGGCATCAATGGGAAAAGTCCGGCCCGGAACAAACCGCGCAATCTGACCAGGCGGCAGAACTCGTTTGCAGGCACTTGGCCGGGGAACTGGAAATACTCGAGGTTGTGGATACCCAGGGGCAGGTTGTCGGAGCTGCTCCCAGGAAGCAGGTGCACGGCAACAACGACTTGTTGCACCGGGTGGTGCACGTCCTGGTCCAGGACCAAGAGGGCCGGCTGCTCTTGCAGAAACGGGCCTCGCACAAGCGGGTTGCCCCAGGACGGTGGGACACCTCAGTAGGCGGACACGTGGACTGCGGCGAAACCATTCAAGAGGCTATGTACCGGGAAATGGAAGAGGAGCTGGGCATCAGACCCCACAACTTGCAATTCGCCTACCAGTATATCCATTCCAACGACTTTGAGTCCGAACTAGTGTACACCTACACCTGCGGCTATCTGGGCCAGGTCCAATACAATCCGGAAGAGATAGAAGCGGTTAAACCCTGGGATACCAAGGAGATCCAGCACTATCTGGGAACCGGGGTACTAAGCGACAACTTCGAAGAAGAGTTCCAGCGCTACCTGCAATGGCTGAAACTCGGGCATCCCTCAGTAATCTAACAATCCACATTTAGCTGTTAACTTTTTGTACTTACTTACCAATTATTTTTGCAAGCCGTGTTTCCCGGCTCTCGCTTTTCTAGGCTCGGCTTGCGGTTCCGCATATACTTGAATTTGATTTGTGTATGCATTTCAAAGGGTCTTTGTTCAAGTAGGTGCTGGACTTCCTTCATAAGCCTCGCCAAGAAAGCCGGTGATCATTCCGACAAAAGCACTCAAAAAAGTCCAGTAAATATTTTGACATTTTCTTCCAATGCTTGACTTAAGTCAATGAACGCTTTTTCTGGCTTGTGTATTAATCCACTCAAATGGCTTAAACTATCCAAAACAATAAGGAGGTAAAAATCATGGCCAAAGTAATAATCGACACTGAGGAATGCATCGGATGCGAAAGCTGCGTAGAGATCTGCCCCGAGGTTTTCGCCTTTGATCAGAACGAGGAAAAAGCCTATGTGATCAAGGAGGAAGGCGGCCCTGAGGATCAGATCCAGGAGGCCAAAGACAGTTGCCCGGTGGAATGCATCTATTGGGAATAATATTTTCGCCTGCAAACATATTTTTTGCATGCGCATCAAAACATGGAGGAATAAAATGTCTACTCCAATCCAGTGCCCCGGCAGCAGTACCCGCAATCTGGAGGTGACCCTGATCAATTGTCAGGGGTGTGGCCATGAAATAGAGATGTTCTCAGATGAAGCCAAAAGGAGATGCCCGAAATGCAGGCAGATGGTTTTCAGAGACCGCCTACCCTCCTGCGTTGACTGGTGCTCTTCTGCCAGGGAATGCGTGGGTGAAGAGCGCTGGCAGGCCATGCAGACCGGAAATAAAAAAACGTAATCGCTTTTGTGGGGTAACCGGATATTTCCAGGATCACGGTCTATTCCGATATGGTGCATAGTCCCGAAATCCAAGAAAATCTGCCTTTGATTGCAGCGGCCACAGCGGCTGCCTTTGCCGGGGCCGTCACAGGCCGTAGAGTATTATCAAAAATTACCTTCAGGACAGTACAGATCATTGTAGGCATCATGCTCCTGCTTATTTCCCTCCTGCTCATTCTGGGCATAGTGTAAGCATTTCCAGAATCCAGCCGCTCACTTTTTCCTGTCGAAACGACTCCTCCTGAAAGTCGAAGTATAGCCAATGGGATAAGTAGCAGATCAAAGCTGCTGATTTACAACTGTTCACCATTTTTTTACCCAAATAAATTTTGAATATTTTCCCGATTTCTTCCGCTGGCTTGATTTAAGTCAAGGAACGGCAGGCCCGGTTGAGGCATAAAGCACTTACGGCAGGTCAAAAATAGTCCTGCCCGGCTTGGTAGGGAACAATCTCAAATATTAACTTTAAATCCGCTTAAGAATAACAAGTTGGGCATAACAAGGAGGAAAAACATGTCCAGAGAAATAAGAGATATCGTAAAAATCGATGAGGAGCTTTGCGACGGCTGCGGTCTGTGCGTCCCGGGATGCGAGGAAGGAGCCATTGAAATCCGGGACGGCAAGGCAAAACTGGTGGCGGAAAAGTATTGCGACGGGCTCGGGGCCTGCCTGGGTCACTGCCCTAGGGGGGCCATCACGGTCATCAAACGCGAGGCAGATCCATTCGACATGGAAGCAGTCCAAGAAAGACTGCGAGAGCAGGAATCTGCCCAGCAGGCACCGGAATCCGAGCCTGAAAAACCCGCCCAGCTTGGCTGCGGCTGCCCCGGTTCAGCTATGGCTGACTTTGCTCCGGGCAAGACAGATATATCTGCACAAGGGGCTGAGAACATCCAGTCAGCTCTTACGCACTGGCCGGTACAAATCAGGCTTGTTCCCCCTCATGCGCAGTTTCTTAAAGGGGCACATCTTTTGATTGCTGCGGACTGCGTTCCTGTTGCCTATCCTGGACTGCACCAGGATCTTCTCCCCGGCAAAAAGATACTGCTTGGCTGCCCCAAGTTTGACGACTGCCATGATTATGTTGAGCGCCTGACAGAAATATTCAGGCAGGCGGACATCAAAAGCGTAACAGTTGCCTCCATGGAAGTCCCCTGCTGCGCCGGAATGCTAAAGATTGCTGAAAAAGCTGTAACAGATGCAGGCAAAAATATTCCGGTAGAGGAAGTAGTCATCTCCAGGCAGGGCCGGGTTGTGCCTGAAGGCAGACCCGGACCAGCTCAGTCCAGGAATATGCAGCTTCAGGTGCAGAGCAGTTGTTGATTATAACATGATTTCAAGTCTAAGATGCAAATAAAAGAGGTAATCCATGAACAAAGCTCTACTTATTCTGCCTTGCCTGTCTTTTCTTGTATTGGGTGCGCATGCTTTGCGTGCCGGAGACTTTTTTCAGCTGGTTATGTGGATAATCATGCTGGTGCTGGTTGTATTTGCTCGCAAAGATTTTATGCGCTATTTTCTGGCCGGAGCCCTAAGTGTAGGGGCTTTTATCTGGATGGATGCGGCATATGGCCTGCTTCGCTTCCGGCTTTTGCTAGATACGCCCTACGTGCGCCTAGCGATTATAATGGGTGCTGTTCTTCTGGTCATGGCTGGGTCAGTGTGGTTTTTGCTGAGCAAAAGAGGCGGCCGGGTCTTTTATCTTTAACGTTTGTCAGATGTGGACACAAAAACTAACACTACATCAAAAAGGAGAAAACCATGAAAACCATGAATATTTATCAGGAAGGCACCTTCAGCGACAAGGCCATGAAAAAAAACCTGGTTCATGACAGTCCTTATTTCCGGATCATCAATTTCAACTTCAAAGCCGGTCAGGAACTGCCCATACATTCCCATGAACTCGAAGGTGAACTCAGCATCCAGGTGCTGGAGGGTGAAGGCGAGTACCTGGCCCAGGACGGCACTCTGCCGGCCAAAGCAGGTGACATACTGGTCTGCGCCATCAGTGAGCCCCATGGCATCAGGGCGAAAACCGATATGCGCGTCCTGGTGACCATAGCTCCGCCTCTGTAAGGATATAAAAGACAGGTGACCCGGCACAGCTTGTGTGCCGGGCACAAGCAGAAGTTATGAAGTTTCTTGAGCGCCTCCATCTGGAAATAACTAGCATCTGCAATTTCAGGTGCGAATTCTGCCCGCAGGCAAAGATGAAGCGCCGCAGGCAGCATATGAGATGGGGGCTTCTAAAAAAAATCCTTGAAGAAGCAACTGAACATAGGCTGACAAACATCTTGGCCTTTCATCTCATGGGGGAGCCCTTACTCCATCCAGACTTTTTCCGGGCTGCATCCCTGTCCCACAGCCTGGGCCTCCGCCTGCATCTGACCACCAACGGCAGTACCCTGGCCCTTTACCCGGAACATGCTGAAAAACTTACGAATTCCCGGATATCCAAGGTCACGATCTCCCTGCAGACACCTGATGCTAAAAGCTTTGCCCTGCGCGGAGCTCCAGACAGGCTATCTTCCAAACTCTATTTTCAGGGGATCATGCGCTATATCCGCATGAACCTTCAGAATCAGAATTCCACCACCCCGATTCACCTTAAATTTCTGGATACTGCCCCTCATCTATTTCTGAGCCCTTATAAGCCATTGACCATCAACCGTGACGCCGGGGATATGCAAAATATTCTGGAAAACTGGTGTCTGAGTCTGTACCAAAACATAGGCGATTTATTTGATATCTCCCAGGCCCAAAAAAAGATTAAAGGCTACAGACCCGGTAGGTGGCAAGTTTTTGAGCTCCATCCCCGTTTATCTCTAGAAACATTTCCCCTGGACTGCTGGGCGGATAAAGACTCACAAAAGGTTTACCAGGCGTCTTTTGGCTACTGCAGTGGAGCATCGGCTCAGGCAGGCATTCTTGCCGACGGCACAGTGGTCCCCTGCTGCAAAGATCACGAAGGGGCAATACCTCTGGGAAATGTTGCCGAAAGATCTTTGAATTCAGTGCTGCAGGACATTCCCGCCAAGAGGCTTAAAAAGGATTTCAGCCGTTTTAGAATCAGGGAACCCCTATGCCGGGACTGCATCGGGGACGCCTCTCTGAAAAAAGCCCTTTTACGTCAGTTTGGCTCCATAGCTTACTTCAAGCTGTATCGTCCCCTTATGCGCAGAATATATCCCGGATGGGGGGATATTTAACATACAGCTCAGGCACTGACCGGCACAATCATGGCACGTTTTTTTGCAGATCGGGTGCGCATTTACACGACACATTGAACGTAGAACATTATCCAAAATCACTTTCAGGACAGCACACGTTGTAAGCATTATGCTCCTGCTTGTTTCCCTGCTGCCCATCCTGGATGCAACTACAAAAAAACCGAAAAGGCACTCAAGGAAAAAACGGCGCTACTGGAAGCATTCTTGGACAACACCCCGGATATCATGAGTATCAAGCGCCCGGATTTAAGCGTGGTTCGCTACAATAAAACCGGACTGGAGTTTTTGGGCATGAGCCCGGAAAAGGTTCAGGGGCAAAAATGTTATAACCTGCTTGGCAGACAAAATCCTTGCGAAAGCTGCGTAAGCCTGGAGGCAAAAAACAGAAAAGAGCCGGTGACCGGGGAAAAGTATGTGCCTGAATTAAAGAAGTATTTAAGCTGCCGGGCCAACCCCATAATCTCGGAAAATGGTGAGGTGGAATATATAGTGGAGCTTATCCGGGACATCACAGAACGTAAACAGGCTGAACAAGACCTTCGGGAAAGTGAACAGCGATTTAAAACCCTGTTCATGGAAGCCCCTATTTCAATTACAATTCATGATATTGAAAGCGGAGAGTTTGTCGATGCCAATCCCAAGGCATACGCTTACCACGGACTCTCTTCACTGGAACACCCCGAAATTGAATATGATTCAAAACATGACCTTATGAATATAGAGTTTCTTCCAGGAGAAACCATTGTAGACTCTGTAGAGCTAAATGGTGTGGTTATTGATTACGGCAAAGATGGCAAAATTGTATCCATAGAAATACTTGATGCCTCTGAGAGGACCCAAAAAGACCCGTTGGGAAAGCTGGACTTTTCAGTCATCAGGGACTCTGTAGCTGTTTAAATGGAACCCATTACCCCCAAAGCTCACACCAATAAACACTGGCAAAAGCCCAGATCCTACATCTTCGCCAAACAGCACGCCCTGGTTCCTCCGCCTGTATCCGAGCGTTTCCGGAGGGAGATTATATGAACAAAGAAATTGGGACAAGTTCATAAGCAAGTACTCGTATTTATGGCCAGAACTCCTTCTATGTTGGTAATTACCAAAAGGTATGACAAAGGAAGGCTTCGAATGCCGGATCCTGGGTTACCAGCGCGCACATCTCGATCTCGCTTTGTGCTGCCAGCATACGGTCGAAAGGATCCCGGTGTGGTACAGTGTAAGCCCCGGCTCTCAAGGAATGAACATACGTTATTGCCAGATTAATAAACCCGTCTGCAGCAACGAGCACAGGGAAGAATTGCGTTGCCTCAGGAACACCATTTAGTTTGCCGATCCTCTGCTTGGTGGCGATTTCCCAGGCGCTGGCTGCGCTAACATAAATTGTATTCCTCTCGTCCAAGATTGCCTCTCGTGCACGGACAGACAGCCTGGGATCATCTGTAAACCACCATAATAAGGCATGGGTATCCAGCAATAGCCTCATCTTCCTTCCCACGCTGCAAGCTCTTCCTCGGGCAGAGACTCAAAAAATTCATCCCCGACCTTGCCCTTTAGACGTCCGGGCTTGCGGGAAGATTCTCCTGATGGAACCGGTATTAGCCGGGCATAAGGCTTACCGCCCTTTTCCAGGATAATTTCCTGTCCGGAATGGGCTTGCTCCAATAATGCTGAAAAATTGGCTTGGGCTTCTTGTACATCCACGACTTTTGTCATGTTCTATGCTCCATAATAAAAGGAAAACAGGCAGTATATATTCACTAGCCCGGACCTATAACTATGTCAAGAGACAAACAACTAAGAGCAGAATTGATGAAGAAATCGGGGAAAAAACAAAATGGGACATCCATGATAAGAAAGTCAAGGGGAAAGCGCCTGCTTACCCGTGGGCCCAGGTGGCCGCCTGGGAATCATAGTCTGCGATATGGACGGATTGAAAAGGGTCAATTACGAACCAGGGCAAAAGCTTTAACATACCATCCTTTGTCCCCTCCTTTCCGGCCTGCTCCATTTTCCGGGACACTTCAACCGCCTCCAGGCAACCAGCATTGGAAGAGCTGCCCTTGATGGTGTGGGCGTGCTTCGAAGCTCGGGAGAGACCACTCTAATCTAGAGCACGCTTAAGATTCCGGAGATTTTTCGGGACGGATTCCAGGAACAGGAACATAATCTCCTGGGCCAGTTCCTGGTCCTCGCCTACGCGCCCCTAAAATTCTTACATCTAGAAGCCCTGGAATAAGTGGTAAATAAATGCACTTGCCCCCTTTTTTGTTCTCCTTGACCTAAGTCAAGGACACACCAAGCAATAGTTGTCATTTTTCGCCTCAGAGCTGGGGGTCATCAAGATTAAATCCAAATAAACAGGCAAATGGTTCCTGTTATGGGGGATGGGAACTCTATGATGATGAAAATCCAAGATAATAGCGGTTTCCAAGATTGAGGCATAATGGCTTATTTAGGAAAAATGAAAGGTGCCAGCAGCAGCCCGCCCAGGGCGAGTCTCTATGAGGTATTCTGGTCCTGGCTGGGATCCTTTCTAGGCATAGCCGCAGTAGCCCTGGTCCATTTCCGGGTTTTGTCCGGAACGGATCTGCTTTTTGTCATCGGCTCATTCGGGGCCTCGGCAGTGCTCATCTACGGGGCGATCCAAAGCCCCCTGGCCCAGCCCAGGAACCTGTTGGGCGGACATATAATCTCCGCAACAATCGGGGTCTCCTGTTTTCAGGTCCTGGGCGGCGGAGCACTGTCCGCGGCTTTGGCTGTATCTATAGCCATTGCTGTCATGCACCTAACCAAGACCCTGCATCCCCCAGGAGGGGCTACTGCTCTAATTGCGGTCACCGGAGGGAAAGACGTCTATTCCCTGGGCTACCTTTTCGTCCTGGTGCCCACAGGCACCGGGGCCTTGCTCATGCTTTTAGTGGCCCTGTTGGTAAACAATATTCCCCAAAAGAGATATTACCCGGAGTTCTGGATCTAAGTCTACGGATTTCTACACTTTGATTAAAAAACAGGATGTGGTTCGTTTCGGACCAGGAGCACGGGTCCATATTCTATGTGGAGTTGCCCCGGGAGATTACCTGAGTTTTCGCTTGTCCTCTTTACTCCCCACCACCCACATTAATACCGGAATTACCACCAGGGTGAACAGGGTGGAGGCCAGGAGGCCGCCGAATTTTACCAAAATTTAACACTTTCTTGACTCCCTTTTTACTACTTAATAAGTATAGAATATATAAGTCCAACACAGCAATACACCCCTCACCTCCTCGAAACTCCTGTGAGCCTGGATTACAAGCCATCTACAGGCTCACAGGAGCAATGACAATCGTTGATGTGGCTCTTTTTTACAGTTAATAAGAAAAACTTGACCCTCAAACAACTCATGGAAAAAACAATGGCTGGATTGGGATGGTTAGCAAATAAATGGTGGGTTATCCCCGGGGGAGCGTTTGCGTACTTTTTGCTTAAGATGCTTAAAGGATCTGAGCCCCAGTACATTCGACCGCCTGGTGCTGCAGACGAGGATACTTTTCTCGCCCTTTGCCTGCGCTGCGGTCAATGCGCCCAGGCGTGTCCCTACCACGCTATTCAGATTCTGGGCCCTGAATCAGGAGCCTCCGCAGGCACTCCCGCCCTTACCAATCTACGCGATTTTCCCTGTCAGCTGTGCACGGAATACTGCACCGAAGTCTGCCCTAACAATGCCTTGGAGTATGTTGCCAAGGAAGACGTGCGTATAGGCTTGGCCCATATAGACATGGAGCGATGCCGCACCTGGAAAGGTGATGAGTGTAAAATCTGTTACATGTCCTGTCCAATTTACGGCGAAGCCCTGGCCTTATGGGATTACCGCTACACCCAGGTGATTTCAGACAAATGCACAGGCTGCGGCATTTGTGAACATGTCTGCATCCAGACTCCTCCGGCAATCAAGGTTGCCACTAGAGAGGTATTGCTATGAAAATGATGGGAAAATGGCAAATCTCAAGAAACTTGGTTCGTCTGGCAATGATCCTGTTGATCCTTTCCCCGGCTATGGGTTTTGCCTTTTTTTACGGCAACTTCAGTTCCGGATTG
>CAZNYT010000036.1:0-22532 GCA_964577315.1 uncultured Desulfovibrionales bacterium
TTACGCCCAGTTTGCAGAACCCTCGGACCCAGGGAAAGAGTTGCTGCCATAATAGCAAGGCTGTTTATAGAGCCATGGTTACAGAGCCAAGTTTCGTTGTAGCTATTAAGATAATAGAATTTCCAGTGAATGAAAAGAGATATGCCGCTCAAAATTTAGGCGTTCTCAGGAATTGACCAAAAGCCATGCAGGACCTATAAATGTTTTTTGGTTTTTTTAGGTCTTGATTTCCAGGATAAGAGCTTGGCAAAAGCCCGGAGATGACATGGAAGAAAGGGACTTGGAATTAGTGCAGGAGCATGCCAGAGCTGGAGCCCTTGCCAGGGAAAAATTTTTCAGCAGGTACGCCTCTGCCCTGACAAGCATCAGTAAGGCCATGGCACGCAGCATTCAAGCACAAGGCAAGGTGCTTTTCTGCGGCAACGGCGGGAGTGCAGCTGATGCCCAGCATTTGGCAGCCGAATTCGTAAACCGCTTTTTGATGGAGCGCCCCCCACTCCCGGCTATAGCCTTGACCACGGATACTTCGGTTATTACAGCCGTAAGCAATGACTACTCCTTTGACCAGGTATTCGTAAAACAGGTAATGGCCTTGGGACGGCCAGGGGACATTTTGGTAGGCATTTCCACTTCCGGAGGCAGCGCCAATGTTAATCTCGCCCTGTCTCGAGCTAAAAGCCAGGATATGATCACTATTGGCCTCTCGGGGAAAAGCGGCGGGGAAATGCAAGAACACTGCGACCACCTGCTGACAGTGGAAGACAGTTCCACACCGGTGATCCAGGAAATACATATTGCCGCAGGACACGTAATTTGCCGGCTGGTGGATTATTACTTGTTTCAAGCAGCTAGCCCAAACGAACTGGGTACTTGACCATCTCTATTCCAAAACAACCAATTCCCAGGAGGATATAGCCATGCCACTATACGAATTTTCATGTAACGACTGCGGTCGGGAATTCGAGGAACTAGTTCTTAAGGAGCAGGACCAGGTATTCTGCCCGGACTGCGGCAGCTCCCGGGCTCAAAAACTGATTTCCGCAGTCAGGTTCAAGACCGGCGGCCCCATCGTTCCCGGAAGCACCACCTCAGAACCCTTTACTTCCAGGGGCTCGAGCTGCGGAGGATGCGGCGGAGGGAGCTGTTCCACTTGTTAACCCCCAGTATACAGGAGAAAATATGTCTTCCATCCTTATCAAGGAGGTTTTGTTAAAGGACAGTATCGTGGACGTCCTGATCCAGGACGGAAAATTCGCCCAAATAGGGCCGGATCTGGAACACCCGGAGGCAGAAGTGATCCATGGCCGGGACAAGGCTATTTTTCCCTCATTTGTCAACGCCCACACCCATGCGGCCATGACCCTGCTTCGGGGATATGCTGATGATCTGGACCTACACACCTGGCTCACCGAATATATTTGGCCCTTTGAATTCAACTTGACCTTTGAGGATGTATATTTGGGCACCAAATTGGCCTGTTTGGAGATGATCAAGTCCGGGACCACCTTTTTCTGCGATATGTACTGGCATATGCCTGCCACTTTCCAGGCAGTGGACGAAATGGGCATCCGGGCTTCCCTGTCCTCTGTATTCATTGATTTTCACGACTCCCAAAGAGCCAAAAAATTCCGTTCCAAGATCAGAAAATTCTTCCAGGAGCAAGACAAGCACGACCGGGTCATTTTTACCCTGGGCCCTCACGGCATTTACACTGTTTCCAAGGAATCCCTGATATGGCTGGCGGACTTCGCCCGGGACAATGATTTGCTTGTCCACATTCATGTATCCGAAACCCAGAGAGAAGTGGAGGATTGTCTTCAAAACCACGGGCTAAGACCCGTGGAATATCTGGAAAGCATTGGGTTTCTAGGGCCGAATATTATTGCCTGTCACTGCATTTGGGTCAACGAACATGAACTGGATCTCTTGGCCAAGTACGGAGTCCGAGTGGTACATAACCCGGTTTCCAATATGAAGCTGGCTTCCGGGATCTTTCCCTACAAGGAGATGCGCAGCCGCGACATCTGTATCGGGATGGGCACGGACGGATGCTCTTCCAACAATAACCTGGACATGTTCCAGGAAATGAAGTTCGCAGCCCTCTTGGCCAAATCCTCCGGGATGGACCCCACTCTGTTCCCGGCCAAGGAATCCCTGAATTGCGCCACTCGAAATGGTGCCGAGATATTCGGCCTGAACGCCGGCGAGATAGCTCCGGGCAAAGCAGCGGACTGCATCTTGGTAGATCTGAACAACCCCATGCTTTTGCCTCAACATAACCTGATTTCCAACCTGGTTTACTCCGCAGAGGGTCCCTGCGTGGACACCACCATTTGCCAGGGCAGAATACTCATGCACGAAAGGAAAGTTCCCGGGGAAGAGCAAATTATCGAGGAGATCAAGGAGTGGGAAAAAACGAGAAAGACAAAGCAGTGATGCTGATCTATACCGGGGAAGGCAAGGGCAAGACCTCTGCAGCAGTGGGTCAGGCCATTCGCGCCCTGGGGAGTGGGCTTCGGGTGGGATTCGGGCAATTCCTGAAACGCGATGACCAATCCGGAGAGCAAAAGGTACTGAAAAACCTTTTGCCCCGGGATCTGTTTTTAGCCTCAGGGGAAGGATTCTACCGCGACGGCCGGGATCATGAACGCCACCGTCATGCTGCCCAGGCTCTTACTGAGTGGGCCCAACAAAAACTTCAGGGACAAGTGGATCTTCTAGTCCTGGATGAGGCCCTGTACTCCCTGAACAAGGACTTGCTCACGGCCGGGGAGCTAAAAGCCCTGATCCGGCAGGCCCGGGAAAACGAAGTGCACCTGGTGCTTACCGGCAGGGACGTTCCCGAGTGGCTCAAGGAGGAAGCGGACCTGATCTCGGATATCCGGGTGGTAAAACACCCCTTTGAAAAGAACATCCCCGCCCGCAAAGGGATCGAGTTCTAGACAGACCCGGGCCGGATCGGCTAGAAAAATTTTTTGAAGACGCCAAAAATAGGAATGGGGCCTGTTCAAACCTCCAGGAGCACTTTTAAAGATTTTCCGCTGCCCGCCACCTCGAAGGCTTCCTTTCCCTTGTGCAAAGGATACCTGTCCGTAATCAGGCGCTCAAGGGGCATATCCGGAAAATCCCGCATCATGGTCAGGGCCGCCCTGAACCGTCCACACCTGGAACCCACAACAGTTATCTCGTTTACCACCAACGGAGCCAGGTTCACTTCCCCCTGCAGGGCCACAGTGGATTTGAGGACAATCACACCCCTGGGCCGGCAAAGGTCCATGGCCTGTGCAATGCCCCTGCCGGAGCCGGTGGCGTCCACGACAATATCTGCTCCCGGCTCTACCCCCTCTCCGTGCAGGGAGGTCTTAACCCCGCGCCACCTGGCTACTTCCAGCTTTTCCGGATGACGGCCCATCAGGGTCAGGTCCCGGCCCACCGTAGTCAGGGCCCAGGCACAAAGGATGCCCAGCCGCCCATCTCCCAACACCACTATCCTTTCGCTTCCATCCAGGGAGATCTGCTCCAGAATCTCACAGGCAGCAGCCAGGGGTTCAGCAAAAACAGCGCGCTCATCCGGAGTGTCCTGGTCCACCACATGCAGGTTGGAAGTGGGCAGCACGCAGAATTCTGCCATACATCCCTCCTGATTTGCTATCCCCAGGGTACTTCTATGCGGGCAGTGCCGCTCCAGCCCGGTTGAGCACCATTCACATGCTTTGCAACCCGCATTGATTTCACCCACCACTCGCCGGCCTATCCAGGCCGGATCCTCGCAGCTATCCACCCGGCCCACGAACTCATGTCCCAATACGCCTCTGAATCCCTGGTATCCCCTGACTATCTCCAGATCTGTCCCGCATATCCCTGCCAAATGCACCTTTATCCTGGCCTGGCCCGGTCCGGGCTCTGGAAGGGGGAGATCCGGGACGTACCTCAACCTGTGGTCATATATCAGTGCTTTCATGGATTTTACTTTTTCTTGAGCCCTTCTGCATCTGTGAGTCCAGGTCCTGGCAGGATGGTTAATCATGGCAGAAGCGGTGCTGCCCCCAGGCCCAAATCCAGATCAAATCCGGCCATGAGGTTGGCATTGGCCACGGCCTGTCCCGATGCTCCCCGGCAGAGATTGTCGATGCAGGATACTATGATCAATCTCTGGGTGCGCTCGTCCCACACAAAGTTCAGATCGCAGAACATGGTTCCCCGCACCCACCTAGTCTCGGGCAGAACTCCCTCAGGGAGAATACGCACCCAGGGGCTATCCCTGTAAAAATCCTGGTAAACCTTGCGCAAATCCCCCACATCCACTTTGTCCTTCAGCCGGACGTAGCAGGTGCTGAGTATGCCCCGGATCATGGGCACCAGATGGGGGCTGAAAGAGAGACGCACTTCCTCTTGTCCCGCCAGAGAGAGCTCCTGCTCCATTTCCGGGGTGTGGCGGTGCCCCGCCAGGCTGTAGGCCCGAAAGCTATCTGAGACCTCGCTGAAAAGCTTACCTGTCTTGGGATCTCGTCCGGCCCCGCTAACTCCGGACTTGCTGTCCGCTATAATCCCTTCCGGATCCAGAACACCCCGGGCAAGTCCCGGGTAAAGGGCCAGGATCACGGAAGTGGGGTAGCACCCGGGATTGGCCACCAACCTCGCCCCGGAAATATCGGAACTGTAAATCTCGGGCAGGCCGTAAACCGCTTCCTCCAGCAATTCGGCCTGGGTATGCTCAGCCCCGTACCAGTCCGTGTATTCCCGGGCGCTTCGCAGGCGGAAATCGGCGCTGAGATCCACCACCTTGGCTCTTTGTTCCAAAAATCCAGCCGTCATATCCATGGCTGTCTTGTGGGGCACACCCAGGAAAACATACTCACAATCCCTAGCCACCAGCTCCGGGTCCGGAAAGGTCATGGGCAGAACTCCGCCGGGCATCCCTCTCATAAAGGGAAAGACATCCTGGAGCAACTTGCCCAGCTCGGAACGCGAGGTCACAGCTCGCAGCTCAAAACCGGGATGCGTGCTTAGAATCCGAACCAACTCCATGCCGGTATATCCGGTCACCCCTATTACTGCTGCATTCTTCTTTTCCATGGCTCTATCTCCAATGCTTCGTTTTTTGCCGGTTGGTTCCCAAATCTACTCCCACTGCAAGGCAAATGCTTCGCAACTTCTCACCACGTTTGATCTAAACTATTCAGCGGGTCTTTTGGCATGCTTCTACTAAGGAGCGCTACTTGCTAGACAAGATTGAACCCTTAGTGAAAAACGGATCCGTAACAAGGCACTCCCAAAATCTTTTTTACAGGTACAGGGCTCTGGACGTCTTATCCTGTCCTCCCAGCTCAACTCTGGTCCTGATCCTGTAAAAAATCATAATTCGCAAAATACTGGTATTTACCGCTGTGTAGGTTTTCCAACAGATTTTCAGGATCATTCTGGAACTCATTGGTTCCCGGAGAGGTCTCCAAGAGATTTTTATCCACCGGGGATATGAGGTTCAAATGTTGCCACCTGGCAATGTAATACTGGATGATATCTGGCAATTCCGTGTAAACGGTGACAGCGGGATCCGGCACCCCATAACTGGAATTGCGCAGCTTCTCCACGGACAAGATCTGGTTTTTGTAAAATTTATCCAAAAACATCAGCTCTTGGGGCAAACGGCCATCAAAACCCAAGGGCTTGAGTATCCTTAAAAAGAGATTAAGGCTGCTCCGCCCCATTTGGGCAAAGAGATAGGGTGCATACAATTCTTTGGGTCTTTTGAGATTCAGGTGAGTCTTGATGGCCAGGATCAGATGGCTTAGCTCTACAGGTTCCGGATCCACAAAGTGATAAATCTGCCCGGTAAACTCTTCGCGGTGTTCCAAAACGTGGTGTACAAAATGGGGAATTTCCTCGGTATTGGTGTAGGAATGCTTTACTCCTGGACGGGTAAGCAAAAACATCATGGATTGGGAGGCGATGGAAAACAACAGGCGCTGAAACCCCTGGATCTTGTGATCGTGTTTTCCGTATACCACTCCCGGCCTTATTATTGTATAGTCCAGCCCCTGGGTTTCGTGCAAGAACTGCAGGGTTTTCTCCGCCATAAGTTTGGAGCGGGAATAATAAGGCAAAGAGTTTGACAAGGGAAGATGATCCTCTTCAGCAACATTCTCTCCCATGGGCACCACCGCTGCAGAACTTAAATGGATATAGGGTATCCCCAAGTTCATTGCCGCCCGGGCCAAATTGATGCTGCCCAGATAATTGACCTCGTAGCAAAGCTGGGGACCGCTATCCAATGGGGCTATGGCACAATTAATAATGAAATCCGGGCGGTATTTTTTAACATACATCCGGATATCTTCAGGCTCCTTGAGGCTCAAGCGCTTGCTGTTAGGGGCCAAAATATCAAAGGCGTCACCTTGCAGGGTCTTGAAATAGTGCATCAGTGCCCCTCCGATCAAGCCGGATCCCCCCACTATCAACCCCATCTTTTTGGCCCGTCCATGTATCCTGCCTTTTTCCAAAAGTTTCTGAAACAAGCTGACCGTATTGTGAAAGTTTTCCTTCTCCTCTCCCAGGACCTGCTGATAGAACATGCAATTATAACACGTGGTCATAGTTCGGGCATAATATCCCTGGACCTCGCCTCCGCTGCAAGTCCCGGCTACCACCCAGCAAGCACGGCCGGCGTTCACCCCTCCATGAACCCCATTCAATTTGGCTTCCTGGGCCGCAGGACAAATCCTGCCCGTAGGGCTGTCCGGGCCCCTGCCACACTGCATTACTTCCCAGCAATTGGATTTTCTCAACCCTTGTTCTCCGCCGCTCACCTTTTTCTCCTTGGAATTTTTATCTTTTGTAACCATATCATATAAAACTGCATTGCAACTTGGGGTTTACAAACTATAACTAAGCACCGTTCAGAAATATGTCTCCTTATTATTTAGCACGGCTATTATTACAAGTGTTCAAGCAAAATTTCAAAATACCTGAATTCTGGTTTACAAGCAATGCCCAGCACCGATATAAGAGAAAATCATTTTCCAGGCACCTTCAAGAACAGGTCTTTTGCACTTGGAACCAGGCATCCATGTCACTTTTCAACCAGCTAAACCCTATATTTAGCGTTTAGCGTGCTTAAGGCAGGAAGAAAAATGAACCAGCAACCTATTTTAGTTACCGGAGCCACAGGTTACATCGGTAGCAGGCTTATTCCTTTGCTTCTGTACCGTGGCTATCAAGTACGGGCCTTGGTTAGGTCTGCGAAAAAACTCACCTGCAGGCCCTGGTTCAACCATCCCCGGCTCGAAGTAGTGGAAGGGGATTTATTTCACCCTGACTCTTTAACCCGTGCCGCCCGAGGATGCTATGCAGTGTACTACCTGGTCCACTCCATGAATTCCCAGGTGCAGGACTTTGTAACGGCGGATCGTGAAGCTGCCTCCAATATGGCTCGAGCTGCGGAAAAGGAAAATCTGGAACGAATAATTTACCTGAGTGGCTTGGGAGAGGATAATCCCCAACTCAGCAAACATCTGCGCTCCCGGACTGAAGTGGGCCGTATCCTTCAAAACAGCTCAGTATCCACTACCATTCTGCGCTCTGCGGTTATCCTGGGATCAGGCAGCGCTTCCTTTGAGCTTATCCGATTTCTCACCGAAAGATTGCCTGTGATCTTGGCACCTCGCTGGATGCGTACCCAGTCCCAGCCCATAGCTATAAGCAATGTTCTGGAGTATCTAGCCGGATGTCTGGAAAAGCCCCAAACCGCAGGACAAACCTACGACATAGGAGGACCGGACATACTGAGCTATGAGGATATGTTCCGCATATATGCCCAAGTAGCTGGTCTGTCTAAACGCGTAATCTTAAAGGTCCCTTCTCTTAGTCCGGGACTTTTATCCAAGTGCGCGGAACTGATCACCCCGGTTCCGGCAACTCTGTCCAAGCCCCTGATCGAGGGCATGCGCAACACTGTAATCTGCCATGATCACTGCATCCAGGACATCATACCCCAAAATCTGCTGCCCTGTAGATATGCCATGGCCAAATCCCTTCAAACCCTATGCCGGGACCGTCTGCAAAACACCTGGCTGCATTCCGGAGAGCCCAACCCCCCGGAATGGTTTACCTGCGGAGACGAATACTTGGCTGAAGGTGCAATACTTGAGGCATCCTATCGCATGGTGCTACAAGGAACAGCCGCTGAGTTCTGGCCCCTGATAGAAAGCATCGGCGGGTACAAGGGTTGGTACGGGACGGATTTTCTCTGGGACATACGTGGAATAATAGATTGGCTCATCGGCGGGGATGCCATGTACCAGGGACGCAGGGACCAGTTTCGCCTTTCCGAGGGAGATCCCCTGAAGTACTGGAGGGTCTTGGAAAAAAAGGCTCCCCATGCCTTATTGTTGCTCTCGGAGATGAAAATGCCCGGAGACGCCATGCTGGAATTCAGACTCTATAACACCTCCTTCCAAGAGGTAGAAGCAATCCTCACAGTTCGTTTCCTTCCCAGGGGCTTGGCCGGCCTCCTCTACTGGCATTTATCCTATCGGATTCACGATTTAGTAATACGGACCATGCTTCACAATATGGCCAACTCATTCCAACGCCCCGTTTTGAAGGGGCCAGAGCCCCGCCCCAAAAGGGCGCAGGATATCAACTATTAGGCCAGATTATTATGGATAAGACACAAAAACCGATTCTGATCACGGGAGCAACTGGTTATATCGGGGGACGACTCATCCCGTTGCTTTTGCAAAGAGGCTACCGGGTACGGGCTATGGCACGTTCCAAGGCCAAATTAACATGCCGCTCCTGGGCCCAGCATCCCAACCTGGAGATAGTAGAAGCCGATCTGCTGGATTTTTCCTCCACCAACCGGGTGGTGCGCGGTTGTAGTACTGCTTTCTACTTGGTCCATTCCATGAAAACAAACGTTCCCAAACAAGAAGAGCTAGATCGACAGGCAGCCAGAAACATGGCCCAATCTGCCACAAGGGAGGGTCTGGAACGTATCATCTATTTAAGCGACCTCGGGGATGACAGTTCCCGTCCCAGCAGGCATTTGCGCTCCAGGGCAGAAGTCGGACGCATACTGCAGGCCAGCGGGGTCCCTACTACAGTGCTGCGCTCCTCTATTATATTGGGCTCCGGGAGTGCAGCCTTTGAGCTAATCAGATACCTGACCGAAAGAATGCCCATAATCTTATCCCCCCAGTGGATAGATACCCCTTCCCAACCTATAGCTGTAAGCAATGTCCTGGAATACCTGGCTGGATGTCTAGAAACACCCCAAACCAAGGGACAAACCTACGATATTGGCGGTCCAGACATTGTAACCTATGCGGATATTTTCCAGATATACGCACAACAAGCAGGTCTGATCCAGCGCTTCATAATCAAGGTACCTTTTACCAACTCCAAACTCCTAGCCTATTGCGCCCACCTAGCCACACCCCTCCCAGCTAGGCTGGCAGAAACCCTGATCGATAGCATGCGGGATAAAGCCGTATGTAAAGATCAAGAGATAAAAAAATTACTCCCTCAAGATCTCCTTAGCTGCACAGAGGCAATAAATCGAGCTTTGCAAACGGTAAACCAGGACCAGGTCCAGACTTGCTGGATGGACGCCGGACAAATGAATGCGCCGGAATGGATCCGCAAAGGGGATGTGGCTTATGCTGGAGGAACGGTCCTGGAATCCGCGCATAAAGTCTTGCTGAAAGGAGAAGCCAGGGAAGTATGGCCAATGCTGGAAAGCATCGGAGGATCCAGTGGATGGTATGGCATGGATTTTCTGTGGCGTATCCGGGGGATAATGGACCGGCTAGTAGGCGGCCCTGGGCTCCGGCGCGGAAGAAGGGATCAATCTCGGCTTCGAACAGGAGACGCCTTGGACTTTTGGAGGGTGCTGCATGTACAACCTCCTCATATACTTTTGTTGCTTTCGGAAATGAGGCTTCCCGGGGAAGCTATGCTGGAGTTCCGCCTCAAGGAACTACCTGGCAGACAGGTGGAAGTTGTCCAGATCGCACGATTTCTGCCCAACGGCCTGGCCGGATTGCTATACTGGTATCTGAGTTATCCCCTGCACGGAATGGTCTTCAGAAGCATGCTTTTAAACATAGCCCGCTATACCCGGCGTCCAGTCCTCTCCGGCCCCACCACGGTAGCACCCAAAAATGGGGCTACGGAATGAGAAGCATTGCTCGGTCCGGAAGCATTCACAACCAGGCTCTGCACTCATACTTCCCGAGGATAAGGGAAATCTGGATCGTCTATTAGCTTGGCCATGCGCTGCTTCTTGGAAGTGTTAGCCTGATGAAAATCTACAATCTCTTTTACGGCCCGGAGCACTCCCTCTTCTTGTTCCGCTTTCAGGACTCGTCTCCCCGGCTGGGGATGCACTCCACCCTTACCCCCTACATACAAATTGAAACCGTTCTTGGTGGCCACGATCCCGATATCCTTGATAGTTGCCCCAGAACAACTGAATACACAAGCAGAAACCCCTATTTTTACTTTGGGTTTGAACTCCTGAGCACTGGAACACCGCTCTACTAAACGCCTGGCAATCAAGGCAGGGTCTACCCAACCCAATTTGCAGTTGCCCTGGCCCACGCAAACCCGGGGCAGGGGGAATATCCCCGGACTTTTCAAACCCATGCCCAAAGACCAGAACTTTTGCCGGATTTCTTCAGCCCGGTCCTCGGGAATCTCCAAAAGTCTCAGGTTCTGCTCATTGGTGAGATACACGGTCAAACCGTGCTTCTCGGCCAGCTCACTTGCTGCATTCATGACCTCCAGGGGCAAGCGTCCCGCCGGCAGCAACACGGTTATATTGGTCCGGTCCATAATCTTTCCTCCTTGAGAGCAAATCATTATGCAAAGTTAACGCAGTTCCAGCCCTGTTTCCTAAAACCCGGCTCTCTCCAAAATCCTGAGATCCAGGTCTTTGTGCATGGTTAACAGGTCAGGTGAAACCCGGCTGCCACGTTTTCGCCTTGGGACCACATGCGATTGAATTCCTGTACCGCCTGTTCCGTGGGCAGCTCCACCAGTTGAATATCGTTTTGGGCCAAAAGCTCCCTGAGCTCTGGTTTCGCCTGCATTTGTCCGGGACGACCCTTGCCCAGAACCAGGACGCTGGGCTTGGCCTCCAGAATGTCCTGTACATCCTGGGTATCCACTTTATGCCCGGTTTTTCTCCACCACTGGGGAGAAACCTCGCCCTTTATGATTTTTAAATCCTGAGTATAATCCTTGCCCTGAATGCGCATTTTTCCAAAACTATAGCTCTCGATCATAAATCCTCCATAGTTGTAAAATATCTGGTGAATAGCCACCCCAGATTTTACATTTTTTGGATTCGCTTATATATTACCTCCTATTCAGACATGTTTCTTACTTGCCTGCTATTAAACAATAAGCACAACTATTCAAGGAGTCGTTGTGAACCATCCCATTCACACCGAGTACGGAACCGTTCGTGTCAGCCAGGTCCAAACAGAGCACCAGTTAAAAATTACCGCTCTTCTGGATTGGATGCAAGACGTGGCTTATACCCATAGCAACAAGCTGGAAAGCTTTTCCACGGACGTGTTGCTCCGCCGCAACCTGAGCTGGGCTCTGATGCGCATGTTCATCCTTGTATTCAATTTGCCGCATTTGGGCCAGGACCTGACCCTTAGTACCTACCCCTCTAGCCTAAGCCGCTATTTTGCTTTCCGGGATTACGAGTTAAGGGACATGCAGAACAATCCCATGGTACTGGCCACCTCCACCTGGGCGGTTTTTGACCTAAGTAAAAGAAGGATAATCAAAACTCCTGCGGATTTCTTCCAGGGTTTTGCCCCTCCCAAATCCGCCAACCTTGAGTTCAAACGTTCCAAAATCCCTCCCTTAAGGCAATTCCAGAAGTCTCAAACCGTATATATCCGGGAGAACGATCTGGATTTGAACGGTCATGTAAACCATTCCTGCATGGCGGATTGGGTTCTTTTGGGTCTGACTCCGGATTGGGGATCAAATTCTTTTTTAAAGGAACTGGATATCGTTTTCCGTAGTGAATGCACCCTTCAAAATCAGGCTGTATCCACTTTAAGCGCTATCTGGGGAGAAGCCTCCCACGGTTCGGAGCTAAATCATCTCCACTCAATTAAAGACCTGAAACACGAACAAGAATTCGCCAGGGCAGTATCTACCTGGACCCGAAGCTAAAACTTAAGGAATTATTCGCCATATTTTATCCAAAATATTCACCGGATCTTTTTAGGTGCTTCTGCCGCGAGGCTCACAGTCTTTTTGGCTAGACTCCGGTACTTGAGATTCAAAAGATTAGGGGCTTACCCGTTTAAAGAGCACCAGTGGTAGCAAACCTTTTCTCTGAAAGGTCTAATATCTCAGATATTTGGATGATAAGTCTCGCTGTAGTACCTACTTTATCTGCTAAAATACTTGTCAAAATAAGCAAACCAGGTTATGGAAGTGGGTCAATTCGTATTTATTACAATTCAGGATCACGCTTGGATCTAAACACTTTTGCGGCCCAGCTTTTCACCCAGCGGGGCCCAATTTGCGAATACGGCTCATGTGATCCTATACACTTCTATTTACAATTCCAGGAGGAGTTAAATGCAATACGATGTAGGCATTGATATAGGCTCGGTTAGCATTAATTGCTGCGTCATAGATGAAAACGGCGAGATGGTATTCGAGGCGCCCTACAAGCGCCATTTCGGGCTCATCTTTGAAGAAACCCAGAAGACCTTGCAGGAAATCTTCGAGCGTTTTGATCCGGAACAGATAAAATCTGTATCCTTTACCGGAAGCCAGGGTCAAGCCATAAGCGAGTTGCTGGGCGCTCCTTTCGAGGCTGAAACCATCGCCCAGGTCCTGGGAACCACCCAGGTAATGCCCGGGGTGAAAAGCATTATAGCCATCGGAGGCCAGGATGCTGCCCTGTTTCAATTGGAATACGACCAGGATCACAACTGGTACCTAGAGGCCTTTAACCTCAATTCTCCCTGCGCATCCGGGACCGGCTCCTTTATTGACCAGCAGGCGGAGCGGTTGGCTTACGCCATGTACGGCGAAGATTTTGAAATGGATCAAAACCAGCTCCAAAAGGTACTGCAGGATTTTATCTCCCTGGGCATGGAAAGTACCTATCCCGCGCCTGTAGCTTGCCGCTGCACGGTTTTTACCAAGTCCGACATGATCCACCTTCAAAACAAGGGGGAGAGCCTCAGCAACATCATCGCCGGTCTACACTACGGCACCGCTTCCAACTACATAAGCACCATTGTTTCCAACCGCACCCTGCATGAGCCCATCGCCTTTATCGGGGGAATGGCGGAAAACGATCTCCTGGTCCAGGCTTTTCGCAAACAATATCCCGGCTTACAGGTACCCAAACACCACACCTCACTGGGGGCTTGGGGCATAGCTTTGCAGGCCCAAAAAATGGGTTATCAAAATCGCATCGAGATGGAGAAACTCACCCAGTCCGAATTGAATTCCCAGTACAGCTTTCCCCGGGCCAAGCCCTTGGAGCTGAATCTGTCCCACTTCGACTCCGACAACAGCATCAAGCCGCTGCGCATGTCCGGGAAAAAGCCCTTAAAAGCCTTTTTGGGCATTGACATCGGTTCCACCTCAACCAAGTACTGCCTTTTGGATGAACAGGGCAATATAATCCATAAGCGCTACGTAGCCACCAAGGGCAAGCCCATAGAGGTTACCCAAGAGCTCTTGAAATTTCTGGATCAGGAGGTGGGAGACAAAATCGACCTGCAAGCCGTGGGTACCACTGGATCCGGCCGGAACGTGGTGGGCGACTTTTTGGATGCAGACCACATCATCGACGAAATAACCGCCCACGCCCGAGGTGCAGTGGAGATCAACCCCGAGATCGATACCATTTTCGAGATCGGAGGCCAGGACTCCAAGTATATCTCCATCCAGGACTCCCATCCGGTGGATTTTGTCATGAACAAGATCTGTGCCGCGGGAACGGGCAGCTTTCTGCACGAGCTAGCCAGCAAGATGAACATCAACATTGTGGGGCAATTTCAGGATATCGCCCTGTCCGCTCAAAATCCCATCAACCTTACGGAAAGGTGCACCGTTTTCATGGAATCCGATCTTGTGGGCTACGCCCAGAAGGGAGCCCGCCGGGATGATCTGATTGCGGGCCTTTGCTACGCCATTGTCCGCAATTACCTGCACCGGGTGGTGGAAAACCGGCCCATAGGCAACAAGATCATGTTTCTGGGCGGTCCTTCCTTGAACAAAGGAATTGTGGCCGCTTTTGAGCAAATTCTAGAAAAAACCATCATAGTTCCTAAACATCGCGAGGTCATGGGCGCTTTCGGCACCGCCCTAGCGGTTCGAGAAAAGTACCTTTCCGGGGAAATTCAGGTTAAGGAACGCGACCTCAATGATCTGGCGGAAATCCAGATCAATTTCAAGGAGACCATTTGCCGGGCGGACAAAAACTGCCACAACGAGTGCAAGCTGAAAATCTACAATTTCGGAGGGCGCAAAAGTATCTGGGGCGGGGACTGCGGCCGCTACGAAGCCACCATAGCCCGTGAAAAGACCGTGGACAACTATTTCCTCCTGCGCCGGGAGATTTTCAACAATCACCTGCCCCAACACTCCATGGTAAGCGAGGAATCCGGGGAAAAGCCCCGTCCGGATCAACCGGTCATCGGCATTCCCATGTCCTTGTATTCCCTGGAATGGGGCATACTCTGGGCCAATATATTCGCGGGACTGGGATACAACATCCTTTTCAGCCCCCCCACCAACCATGCCATAACTGCCGCAGGAGTGGAATCCATGACCGCGGAAACCTGTTTCCCGGTCAAGGTTTTTCACGGCCATGTTGATTACCTGCTGCGCCAGAACATTGATTACCTGTTCCTGCCCAACCCCATCAACCTGCCCACTCCCAATGAGGACAATGAAAAAGGCGTACTCTGCCCTATGGTGGAAAGCTCCCAGTACATGGCCAAATCAGCCCTGCAAATCGACGACTCCAAGATTATCAGGCCCACACTGTATCTCAGGGAAGATCTGGACATAATTGCTCAAAGCCTGCATCAATCCCTGCCACAGGATTTAAAGGCCAAGGAAAAAGACGTCCAGAAAGCGGTCTCCTTGGCCTGGATCCGACAAATGGACTTCAACAAGAGCATTAAACAAAAGGGCCGCGAGATATTGCAGAACCTGGATCCTTCCCAACCAGTCTGGATTGTTACCGGCCGGCCGTACAATCTGTACGATGAGAGGCTCAATCTGCAGCTTGGCCGCCATTTGGCCAAACAGGGCATAACCGCCCTGCCCATGGATTTCGTGGAGCTGGAGCAGGTGGATTTGAGCGATTTCCCCCGCATGTACTGGGGACTGGGCGGACGCATCCTGCGCGCTGCCAAGCTTATCGCCAGCCATCCCAACTGGTTCGGGGTGCATTTGACCAACTTCGCCTGCGGGCCAGATTCCTTTCTGGAACACTTTTACGGACACATTCTGCAGCAAAAGCCCCCCCTGATCCTGGAGTTGGATGAACACAGCGCTGTAGCTGGCATGCTAACCCGGATAGAAGCCTATAAGAACGTGGTCCACAACATACTCAAGGAAACCTCCCCCCATCATCGTGAAGAAACCACCCCTTTTGACAAGGCGGTGGGACAGTAACTAGGTACTGGAGCTTATAAACCAAACCCATTTTGAGCTTTAGCTCTTTTGGGATATACGATTTGAAAAACAGGTGCGATCCATATGCAAGAACAGGAAACCTTTCAAGAAAAATTAACCCATCGGGTAAAGCAGTTCGATGTTACCGGCAAAACCCTGCTTATTCCGGACATGTCTCCGTTCGGAGCCAGGCTCCTGGCTGCAAGCTTCAGGGCTTACGGGGTCAACGCCCGGGTCATGCCCACATATACCGGTTTACACCTGGGCAAGGAGTACACCTCGGGCAAGGAATGCTTTCCGTGCCAAGTAACCCTGGGAGATATTCTCTATTATCTTCAGGAGGAACAAAAGCGTCTGGGCAAGGACTTCTCACCCCAGGACTATGTGTATTTCATGCCGGAAGCAGATGGCCCCTGCCGCTTCGGAATGTACAACAAGCTGCATCGCCTGATTCTGGATAAATTCCCGGAATTCCGGGACGTAAATATTACTTATCTCTCCTCTACCAACTCCTATTCCTCCTCCATGATCATGCCCCAGGAAAAGGCCAAGCTTTTCCGGAGATTGGGTTACGTAGCCACCATCCTTTCCGATGTTATGGACAGGGTAACCTGGAGAGTACGTCCCTATGAAAAAAATCCCGGGGAAACCGATGCCTTTATGGAACAAGCCCTGCAGGAAATGGAAAACAAGATTGAAGAAATTGGAGAGTCCCGGGATTTCAATGCTTTATACTCGCTGCTGGAAGATATAGTCCAGCGGGCCAGGCAAATCATGGATCCCAACCAACCCAGACGTCCCCTGATAGGTATCATCGGAGAAATCTATCTGCGCACCCATCCTGCATCCAATCAGTATCTCATCAAGGAAATCGAGAGGCACGGAGGTGAGGTCGTGGATGCCTCCCTGGGGGAGTGGTTCAATTACGTGGCTTATCTCAATCTAAGGGACACCAAGCGCGCCTGGCGCAAAGCCTGGAAAAAGGGCGATGTACAGGGAATGATTCAAGCCTCTAGGAAGTGGCTGGATTATCAAGTGGAGATCAAGTACCAGCTATGGCGACAGGACCAAACCTATAGCCGAGTCCTTAAACATCTGGATATAGAAGAGGATCACCGTATAGCCAGCCTGGAGGGGCAATTGGACCAGGACCGCTTATACAGCTTTGATATCGGAACCGAGGCAGCCATAAGCATAGGTGGGGCCCTGGAATATCTGCACGAGAATTATGACGGGGTGGTCAATGTCTTTCCCTTCACCTGCATGCCCAGTACCATCTGCTCTGCCGTGCTAAAGCCCCTGCTTCTGGATAAGAAAATGCCCTACCTGGACTCTTCATACGACGGTTCCATTCAGCCCAACCGGGAGCTTGCTATAAGAACCTTTATGTACCAGGCCAAGCAGAGGCAGCAGCGCCGGGCCCAGCAAGAAAACGCACAGGCTTCAGCCTGAACCCAGACCCCATAGATACTTGGGACCGGTTTCAAAAACCACCCCCAAGTGTAGCTACGATGCATAGTTAAGCATGCGTTAGCTTATCTGGGTGCCGGGAGGAAGTTGTGAAGTGGTGGTCAACAGGGCCATGGATCTGCCCTCACCAGCGGCCAAGACCATCCCGCGGGACTCCACTCCCCGGATTTTCCTGGATTCCAGGTTGGCCAGCACCACCACATCGCGCTGAACAAGCTCCTCCGGGGCATAGTTCTCAGCCAATCCGGCCACTATCTGCCTGGGGTCTTTTTCACCGACATCTACCCGGAGTTTCAGGAGCTTGTCTGTGCCCTGAATCTTTTCCGCCTCCAGCACCCTGCCGGTGACTAGCTGCAATTTCTGGAAATCTTGAAACTGAGCCCCGGATTTCTCCTGGTCAGCAGATCCTGGGGCCGCTTCCCGGGAGTTTTCCTCCAAGACAAGCTCTTGGCGCGGGAATAGATTGGATTTTTTAGCCACCTCGGTTCCGGGAGCCAAGCCTGACCATTCTTGGATTTCGTGCTCCAGGTTTGTTTCCTTTTCCCTGAACTCAACCCCTAGTTGAGCCAACAGCTCCCGGGAACTGGAAGGCATAACCGGCCAGAGCAGGAGGGCTATTTTGCGCACCCCCTGGAGCACGACATACATGACTGTTTGGAGCCGCTCTATTTCCCCTTGTTTGTATAGTGCCCAGGGAGCGGTGGAGTCCACATACTTGTTAAGCTGGCCAATAAAGCCCCATAAGGCGGACAACCCCCTGGAAAACTGGAAATCCTCGAAGTAGCGAAGATACTCCTCAAAGGCTCCCAGCCCGGCTTGAACAACCTGGCGGTCCTCGTCCATGAAAGAGGATTTCTCCGGGACCACACCCTGGAAATACTTGTGGGTCATGGCCAGGACCCGGTTGCAAAGGTTGCCCAGATCATTGGCCAAATCCGCATTCAATCTGCCCACCAGGGCCTCCTCGGAAAAGCTGGCATCCAACCCGAACTGCATCTCCCGGAGCAGGAAATAGCGAAATGGGGCCACACCGTACTTGTCCACCATATCCATGGGCCGGACCACGTTGCCCAAGCTTTTGGACATTTTGGCCTCCTTCACAGTCCAGTAGCCGTGAACCCTTAGCCCCTGGTACAGATCCACTCCTGCGGACATGAGCATGGCCGGCCAAAATACGGCATGGGGCTTGAGAATATCCTTGGCTACCAGGTGATACGCCCCGGGCCAGTATTTCTTAAAATTCCCTCCATCCGGCCATCCCAGGGCGGATATGTAATTTATCAAGGCATCGAACCAGACATAAGTCACGTAGTCCGAATCAAATGGCAGCTCTATACCCCAGGTAAGCCTGGACTTGGGCCGGGATATGCAAAGATCATCAAGATCCTCGCCGAGCATGCCCAGAGTCTCGTTACGGTACCTTTCCGGCTGGATAAAGCCCGGGTTGTTCAGGATATGCTCCCTGAGGGGCTCTAGATATTTGCGCAGCCGGAAAAAATAGTTTTTTTCCTGCAAAAACCTGGGGGCTACCTGGTGATCCGGGCACAGACCCTCTTGCAGATCCCTCTCATTGTAGAAACATTCGCATCCAAAGCAGTAATAACCCCCGTATTCCCCAAAATATATGTCCCCGTTGTCATAGACCCGTTTCAAAAACTCCTGCACGCATCTTTTATGTTCCGGCTCAGTGGTGCGTATAAACCGGCTGTATTCCACTTCCAGCCAGGGCCATACCTCTTTGAACAGCCCGCTTATCCCGTCCGAATATTCCTGGGGATCCTGACCGCTCTCCCGGGCGGCTTCCACGATCTTGTCCCCATGCTCGTCAGTTCCTGTGAGAAAAAAGGTCTGTTTCTGCTGCAAGCGGTGCAAACGATGGATGCTGTCCGCTACGATGGTGGTATAGGCATGACCCAGGTGTGGCCTGGCATTGACGTAATATATGGGTGTGGAAATATAGAATGTTTCCAACTTGTTACTCTCCTATGAATTTTCGTTGCTGGACTCAGAATCCCTTAGCATTTCCGGCCAATCCTGCAAGGAAATCTCCTTTTCCACGCCTTCCTCGTCTAGAACGGTCAGGCTTTCCCTGAACATGTTGGCCCGGACCACGCGCAAATAACCCTCTTTGGCTTTATATTTCTTGCCTATTTTGGGGAGTTTCTTCTGAAACTGAGCATAATGGGACTGCTCAAAATTGAGGCAGCATAAGAGACGCCCGCACACTCCGGAAATCTTGGAGGGGTTGAGAAAAAGGTTCTGATCCTTGGCCATCTTTATTGTCACCGGAGCAAACTGGCGCAGAAAACGCCTACAGCAGCAAACCTGACCGCAATTCCCAAGAGCCCCTATCATTTGGGTCTCGTGCCTGACTCCTATCTGACGCAGCTCAATCCGGGTACGATACACCTTGACCAGATCCTTGACCAAATCCCGGAAGTCCACCCGTCCGGGAGCGGTGAAGTAAAATACTATCTTGCTGCGGTCAAAGAATATCTCCACATCCACCAATTTCATATCCAGGCCGTGATCCACTAGGCGCTGCTTGCAATACTCGAACGCTTCCAGAGCCAAAGCCTCGTTATCATCCTGGATCCTGCGATCTTCCTGGTTGGCCAGCCTGAATATGGGTTTGAGATCATCCCATGCAAAACCCTTGGGGAGATCATCCTTGACCTGTACTACACTGCCCAGACCCAGGCCCTCCTCGGTCTGGACGATCACCTCGTCCCCAACCTGCACCACAAATGGACTAGCCTGAAAATAGTAGATGTGTCCTGGATCCTTGAACTTTACTCCCACAATCTGCGACATATCAGTAATTGCCTTTGTAAGCCTGGGACTCTCCCTTTAAACGCCTAAGGATCTCCTGGGCAGAACGGCGGCCTGCTCCCATGGCTTCCACCACTGTAGCTGCCCCGGTAACAATGTCTCCGCCTGCAAAGACCATGTTCATGCTGGTTTCCCCTGTAATCGGATCCGCCTGAATATATCCCTTGTCTGTCAAGGCCAGCTCGGGTGTGGTTTGGGTAAGCACCATGTTGGCACCTGTCCCCACCGCCATAATGACCAGGTCAGTTTCTATTTCGAAAAAGGAGCCTTCCACAGGGACCGGCTTTTTGCGTCCGGATTCGTCCGCATCCAAAAGCTCCATCCTCTGGAGGACCGCCTTTTCGAGTACCCCATGTTCATTGCCATGAAAAGATACCGGGGAAGACAGGACCTCCAGTTCCACACCCTCGTCCAGGGCGTGTTCCAACTCCTCGCGCCTAGCAGGCATCTCCCCTTCTGTGCGCCTGTAAACCACCCGGACTTGTTCCGCGCCCAGCCTGAGTGCGGTTCTTGCCGCATCCATGGCCACGTTGCCCCCGCCAATAACCACTACTTTTTTGCCGGGGGGAACAGGTGTGTCGTATTCTGGGAATTTGTAACCATGCATCAGGTTGACCCGGGTCAGGTATTCGTTAGCGGAATATACCCCCACCAGGTTCTCCCCGGGAAGGTTCATGAAGTTGGGCAGCCCGGCCCCTACCCCAAGAAAAACCGCCTGATAGCCCTGATGGAACAGCTCGCTTAGCCCCAGGCTCATTCCTCCTACATAGTTGCACTCAAAGTCCACCTGCAGGTTCTTGAGGGAATCTATCTCCCGTTGCACCACGCTCTTGGGCAGCCTAAACTCGGGTATCCCGTAAACAAGGACCCCGCCCGGAGAATGCAGGGCTTCGTATATGGTCACCTTTACTCCCTGAGCAGCCAGGCAGCCGGCCAGGGTAAGGCTGCTAGGCCCGGAACCAATGGCTGCCACCTTGAGGTTTTCATCCACAGGCAGGCACTCGGTGGCCCCGGTTTCATCCTCACAGGAAGTTTGGGCGTAAAAGTTATCCGCTACAAACCTTTCCAAGCGGCCGATAGCCACAGGATGTCCTGTGGGTCGAAGCTTGCAGGTCTTTTCGCACTGGTTTTCCTGGGGACAGACCCGGCCACATATGGCCGGCAGACTGTTGGTTTCCTTGATCTTGGCAAAAGCCCCACGCAGATCCTGCTCCGCCACCATCCGGATAAAGCTTTTGCAATCCACATCCACGGGGCATCCCTTGATGCAGGTAGGTTTTTTGCATTGCAGGCAGCGCTGGGCCTCGGATACAGCTTCCTCCAAAGAGTATCCCTGGCCCACCTCGGAAAAAATACCGGCCCTGTATCCCGGATCCAAAAGGGACATGGCCACCCTGGGCCTAACCTTGGTCTTGGTTTTCTTGCCTTGGTTGCTCATAGTTTTCTGCTTTGTTTGAAAAGTTCCATGGATTGTTTTTCCTGGGAAACAAAAGAGCTAAGCCTTTTGCTGAGCTCATCGAAATCCACTTCCGAGGCTTCAAACTCCGGGCCTTCCACGCATGCAAACCGAATCTCTCCTCCCACTGTGACCCGGCAGGAGCCGCACATACCTATGCCGTCCACCATAATGGAGTTGAGGCTAACCAATGTCCGGATTCCAAATGGCTTAGTCACCCCGGCCACTGCCCTCATCATGGGCACCGGCCCCACCCCGATAACCTCCCGAACCTGACTGTCCTCTTCCAGGTATTTCTGCAAAACATCAGTGACCATGCCTTTGTGGCCCAGACTGCCATCATCCGTGGCTATCAGCACCTGATGAGAGATCTTTTCCAATTCGGGTTTAAAAAGCAAAAGATCTTTGTTCCGGGCACCTATGATGGAAATCACTCTGTTCCCAGCCTGAAAGTTCCCCTTGGCTATATGGTGCATGGCGGCTATTCCGGTACCTCCGCCCACACACACTACTGTGCCCTGCCTTTCAATCTGGGTGGCACGGCCTAGCGGCCCGCAAAGGTCCAGGATTTCGTCTCCCTCTTCCAGGGTATCCAAAAAGGCTGTGCTCTTGCCCATGACCAGGTATACAATCACGATCCTGCCCTGCTCTGGATATGTGTCCGCTATGGTGAGCGGCACACGCTCTCCTGTCTGGGTTAGCCTCAGGACCACAAAATTGCCCGGCTTGGCCTTGGATGCGATCAAGGGGGCATCTATGGTCATTTCGCTGACGCTTCCCGGTATAAGTATCCTTTTTTTTAGAATCTTGTTCATACCATTGCCTCGATGGTTTCTCCAGGCAAAAAATTTCTTGCCCGAAATGGATTGATTGTTATATATAATTTTTAAGGTTAAAAGTTAAAGCAAACAGGTTAATCTGGTTGAACCCGGATCGTGCTGGACCTGGAACTTACTTGATTATACCCTCAGTATTAAGTAACCCCAAGGGGTAGTAAGCTCTAGCTATTCAACAGGATTAAAAGCAAATACCAAGGCAACTATTCACCATATTTAACCCAAAATATTCACCGGATCTTTTTGCGTGCTTT
>CAZNYT010000037.1:0-4561 GCA_964577315.1 uncultured Desulfovibrionales bacterium
TACGGCCTGTTTGCAGAATTCTCGGACCTCTGGACAATAAGTTTCGTTGTAATAGTATCAACCATTTTCAAAAGCGCACTCCACAAAAACTATAAACCAACTCCTTGAAAAAACAAAATTTCGATATATGGTAAACACTAACGGTGCACGGTCTGCTGGGATATACCAACACACAAAACCGTGCCGGATCCTTGAAAAACCTGGAATACAGCACAGATATCAGCACAAAAAACAAGGAGGCATTATGATAAAGGCAGACCTCTGGAAACCCCAAAAGGGCAGCACGGTTCAATGTCTGGTTTGCAATCACTTCTGTCTTATAGAGCCCGGAGACCTTGGAATATGCGGTGTCCGGGAAAACAGGGATGGAGAACTCTTCAGCCTGGTGGGAGACAATATAGCCGCGCTGAATGTGGATCCCATAGAAAAAAAGCCCCTATTCCATTTCCTGCCCGGCAGCTTAACCCTTTCCCTGGGAACCATGGGCTGTAATTTTTCCTGCAGCTTCTGCCAAAATTACACCCTGTCCCAACCTCCTAAACAACGTCAGTTCCAGGAAGGCCAGCACATCACACCTGATCAGCTGCTGGAGATAGCTAGAGAACACCGGGCCTCGAGCATATCCTATACTTATTCCGAGCCCACCATTTTTGTGGAACTGGTTCTGGAAACCGCCAGAAAAGCCAAAGAACAGGGACTAAAGAACACTCTGGTTAGCAACGGCTTTCAGAGCCCGCACACCCTGAATGAGCTGGAGGGGCTAATTGACGCGGCCAACATAGACCTCAAGGCCTTTACTGAGGATTTTTATCAGAACCACAGCAAGGCCAGGTTAAAACCCGTCCTGGACAACCTGGTCAAGATTCGGAAAATGGGTTGGTGGCTGGAAGTAACCACCCTTATTATTCCCGGACTTAACGATTCCCGTCAGGAACTGGAGAGCATTGCCGATTTCATCGTGCACAACCTGGGTGCACATACCCCTTGGCACCTTTCCAGATTCCACCCCACATTCAAGCTCACGGACCGCTCCAGCACCCCGGTGGAAACCATAGAAAAGGCCTGCCAGATTGGCAAGGAAGCTGGCCTGGACTACGTATACACCGGGAACTTGCCTGGCCATGACGGGGAGCATACCTATTGCCCCGGTTGCAGGCAAAAGGTCATCTCCAGGTGGGGATTTCAAATCCGGGACGTGAAGCTAAAAAAGGGAGCTTGCCCCGATTGTCAGACCCAGATTGCCGGCGTGGGGATGGACAAAATTGTGCTTTGAGATTTAAGCACAGGCACTCAGTAGTTAACCCGCTTCCATCCAGGCAGGCCAATTTGGGGAGTTAGTTACCTTCAAATGCCTTCTGGATGGAATCCAGGAATTAGTGGCCCCCTCAGAGCCTCCATGGCCCTTGAGAGTGCACCGCGCACCTAGCTGCGTGATTCCTACCCAAAAACCGTAAAATATTACCGATCAAAGGGCAGATGCAGATCCGATAATTGTTCCGAGATTCTGGCAGCCATTTGAGGATCAATGTTGTCCAGGATCTGGCCTGCTTCCCTGCCCCGCATTCCTGACAAAATCTTGACAGCCACCTCTTGATCCAGGTTTTCTATCACCTGGGCAGCCTCCCGGGGCTGCATATTGGAATAGACATCAATCAGGTGCTCGATCTTCTCATCCCGCTTTACGTCCGCCTCTTTTAACATTTCCTCCACTTCCGCCTGCTTTTCCCTTAGCTCTTCAAGCTTTCTGTCCAACTCCTCTTCCAGCTGACGCAAGTTTCTCTCCCGGCGATCCAGTTCTGCCTCGCGCTCCCTTAATCTCTGCATCTGAGGCGAGATATCCTCCTCCACTACTTCCTGGGCTTCTTCCTGATCTTCTTCCTGCTCCTCTTCCGGTGCGGCCACTGCCAACCTGGTTTCCACTGTAGGAGTGGGTTGATCGCGGCGGGAATCTGATTCGCCGGACTGATATACGGGCATGGTGAATATAAGACCCAACTTGATTACTCCCAGGACCATGATAAGCTGCAATAATCTAGTAGGCCTCAAAGCGGTGACGGAGAACCGCCATTTCGTCAAACTCTTTTTGTTCCTCTTTTTGTTGCTCATGCTCGAACTTCTCTTTGCGGTTTTGCTTCAAGTTTTCCAGAGTTTTCTTTTGTTTGCTCTTTTCAATCAGCTCCTGACGTCTTTTATGTATTTCCCTGGCCAATTGGCCCAATTTTTTTTCTTCCTGAACCAGATCCTGGTTCAAACCATCCCGGTACAGGCTGTAAAGCCAAATATCTCCCTGAGTGAAATCCCTTTTCTCGGCCATGTGCTCCTGGGCACGGGAACGCTCTTCTCGGATGCTCTGCACCCGCTCGTTTTGCTGCTGGTATCTCTTCTGGGCCGAGGCCAGGGCTTCCCTGGACTCCTCTTCCTGTCGATCCCGCAGATCCAGGACTTTTTGCAAGGAAAAAATAAAGTTCTGTCTCATAATTGACAACCTATCTCCTACAGAAATATCTATTCAAACAACGTGCCACCAAATCCTTAAGCCCACCCCTGGACCTTTATACTCAAAAAATTTATCAAGGCCAAGAACAATCAACCTTATAACCAAGCAGGAATCACTTATTATGGAAACGCCAAGAAACATCTATCTGCAAACCGTAACCATAGACCAAGCCTTGGAAAGGGTGCAAAACTTTATAAATCCCAGGGAACTTTTGAGCACCCAACTGGTTCCCTCCCAAGAAGCTGCGGGCAGGATTACTGCCGAGCCTTTGTGGGCCAAGTGTTCCTCTCCCACATTTCACAGTGCCGCCATGGACGGCGTGGCTGTGCAGGCGGAGAGAACCTTCGTCGCCCGCGAGGATGAGCCGGTCCTGTTGCAGAGAGGCCGGGACTACCTGGAAGTCAATACCGGGGCCCCCCTTCCAGAAGGGATGGACAGCGTGATCATGGTGGAAAAAATCAACCAGGAGGATGAACATACCATATCCGTGGATCAGCCCGCCTACCCCTGGCAGAATGTGCGCCGCATCGGAGAGGATATCGTGGCCACGGAACTTCTGCTGCCCCAGAACCACGAACTGTCCTCCTATGACGTGGGCGCCCTGCTGAGCGGAGGCATATGGGAGGTACCGGTCTGGGACAGGGTAAGAATCCACGTCATTCCCACCGGTGATGAGGTCTTGGATTTCACCCATAAGCCCCAACCCGAGCCCGGGCAGGTAATAGAAAGCAACTCCCAGGTCCTGGCCTGCATGGCCAGGGATTGGGGCTGCGAGATAACGCGCACTCCTCCGGTAGATGACGATCCCGAGGCCCTGAACCAAGCCGTGCAAAGAGCCCTGGACTCCCAGGCCCATATAATTGTGATCGGTGCCGGATCCTCCGCCGGCAGCAAGGACTACACCAAACAAACCATAGAGGAGCAGGGCCGGGTTCTGGTGCACGGAATCAAGGCCATGCCGGGCAAGCCCACCCTGCTGGGAGTATCACGTAACAACAAGATCCTGGTGGGGGCACCAGGATACCCGGTGAGTTCAGTGGTGTGCTTCGAACAAATAGTCAAGCCCCTGGCTTTCTGGCTTGCCGGCAAGAACCAGCCCCGGCCGGACACCGTGGAGGCCAGGCTCACGCGCAAAGTCCCCTCCAAGCTAGGAATGGAGGAATTTTTGCGCCTCTCCCTGGGCCGGGTGGGAGAGAAGTACGTGGCCACTCCCTTGCCCCGGGGGGCAGGCATGATAACCACCCTGACCAAGGCCCAGGCCATGACCAGAATCCCTGTAGACTGGGAGGGACTGCAACAGGGCACAAACGTTCAGGCGGAGCTCCTCCGGGACAAAAGCGAGATTGACCGGGTCCTGGTCTCAGTGGGGAGCCACGACAACACCATGGATCTTCTAAGCAACGAGCTTATGCAGTTTGCACCCCCTGTACACCTAGCTTCCACCCATGTGGGCAGCATGGGAGGAATAGTGGCAGCCAAACAGGGTTTCACCCATTTGGCAGGCATGCACCTTTTTGATCCTGAACGGGACGATTACAATTTTCCGTTTCTGGAAAAATATGCCCCGGATTTGGAATACCTGCTGATAAACCTTGCCATCAGGAGCCAGGGGCTAATGGTTCTGCCCGGCAACCCCAAAAACATTCAATCCCTGCAGGACCTCACCCGGGAGGATGTGCGTTTCGTAAACCGTCAAAAAGGGGCCGGCACCCGGATCCTTTTGGATTATCACCTGCAACAGGCATCCATTGCTCCGGAGAAAATCCAGGGTTATTTAAAGGAGGAATTTACGCACATGGGTGTAGCTGTAAACGTTCTAAGCGGGGGAGCAGACTGCGGATTGGGCATAAAAGCGGCATCCAGGGCCCTGGGATTGGATTTCGTCCCTCTGGCTCGGGAAAGGTACGACCTCTTGGTGCCCCGGGCATTTTACGGGGATGAAAAGATACAAAAGGTGCTCACCCTTCTGAACTCCCAGGATTTCAAAAACAAGGTGGAAGCCTTGGGAGGATACGAGACCCACCTTACGGGCTTGGAGATGAAGCCGGGACAAGGGCTAACCGC
>CAZNYT010000037.1:4661-22485 GCA_964577315.1 uncultured Desulfovibrionales bacterium
GATACGAGACCCACCTTACGGGCTTGGAGATGAAGCCGGGACAAGGGCTAACCGCGAGGGAGTAGGGGAAAATTCCTAAGCCCATGCCCCGTTACCCTTGCATCAACTCCCTGACGTGCGCAGTGCAAGCCTGGGCCAATCCCTCTAGGTCGTATCCCCCCTCCAGGGTGGACACCACTCTCCCGGAAGCATATTTATCCGCAATATCCATGGCTATCCTGGTCAACTCGGCAAAGTCCTGTACCGTCAGGTTGAACCTACCCAAAAGATCGCCCTGTAGGGAATCGAATCCGGCAGAAATAAGGACCAACTGCGGTTTGTATTCCTGCATGGCCGGCATCAGATGTTCGGTAAAGGCAGACAAAATCTCCTGCCTGCCCGCCCCCGCAGGCAAAGGAAAGTTCATAATGGTTCCCTCACCCGGCCCGCTTCCGGTTTCGTGGGCCGCACCAGTAAAAGGGTACCAATTCTTCTGGTGTGTGCTGAAGAAAAAGACTTCCCGGTCCTGATAAAAAGACTCCTGGGTGCCGTTGCCGTGGTGCACGTCCCAGTCAATTACCAGGATCCTGTCCAGGCCGTATTGCTTCCTGGCATGCCAGGCCCCTACTGCGATATTGTTGAATAGACAGAATCCCATACCCATGTCCGGGCAGGCATGATGTCCAGGGGGTCGCACCGGGCAGAAGGCGTTGGAGGCCTTTTTGTTCAAGACCATGTCCACCCCGGTAATCATCGCTCCCGCAGCAGCCAGGGCCGCATCCCAGGACCCGGAGCTGATCCCGGTGTCCGGATACCCCAAAGAGGAAAACCCGGAAGCCACGTAATCCCGGACCATGTCCACGTATCCCTGGGCGTGATTGTTGGCCAGATCCTCCTCCCGGGCGGGTTGAGGCCGTATCCAGGAGGCCTTGGAGGTGTCCGGATCTTCCTGCAAGCTGGAAACAATGGCCTGCAGGCGGGCCGGATTCTCGGGGTGCCCGATATCCTGGATATGGGAGAGACAGACCTCATCGTAAATAACCATGGTCTCAGACATATTATCACCCTCGGCAAATACTTGTTTTTTGGTAATTATTCCCTACGCTCGAAAAAGGATTCACCGACATAACCACCTTTTCTCCGGCTCCTAGACCTGTCAGCAGCCTAGCGCTTTTCTCTCTAGCAGCAACCTCCAGTTTGCCCTGGCTTCCAGGGACCAGGCCCAGGCAGCCATCGGGTATCTCTGCATAGCAGGATGCCGGGATCAAGTCATACCCGGCCAGCTCCAGCTTGCTCTCCTGCAAACGTCCCTGCCAATTCTCTATCTCCAGATCAAGAATCAGGTTGCCGTAACGGTCCTGGTGCACCACTCGGCAAACCAGACTGGATCCGGACAATTTTGGCCGGACAGGATCCGGCCGGATCAACTGGCCGGGATCCAGAGGCTTGAAAACCTCCGGCACTCTGTTTTCCCTGGCAATTTCCGCTGCCAGGGGCGCAAAAATGTCCCGGCCGTGAAAGGTGTTGGAAGCCGGCCACTGTCCACAAAAACTGTAACACTTGTCTATCAGGCCCGATTGCAGGATCTCATCCAGCAAACCGTTATCTGGAGCCAATATCCAAGCCCTTCGGGTGGAAGCAAGGACTATCCCGCGCTCCGAACCCACGCCTGGATCCACCACTGCCACAAAAACCGAGCCACTAGGGAAATACTGCAGGGAAGCAGCCAAGATGAAACCGGCCTGGGCTATATTGTACTGGATAACCTCGTGCCCCAGATCAACTATCCTGGCCTGGGGATGGTTTTGGTACAGCACCCCTTTCATCTGGCCCACGTAAGGATCATACAGGCCAAAATCTGTAAGCAGAACAACCAAGGACACGCCTACTTACCTCACAAGTTGCGGATAAAACATAAGTTCAGGGTAATTATGCCCTATGTTCGCAAAACGATTCATGTTCAGAAAAATTTCAAGAAAAAAGGTAACTATTAACCAAAAAGATACTTCATCTAGCTTGAGCGGCATTTTAAAAACTGAACTGTTTCTTGCACGTAAAGAAGAAAATATCTTATGCCTGATCCGAAGCATACGACTTATATTAAACATACAGCCCCCAAACCCTCAAGGCATTTTTAAGAACCCTGACATGCATGCCCTGTCCAACACTTTTGTGCCACCTTGACCGGAGGGCCTGGATTCTTTAATCTCTGCACTTCCTTAACCACTATGCGAGGACAATCATGCAATTTCACCCCGTGGATCTCTCTTGGCAGAAAAAATACCATGAACTTTTCCTGCAAACCCCGCAGCCGGTTTCTGACTACAGCTTCACAAATATTTGGGGCTGGAGCCAGGAATACGGTTTAGAGATCGCTTTTGCCCACGGTTTGGCCTGGATCCGCCAGAAGCACCCGGAACAGGGGTTCTGGGCCCCAGTGGGCAACTGGAACGTGGACTGGCCCCGAATTCTTAGCCCCTTTCCCCGGCCCACCACATTTATCAGGGTACCTGAATACCTGGTCCGGATATGGCAGCAAAGCCTTCCCGGAATCCGAGTTTATCAGGCCCCGGAACACTGGGATTATCTGTACTCGGTGCCGGAGCTCATTGCCCTGCAAGGGAACAAGTGGCACAAGAAAAAGAATCTGTACAACCAATTCGTAAAGCTTTATGACTACACCTATGTGGAACTGGAGAAGAAATACATAGATTATGCCTTGAGCCTGCAAACCGAGTGGTGTTTGTGGAAAGAATGTCAGGAATCCCGGACTCTGGAAGCGGAGAACAATGTTGTGGTCCGGGTTTTCAGTGCCTGGGAACACCTGGACAATATATTCGGAGCCGGTCTCTTTATCCAGGGAGACATGGCCGCTTTCACCGTGGCCGAACCCCTGCCTGATGGCAGTTTGCTCATACACTTCGAAAAAGGGTGTCCCAAGCACAAGGGGATATACCAGGCCATAAACCGGCTTTTCCTGATGAATTCCGCTCCAGGGTACCTGACGGTCAACCGGGAACAGGACATGGGGGACCCAGGTCTCAAAAAAGCCAAGCAATCCTACCACCCCACGGGGTACTTGAAAAAATACACTGTTGTCCTGGAATAAGAGGGCTAGATCTCGGTCCCCTCCCAGTACTTGCAGCCCTTGTCCGGACAGGCAACATGCTCCCCCCGGGTCTTGGTGCTCTTCTTGACCAGGACCTGGCCTCCGCACTCAGGGCACTCCCCTGGAACCGGGGGATTCCAAAGGGCATAGTCACATTGGGGATATTGGTTGCAGCCGTAGAAGACCTTGCCCTTGCGGGTCCCTTTTTCCACCAGCTCTCCCTGGCAGTCCTGAACGGGACAGGGGATTCCCGTGGAAAAGGGCTGGCTGTACTTGCACTGGGGGTAGTTGTCGCAGGCAATAAACCGGCTGCCAGTCCTGGCCTTCTTGACCACCAGATCTCCCTGGCAATCGGGACAGGTTCCTACTTTTTCCCTTTGAGCTGGCTCACTTTCCACCGGAGTGAGCACCCCTTGCTCATCGCGGACGAAGTTGCTGGTCTTCTTGCATTCCGGATACCCGGAACAAGCCAAGAAAGCCCCGTTGCGGCCGAAACGGATGAGCATATTTCTGCCGCACCTATCGCACTGGATATCCGTTTCCTTTCCCCCTTTCACCGAGGCCATGGCTTCCTGGGCCTTTTCCAGGGCGGGATCAAACTCCTGGGTAAATGTGCGCAACACTTCCACCCAATCCTTTTCTCCCAGGGCGATAGTATCCAGGTCCCTCTCCATTTGGGCAGTAAAGCCCACGTCCAATAAGCCCGGGAAGTGCTCCACCAAAAGATCGCACACCTCAGAGCCCAGCTCAGTGGGCCGAAAGTTCTTTTCCTCCAGGACCGCGTACTCTCGCTCCAAAAGAGTGGAAATGATGGCTGCATAGGTGGAGGGACGGCCTATACCAAGCTCTTCCAGCTTGCGCACCAGGGAGGCCTCGCTGTAGCGGCTGGGAGGCTGAGTGAACTTCTGTTCCTTGTTTAGCTCCCTCAGCTTCAGCTCCTGGCCTTGGCTGAGCTTGGGCAACAGGCTTTCCTCCTGGGAGCCACCCGGGGAATATATACGCATAAACCCGGGAAAGATCATCCTTTCCCCCTTGGAACGCAGCCAAGCCACCGGGGAAGTATCCGCCGCCTTTATGGTGACCACGGTATCCCAGAATCTGGCCGGTGCCATTTGAGAAGCCATGAACCGCTCCCAGATCAGCTTGTACAGGACGTAGTCGTCCCGGGAGAGATAGGATTTTATCTCCTCCGGGGTTATGGATGGCTCCACTGGCCTTATGGCCTCGTGGGCATCCTGAGCTGAAGCCTTGGACTTGAAATGCCTGGTCTTTGAAGGATAATAATCCTTGCCCAGATTATCCAGGATCCATTTTTTGGCCTCCTCCTGGGCCTCCTTGGCCACACGGACCGAATCCGTGCGCATATAGGTAATTAGGGCCTTGATCCCCTGATCCCCGAGCTCTACACCCTCATACAAGCGCTGGGCCACGGTCATGGTTCTTTTGGAGGAAAAGCCCAGCCTGTTGCTGGCTTCCTGCTGAAGGGTAGAGGTGATAAACGGAGGCTTGGGTTCCCTTTTCCTTTCCTTCTCCTCCACGGAATGGACCACGAACGTGGACTTCCTTAGCCCGGTATCCAGTTCCAGGGCCTGCTCTTCCGAGGAAATGTTGGCCTTTTTATTGCCCAGCTTCCACAAAAAGGCCTCTAACTCGTCCTGCTGGGATCCTTCCCTGGGATGCAAAAAGGCCTTGAACACCCAGTATTCCTCCGGAACAAAAGCCTGGCGTTCCCTCTCCCGCTCCACGATCAGGCGCAGGGCCACGGATTGTACCCTGCCCGCGGACAAACCTCTTTTTACCTTGTTCCAAAGCAGCGGGGATATTTTATACCCCACCAAACGATCCAGTACCCGCCGGGCCTGTTGGGAATTGAACAGATTCTCGTTCAGTCCCCTAGGGTGTTTCAGAGCCTCCTGCACCGCCCGGGAGGTAATCTCGTTGAACTGGATCCTGTGGATCTCGGAATTCTTGTCCCTGATCTCCTGGGCTATGTGCCAGGCAATGGCTTCACCTTCCCGGTCCGGATCCGGGGCCAAAAAAACCTTCCTGGATTTGGCTGCTTTTTGTTTTAGTTGATTGACCACCTTCTTTTTGCCCTGGATGATTTCATACTGGGGTTGGAAACCGTTCTCCTCGTCCACTCCCAGGGCGTTCTTGGGCAAATCCCGAATGTGGCCCACCGAGGACTCCACTGTATAGTCCTTGCCCAAAAACTTGCTGATGGTCCTGACCTTGGCCGGAGATTCGACAATAATTAAATCCTTGCTCATAGTGGAGATGCCTATAAGCATAGCCGAAGTCTTTGGCAAGGAAAAATTGCCTTTTGGATAAATTCTTGTCACAATATTTTTTTGTTAGTAACTACTCACCTTGTTTTACCCAAGCTATTCACCGGATCTTTTTGCGGGCATTTGCCGGGAGGCTCACCGGTTTTCTTGGCGAGGCTTATGGGGGAAGCCGGACCGCACCAAGAACTCGGAATAAGACTGAAGCAAAAGCCTCTATTTTGCATCTATCCCAAGAAGATGCGCCTGCAAAAAGTCGGATCATGAATTATTCAGCAATGAATCAAACTCATAACTCTTTGCTTTTACTGACTACTGACCCCTGACTCCTGTGACTGCAAAAACGACTTTTTGCAGTCACATCCAAGAAGGTGCGCAGAGCCAAGAGTCCGGTGGGGGCAAGAATGCCCCCGTAAGCCGAGACTAGAAAAGAGCGATCCGGGTACGCGGCACGCAAAAAGATTTGGTGAATAGTTACTAAGGGAGAAGATAAATGAGAACCGACATCATTGGATATAGCGGCAGCGGGAAGACCGAGCTCTTCCGGGCCTTGACAGGTCCCTACGCCTCCGGGGAAAAAGCCATGGTCAAGGTGCCCGAGCCCCGTCTGGAACCTTTAATAACCCTGTTCAATCCAGGCAAGGTGGGTTATCCCGAAATAGAATTCCGGGACCTGCCCGGGGGTGGCTCCTGGTCCCTGGGCAACAAGGTATTAAGCGATATGCGCGGAGCGGATTGTCTTCTGGCTGTGCTGGACGCTTTTACCGGAACCCTGGATCCCGAGAGGCAACAAAACTCCCTGGAATCGGAGCTGATGGTCTCGGACATGGCGGTAATAGAAAAGAGGCTGGACAGGATCAGACAGGATAAAAAAAAGGCCAAGCACCTTCATGATCCCCGAGAAGAGGAATTACTCCTTAGTGCCTGGGAAGCTTTGGAACAGGAAAAACCCTTGCGGGAATTCGAGTTTGCAGGGGAAGATATCCTTAAAGGATTTTCCTTTTTGTCCGCCAAACCCATCCTTTATGCCTGGAATCTGGACGAATCCAGAATCAGCGGGTTTGTGCCGCCTGTAGGGGAAACAAACCAGTCTCACATCGCTTTTTCCGCTAAACTGGAACGAGAAATGGCTGAGTTGGAAGACGAGCAGGAACTGCAAGAGTTCATGGATGAGCTCGGGGTACCTGGTTCGGTTTTGGACCGGGTCATAGCTAGAACCTACGAACTCATGGGACTTATCACCTTTTTAACGGTAGGGGAAAAGGAAGTCCGGGCCTGGCCTCTGCGCCAGGGCCAAAGCGCCTGGGAAGCAGCCGGGATAGTGCACACGGACATTCAAAAGGGATTTATCCGGGCCGAGATCCTGGGCTGGAACGATTTCTTGCATTGCGGCAGTTTCAAAAAGGCCAGGGAAACCGGGGTATACCGGCTGGAAGGCAAGGACTACATCGTCCGGGACGGGGATATCGTTACCTTCAGGTTCAACCTCTAACCAGTATCACATCAATACTCATGGACCATATATCAGTAATACTCTGCAGGCCCAAATATCCCGAGAATGTGGGATCCGTGGCTCGGGCCTGCGTGAACATGGGTTGCTCCAGCCTAATTATTGCCGGCAGTCAGGGGCTGGACCTGCACCGGGCCGCCCCTCTGGCTACTCCCAAGGGAACGGAACTGCTAAACAAGGCCAAGTTTTACCCGGACCTCTGCGCTGCCTTACAAGAATTTCACCAGGCCTTTGCCACCTCAGCCCGGGTAGGGGGATGGAGGAAAGGCACCCTGAAACCCTGGGACGCCGCTCTTGAAATCATGCATCCCAGGCGGGGATACAGCAACACCGCCCTGGTCTTCGGCCCTGAGGATACCGGATTGACCAACCAGGAAATCTCCCTATGCCCCAGGATCATTTCCATTCCCACCTCCAGCAACGCCTGGTCCCTGAACGTATCCCAGGCGGTCCTTCTAATCCTGTACGAATGTCTCAAGCAGGTTCCTCCCTCCCAAACCCGCTTCATCCATTCCCAGGATTCTCCACCTGCCACCCAGGAGGAAATACAGTGCCTGCACGACCACATCCGAGTAGCCCTGCTGGCCATAGATTTTCTAAAGCCGGACAATCCGGATTACTTCATGCTTCCCTTGAAAAGATTCCTGGCCAAAACTGAACTAAAGCAACACGAATTCAAGCTCCTCATGGGCATCTGCAGGCAGATCATGTGGATGGCAGGCAAGGAAAAGGAGTGAAGGATCACCTTTCTGCTCTCGCGCCCTCGGTTGCCTTTCTAAGACTGTCCGCGCTGAAGGGCTTGAAGGTTATCGCGCTCACCCCGGCCAGCCTAGCCTTTTCATTATCCTGGACCTCGTTCTGGGTGGTAACCATTATTACCGGCAATTCCTCTTCGGGATATATCTCCCGGATTCTGCTTATGAGTTCAACCCCGGTCATGGCAGGCATATTCAAGTCTGTAAACACGATTTCGGGCTTGTTGCTTGCTATCCATTCCAGGGCTTGCTGGGGGAACTCGAAAAGCACCGGATCGTATCCCAGCTCGTATAGAACGGACTTGTAAATATTTAGAATCATCCGGGAATCGTCCACAGCCGCAGCCATAGGCCTGATCTTTTCAGCTGGTCTGTCCGGTTCCATTCTTTGGGCCAGATCCGGGTATCCGCCCTCATTTAACAACTGGTAAAAATATTTGCGGTCATCAGGAGGTGCGTTGCTGGACAGAAACCTTACAGCTAGTTCCTGGAACACCTCCTCTTCCAGAAGGGCCATGAACAGGTTTTTAGCCTGGGCCCGGATTATGGAGCGCACCGTTTTCAGGGCGTCGCTGTCGCGTTGGCGGACCATGTTCTTGACCCCAGCCGTCAGGACCGGGTTCAAGTTCCTGTCTATGGCTGAAGCAGCCACCACGCAAATCTGTTCCTCCGGATCGGTCAGCCCCCGGGCCAAAATATAGGCCCCCTTGTCCAGAGGCAGATTCCCCAGCGCCTCGTATGCGGCAAACCGGACATTGGGATCACCCGGTTCCGTACCTAACAGCTTACGGATGGAAGCAACTGAGCTTGGGTCTTTTATTTCCCCCAAAACATTCAGGGTATGGATCAAAAGGTCCGGGTCCTCGCGGAGAAGATTCTCGCACAACATGGGCACTGCCTTGGCTCCTACCCGTACCATCTTGGCCTTGGCAAAATTTCTAAGATGAGCGTAATGAGAGCTTAGGACCTGGTTCAACTTGCCCAGAGAAACCTGGTCCTGCACCCGGGAGAATACATCCAGGATCAAAAGGTCCAGCTGGGTATCGCTGCCCATTTTTTCCGCCAGTCTCTGCATGGCTGTAGGAGATCCAATACGGCCCAGGCTGGTTACTGCTGCAAGCATCAAGGATCTGTGATTGGAGTAAAGATATTCGCTTATCGCGTTGACCGCTGTAGGATCCCCCAACTGCCCCATGGCCTTGATGATCTCTGTCAATATCTGTTCATCCATTTCCCGGGTCAAAGCATTCTGAAGGATTTCTGATGTTCCTGTCAGGCTAAGCTCTCCAGCGACACTCACAAACATTTCCCTGGGCGGGATTTTGTCCTCAATGGCCCGGAACAGGAAGCCGGGATCCTGCAAAGCCACTGCGATAATCGCTTCCTTGATCCTGGGTTGCTGCGCAGCCATTTCTGGGTTGTTCCGGACTAAATTGGACAGCACAGGTCCTACAAATTCCGGGTCCCCCTGCTCCAGGATCTGTAACAATCTGTTTTGCGTCTTGAGATCGATTTGATCCCAGTACTGCAAAACCAGGTTAGCCTTGATCAAGTCCTGATTGTTAATATTCTCCCGGAGTTCTGAAACCAAATGGTTGGGATCAATGTTGGACACGGCTAATCCTCCTGCTTTAGGCTGTTAACCCGGGGCAGGGTATCTTTTAAAAGACGGATCAAGTTGCGGTTGATGCTTTCGGCCTGCCTCAGGATTTCCTCATGGGAGGTATCATCCATGCAATCTGGCAGGTTCTTGTTGGTCAAGCAGGAATAGCCCATTACTCGCATCCCCAGATGCTTGGCCGCAATAGCCTCCAGCGTTGTGGACATGCCTATGGCATCCGCACCCAAACGCCTGAACGCCCTGGTTTCTGCCGGTGTCTCCAGGGAGGGCCCCTTGATGCCCATATAAACCCCCCTCTCCAGGGGAATGCCTGTGGATAAGGCGCTTTCCCTAGCCAAAGCAATGAGCTCCGGATGATACAGCTTGCTCATATCCGGGAATCTAGGGCCCCACTCCTCGATATTCTCACCTATCAGGGGATTTTCCCCGGTCATATTGATCTGATCCGTGGTAAGCATAATATTGCCCGCTTCAAAAAGGGGATTCAGGGCACCGGCAGCATTGGTCAAAATCGCGGTCCGAGCTCCCCAAAGTCCGATAACCCGCAGGTTGCGAACCACTTCCAGGGCTGAAAATCCTTCGTAAAGATGCACGCGTCCGCTAAGCACTGCTACTGAGATTCCTTGTGTCTGACACAAAAAAAGGCTGCCCGCATGACCCTCAACTGTAGACTGAGCAAAATTGGGTATATTACCGTATTCAAACTTGGCCACTGGCCTCATCTCCTGGACTAGGTTCCCCAAACCGCTGCCCAGCACCAAAAGAATCTCCGGTTTATAATCCGGGACCTCTTTTTGCAAAAAACTTAGAGCCTGCAAGACTTTATTTTTTTCGGAATTCATGGTATAGATCATCCTTTTCGTTAGGGATTTTTGTGTGGAAAATATTTGAGTACGGCACCTTAAGGATGATCAATGGATTTTGCAACTTTTTTTGGGATCATTGTCGGATTTTCTTTAATAATGGGAGCCATATTTATTGGCGGTGCAGTGGACACCTTTGTGAATCTCCCGGGAATGATGATTGTCCTGGGCGGAACCATGGCCGCCACCAGTATCAATTTTCCGGTATCAGACATAAACAAGGCCTTCAGGGCCGCTTTTTATATTTTCGCCGGCAAGAGAGTCACCCCTAATGACGTGGTAAACACCATGGTTCGTATTGCCGAAATTAGCCGCAGGGACGGTCTGATGGCTCTGGAGAACATAAAGACTGACAACAATATCCTTAAAAAGGCCTGCCAGCTCATCGCGGACAACACCGACCCGGACACGATTTCGCAGATCCTGCGCTTCGAGATAGCCTCCATGCGCAACAGGCACTCGGTCATCCAGGATGTTTTCCGCAGAATGGGCACCTATGCTCCCAGTTTCGGGATGATCGGGACCCTGATCGGATTGGTCCAAATGCTCACCATGCTCGACGACCCAGCTTCCATTGGCCCGGCCATGGCTGTAGCCATCTTGACCACGTTTTACGGGGCCCTCTTGGGGACCCTGCTCTTTCTTCCCATTGCAGGCAAACTCAAGAGCAGGACCCAGCAGGAGACCCTGCACCTAGAGATCATATTCCAAGGGGCCCAATCCATACTGGAAAACAACAATCCCAGGGTGGTTTACGAAAAACTTGCCTCTTTTGTCCCCCCGGAGGAGCGAAAAAATGAGCGAAGATAGGCAAAGGCCCGTGTCCTCCGTAAGCTCTCTGGATCAGGAAGAGGAGGAAGAAGGGGACTCCAGGAGCTGGATTACAATTTTTGCGGATATTGCCCTGCTACTTTTGGTGTTTTTTGTGCTGCTTTTTTCCATGTCCACCCTGGACCAGCAGCAATACGAGGACGCCCTGCTTTCGGTGCGCCGTTCCCTGGGCCAGGACGATACCCATGAATGGGGAATCAGGGTGCGCACGGACACCACAGGCGTGTTAATGGATGAGCCCACCCAGTTCCGCCAACTGAAAGAGGCCCAGCAGGAAGTTTTCTCGGACATTCAGTACTTTCGGAGCCAGCAGGGACTGGAAGGCATAGTGGGAGTACAGATGGATGCAGGCAAAATTGTCATGCGCCTCTCGGGAGAGGTTCTGTTCGATCCCGGGGACATAGAACTCACACAGGAAGGAAAAAAAGTGTTGCAGGATTTAAGAGATGTGTTTATCCGTCATCCAGAGCAGCAGATAAATATCCAGGGGCACACGGATAACGTTCCCCCTTCACCCGAGGCCAGGTTCGAGGATAATTGGGAGCTTTCCACGCTGCGAGCCTTGAGCGCTTTGCGCTATCTTGTGGAATTGGGGATTGAGCCCACTCGATTGACATCTACCGGTCTGGCGGATCTCCAGCCCCTATACCCCAATACCACCGAAACAAACAGGGCCCGCAACAGGCGGGTGGAATTTATCCTGGAAAGAAGTATCGGGGAATAAATGTCTGAATATCTGGGCGACTTCACTTTCGATTATGAAACTGGTACCAGGCGCAGGGCTTACCGGGTCTCCATCCCTGGTCTCTTTGCAGAGGTCCATGACCTGGGACAAACCTTCCAAGTACAGGATATAAGCGCATCTGGAGTAGCCATTGAGGGTCATTCCCAAGACAATCCCGGCTTGCAAAAAGGGCAAGAGTTGAAACTAACCCTGCTTATCAAGGACAAACCTTTCCTTGAGGATTTAAATGCCTCCGTGGTCAGGAGCCAAGCCTCAGTTGTGGCCTGCGAATTTCAGGACTTGACTTTCAATCAAGAAGCCAAGCTGGACAAATTGGTTTTAGAAATACAAAAAAAACTGATATCTGCCAAAAAGAAAAGGGCTCAAGACAAAAATGAAGAAGCACAAGATACTGATAGCTAACCGGGGTGAAATCGCTATCCGCATTTTAAAGGCTTGCCTGGACCTAGGTCATGACTTTGTATGTGTGTACACCAAAGAAGACGCCCAGTCCGAACACTGCACAGCAGCCTTGAAACACGGCGGGGACGCCTCCTTGTACCGTATAAGTTCCTATCAGGATCCCAACGAGATTTTTGCTGTGGCTGATGCCAGCCAGGCCACCGCCATTCATCCCGGATACGGATTCTTTTCCGAAGATTTCCGCTTTGCCCGACGGGTGGTGCAGCGAAACAGGAAGCTGCATTTCATCGGGCCTTCCTGGAAGACGATCCAGGATCTGGGGGATAAAATCAACACCAAGAGACTGGCCAGGAGTCTGGACATCCCCACTATCCCCGGATCGGATCGCCCCATTTTCGACGACCTGGAGGCCGAGGAGGTAGCCAGTTCTCTTTTCGAATTCCAAAAGGCTCAAGGTATAGAACAGCCAGTTATCCTGGTAAAGGCCTCGGCAGGAGGCGGGGGCATGGGGATCGAGGAAGTAACTGATCTGGATCGCTTCCGTACGGTACTTAGAAGGATAAAAAACTATGCCCGGCGCCAATTCCGGGATGAGGGCGTTTTGATCGAACAGAGGATATTCGATTTCAACCACCTGGAGGTCCAGATACTGGCTGACGATTACGGCAATGTAGTTCACTTCGGCACCCGCAATTGCACGGTACAAAGCGTAGGCCGCCAGAAAAGGATTGAAGTGTCTCCCGGATTCGATTCCCAAAGCATTAGTTATGCCTTTGATGCTGATAAAGTCCTTAACGATATCGTGGAGTACTCTTTGCGTATAGCCAAGGAAGTGGGGTATAACAACATTGGCACCTGGGAATGGATAGTAAGCCCCATGGGCAACCCCTTTTTAATGGAGGTTAATAGCCGGATACAAGTGGAGAACGGGGTTTCCGCCATAATATCCCGAATCAGGGGGGAAGAGGTGGATCTCATCCGGGAGCAAATCCGACTGGGGTTGGGAGAGAAAATGGATTTCCAGCAAGAGGATATTGACTTCCGGGGCGTAGGTATTGAATACCGTATTTTGGCCGAAGACCCGGATAATGGATTTGAACCCTGGGTGGGACGTATTGAAAAATTTTCCTGGCCAGATCACCCTTGGCTTAGGATGCACACGCATATCCCCACGGACCGGGTTTACGACATCCCTACTGAGTTCGATCCCAACCTGGCCCTGGGCATAGTCTGGGGCGAGGACCTGGAGCAGGCAAAAACTAGGGGATTGCAGTTCTTGAACCAACTTGTCCTGGAGGGCAAGGACAATATGGGGGCTCCCCTTAAATCCAACATTGAGTTTTTGAAGGAAAAAACGCCCAATATATTGGTATTCTAACACTACACGAAACCTTGGCTTTTACGGCACAGGCTTAGCTTGGGGACTGTGTCCCAAGCCCATTTCTCACAAAGTTTCGTTGTAGTTGCTAATTCAAGAGTTCTTGGGCAAGGATTTATGTTTATTGAGAATTTCCAGCATTCTCAATGTCCGTAACATTCTCGAGCTTCACGTACTGATTTTTAATCTTACTTTTTACCCGGTTAAACCCCACTAACGCGGAGCCCGGCACTCACTTCCGTTTGGCTACTTGTGGATGGAGCGGGCAAGGATTTAATTGAGTGCCGGGAATTTGACCGGGTGAACCCTTAACCTTTTACTTTCAACTCTCAAGCTCTACAACAAGTTTCGATGTATTTAATTACATGGCAGGGAAAGCCTTCAGGTAAAGGCTAAGTTCATTTTTAATCTTATTCAGGACAATAAAAGGCATGACCGAAATAGAGAAACATATACAGGATCTCAAGGAACGTCTGCAATATATTCGGGATATTTTCGGGAACCGGGAAAATGCCAATATCTCCCTGCTCCAATCCAAACTTGAGGATTTTGTTCAGGAGCTTCCCTCCTTGGGCCCGGGTCAAATCAAGCGCAGACTCAACTCTTTGACTGAATTGTTCAGCTTTTTGGAGAACAAGCTGGAAAAGGAACTCACCCCCATGGACAAGGTGCGTATTGTCCGCCATCCTCAGCGGGTGTGTCTCAAGGATATCCTGGAACACGTGTATGATAATTATACCGAGATTGGCGGTCAGAGAGAATACAGCATCGATCCCTCCATGATCATAGCCCGGGCTTATATTACCCGCAACGTGGGCAAAAAGACCTATAAACAACCGGTCATGGTCATTGGCCAGGAAAAGGGCCACGGAGAAGAATTCCGCAACGGGGGCTCAGTCAAGCCCTGGGGAAACGCCAAGGCCCTGGAATACATGAAGGTGGCAGAAACCGAAAACATTCCCATCCATACCTACATCTTCACCCCGGGCTCCTATCCCATTGAGGATTACCCCGGGGCAGCCCAGCAGATAGCCAGAAACATCTATACCATGGCCGGACTCAAAGTCCCCGTAGTCTCGGTTATCTCCGAGGGAGGCTCGGGCGGGGCAGAAGCCATTGGCTTGGCTGATACCAGGATCATGCTCTCCCACGGTTACTACTCGGTTATCTCCCCGGAAGGAGCCGCCGCCATTGAGGGCGGTGCCAGCTCCGCACAAAAAGCCTCCAAGGAATTGGTGGAGCGTTGCGCCAAGCAGCTAAAGATTACCGCCCGGGACAACCTGAAAATGGGCTATGTGGACCGCGTGGTTCAGGAACCCCCCTTGGGAGCCAGGCCGGAACACTTCGATTTTTTCAAGAAGCTGCGCCAAGAGGTTATCCTGGCTACGGATGAAATCATTCTTTCCATCCGCGGGGTAAAGCTCTTTCGGGCCATTGCCCTGAGAAAGCTGAACAATCCCAACATCTATGTCCGCTGGAGCCTCTCCCAGAAATCCAAGGAACGCCTGCTCTGGAGAAGATACCAGAAGCACCGCCATCTGGCTATCTGGTCCTTTTTGGACAAAACCCCGGCCTGGCAAAGATACAAGCGTTCAGTGGTGGAAACCTCCTGGTCGGTGTATGCCTTTTTGCGCTACGAATTTCTGGGTAGACACCAACGGGCAATTACCCATTTGGCCGAGGATGTACACGGGGAAGTACATGCCCTGTTTGGACGGGTCATGCACAGGGCCTCCAGGATTCTAAGGAAACTCCCCGGGATGAAAAAGGAAAAAAAGGATGTTTGTCAATTAACCACCTTGTCCACCTGGGAATCCGGAATGACCTGGGACGAGCACTACCGGTACGTCAGCCCCCAGGCCAACCAGGACAAGACTTTCACCTGCCCCAACCATCACAAGTTCAATTGCCTGGACCTGTGGGCACCGGATCTATTCGGGGATTTCGCTGGGGTCTGCCCCCACTGCGGCCACCATTTTCCCATGGAATACGAATGGTACCTGTTCAATGTGTTCGATTCCAGATCTATTCGGGAATTCAACCCCAACGTGGAATCCACCAATCCCTTGGAGTTTGACGGCTTGGACCACAAACTGGAAAAGGCCAAGAAACAAACCGGGCACAAAAGTGCCTGCATGACCTTTGAGGCCAGCATAAAAGGGGTTCGGATGGTGGTGGCCATGCTCATGGGCAAATTTCGAGGCGGAAGCGTGGGAGCGGCAGAAGGGGAAAAGTTCATCCGGGCAGCGGAACAGGCCCGCCGCAAACATATGCCCTTTTTCACCTACGTCCACGGAACCGCTGGTATTAGGATCCAGGAAGGAACCAACGGGCTTATCCAGATGCCCAGGTGTACTCTGGCAGTGCGGAGATACCTCGAAGCCGGCGGGTTATACCTGGTCCTATACGATACCAATTCTTATGCCGGACCTGTGGCCAGTTTTCTGGGCTGCTCCCCTTACCAGTTCGCCATCCGCTCCGCAAACATTGGGTTCGCTGGCCCGGGGGTGATCCGGGAAACAACTGGCGTGGACGTACCGCCTAACTACCACAAATCCTTTATGGCGCTGTCCCGTGGACACATCCAGGGTATATGGGACCGCAGGGAAATAAGAAACAACCTGAACCATGCCCTAATGACCATGGGCGGAGAATTTTTGTATTATCGTTAGAGCGGTTCCCAGGGGTTACTTCTAAGCACCTACTTCTCAAAAACATAAGGAGTTTGCCTTGATCGATGATACCATGGCCCTGTTAAACGAGCTAAAAAAGGCTCCTTACCAGGAAATAACCATAACCGCCCCTCATTCCGGGAGAATAGAGTTCCTGATCAAGGAAACCGGGACCAAGATCAGCGGTGCCTCCGGGACCTGGCTGGAACGTCCTGGTACATTGCTGGCCTATCTGGTTCGCGAAGGCAATCACAAGCCCATTTATGCCCAAGACAAAGGCGAAGTCATGCAATTTTTTGACATTGCGGACAAGGAATTCGTCCAGGCTGGCACACCATTATTAAAAATCAAGCATTTTCTGACCAAACAGGAAGTAATGGATATTATCCTGAAAAAGGCCTTGCATCTATTTACAGCCCCGGAAAAGGGTCGCTATTATTTTGTTTTCGAGATCGACACCAAGATCAAGTCCCAGGGCTTGCGATCAGTCCGGGTCAGCGAAGGGGATGAGGTACTGATTCTATCCCGGATGAAACGCGAAACTATTATTCCTTACCAGGGCCCCTCCGGGATTATCTATACTACATACTTCGACCCCAATGAAAGCGTGGACATAGGCTCTCCCTTGTTCGGAGTGTGCCCTGAGGGTCAAGTGGACAACATCAAGACTGTAATTGACAAAATCGAAAGCGGGTGGGAAGAACAGGAATGATGTGCAATATACCCAGGGCAACAAAATAGCTGTTACAGGAAGTATTCAAGGGGAAAATCATGGGCGAAATCATACAGATCCGGTTAATGGCTAAAACCTATGATCCTGAGGAAGCCAAAAAACGCTGGGGCGAACTTGTAGAAGCCGCCTTTCAGCAGGACAATCTCCAGGTACAGGCAGGAGAGGATTTCCACGTCCGGCTGGTGGATGCCCTGTACGACAGATACCGGCTTAAAAGCTTTCCCTCAAGAATCAGCTTGGGGCTCGGCAGCGAGATAGAAAAGGCCCTGGAACAAAGAAACAGACTTTTGCAGTGCTTGAGCGATTGGGACCCCAGGGGGGCAGACAAGGCTGCCTATGCCCTGGAGGACCTTTTGGACCTTATGGAACATAAGATCACACGCTGCTGATACTGTAATCGTAATTTTTAACCTGGACATATTAAGGAGGAATCATGGCCGGAACAATGAACCGAGTCATCCTGGTGGGCAGGCTAGGCATGGACCCCAAGCTGGCATATACAGCCAACGGTACCCCTGTGGCCAATTTGAGACTGGCAACGGACGAATCCTACAATGATCGGGAAGGAAACAAGGTGGATCGCACTGAATGGCACAGGGTGGTAGTCTGGGGCAAACAGGCTGAATTCTGCTCCAATTACCTGAACAAGGGAAGATTGGTACTGACTGAAGGCAGATTGCAGACCAGGAAGTGGCAGGATCAGCAAGGCCAGGATCGCTACACTACGGAAATAGTGGCATTTAGGGTGCAAGCCTTGGATTCCAAGGGCTCGGCCCAAGCTGCAGAATCCTATGTCGAGGCCCCGGACAGTAACCAGGGTTCGGATGAAAACCTGGGGCCTGCCTTCCCTTCGGAGGCTGGGGGCATGGATGATGCACCCTTTTAGTTGGTGCGCCCGGGAGGATTCGAACCTCCGGCCTTCTGATTCGTAGTCAGACGCT
>CAZNYT010000038.1:0-22297 GCA_964577315.1 uncultured Desulfovibrionales bacterium
ACGCTGCCTACGTCGCTCACACAGTTTACGCCCAGTTTGCAGAACCCTCGGACCTAGGAAAAGAGTTGCTGCCATAATAGTAACTCGGTTTATAGAGCCAAGGTTGCAGAGCCAAGTTTCGTTGTAGTTATTCTATGTCCGAAAAGCATAAAGGTCAAATCCATAGACCATGGACAAACAAAAGCTGCGTTCCGAAATGTTGCGGTCTAGGGGGAGCATGGAGCCTGGTGAAGCGGCGGAAAAAAGCCGTGTGATCCGGGAGAGGTTCATGTCCCTGAACTGGCTCCTTAGATATTCCTGTTTTCTGCTTTATCTCCCTTTGGGCAACGAGGTGGATACCTGGAGGATTCTGGATGAGCTTTTGAGTCGGGATAAGGAGGTTTACGCCCCATGTTGCCACGGCAGTGAACCGGGACGGATGGAATTCTACCGGGTAATGGGACGCTGGGAGCTTAGCCCGGGATTTTGCGGCATCCCTGAGCCCCATCCGGGAAAGGCTGAGGCCTTCCTGAACCACGTCCCTTCGGTAGCTGTGGTGCCTGGGGTGGCTTTTGATGAATCTGGGTACCGCCTGGGATTTGGTCAAGGCTTCTATGACAGGTACTTTCAGGGCCTTGCAGGACCTGCCCCGGTTCTTGCGGGCCTGGCCTACGAGTTCCAGGTATTTCCGGCCCTGTCCCCGGATGAATGGGACGTGCCCATGCATTTGATCATTACCGAGAACAGAGTGATTCAGACGAGATAAGAGTATGGATACGCCCCAGTACATAAGTTTTGTTTTCCCCGGCCTGGAGAGTGTGGTGTGTATTTTCGGGACCAGGCTAGGGGGCGGGAGCAGCGGGGATTTCTCCCAGGGGAATATTTCCCTGGAGGTAGGCGATGTCCGGGACAGGGCAATGGCCAACCGCGCCCATCTGCAAAGGGAGCTGGTTTTTTCCAGGTGGGTGGAGTTGGAGCAGGTGCACGGGGACCAGGTTCATTTCGATCCCGCAGGGGATTTTGAACAGGGACCCAGGCTTCAGGGCGACGGGATAGGCATCTCTGAGCCTGGAGCAGCAGCAGTGATCAAGACTGCAGATTGTCAGCCCGTTTTCCTGGTGCATGCCTCGGGTAGATACGTTTGCGCCCTGCACTGCGGCTGGAGGGGCAATCGGGCGGGGTTCCCGGAAACCGGAGTCCGGGAGTTCTGCAGGCATTACGGCCTGAGTCCCGCAGAGATCATGGCGGTGCGCGGGCCAAGCCTGGGGCCTTGCTGCGCGCGCTTTGAACCTTTCCATGAGCATTGGGGCAGTGATTTTTACGATTATTACCAGACAGACTTGCAAACCATGGATCTGTGGGCCTTGACCCGGGATCAGCTGGCGCGCGGCGGATTGGCCAGAGAGAACATCTTTTCTCTGGATCTGTGCACCAAGTGCCTGGAGGATCTCTTTTTCTCCTATCGCAGGGAAAAAAGAAGCGGCAGGCAGGCGAACCTGGTGTTTATAAGGCACGGATCCCGGAACGGCATGTAATCGGCCTGCTATAAAATATGGTGAATACTTGCTAGATGCATTCCAAGCACCAAATTCCAAACAATTTTCGGTAAAAGTAAAACCCAGGGCTCGGCTTCTGATTATTTGGGTTTAGAATAAAGGGACTCTTGAACCTAGATAAGCAGTAGTGTATTATCCTAGCGTTTATTACGCTACTGACCACTGACTACTGCCTACTGCAAAAAGGATTTTTTGCAGTGGCATTCGGTAGTAGAGATCAAAATCCTAAAACAGGGATCAAGAACATGACCGCAATCAAGGAAGATATGTCCTGGGCAGGGGGTTTGGCCTTGGTGGGTGGGCTAGCCCTTGCCTTGGCCCAATACTTCATCTGGATTCATGCCCCGGAGGAGGCCACCATGGGCGTGGTGCAGAGGATTTTCTACCTGCACCTGCCTGTGGCCTGGTGGGGGCTGATATGTTTTTTCCTGACATTCTGCGCCAGCATCGGATTTTTGGCCCGCAAGAGCCAGGCCACGGACCAATTGGCTGCATCAGCCGCGGAAATCGGGCTGCTGCTGTGTACTCTGGCTTTGGTGACCGGATCCCTGTGGGCCCGGGCTGCGTGGAACACTTGGTGGACCTGGGATCCCAGGCTGTCCACCACCCTGGTCATGTGGTTCATTTACGCCGGGTACCTGGTGTTGCGCCAATCCATAGAGGGAAGGCACAAGATGCGCATGATCGCTGCGGTACTCGGAGTGGTGGCCTTTCTCAACGTACCCCTGGTCTTCCTGTCTGCTAGAATGTGGAGGAGCATTCATCCGGCTGTTTTTGCCTCCGAGGAGGGCGGCTTACCCCCGGACATGATGACCACGGTTGTGGTTTGCGTAGTAGCTATGGGACTCTTGACTGCGGGTTTGGTTTTGTTTCGCTTTCGTCAGAGGAACCTACAGGAAAGATTGATAAGTCTTTACCGGCATTAAGCTGTAGGGGGGAAATCTTTGCAATACCTCTTGCAATACTTCGGCCAACATCGGCCGGGGCAAACTAACTAAAAAGGTACAGGCAATGACTTACGTAATTCTGAGCAACGTGGTGGTTTGGCTGGGTATCGGGGGCTACCTCATGTACTTGGCCCTGGGCCAAAAGAGACTGGAAAAGAAGATCAAGCAATTGGAAGCCATTTCCAAGGAGTAAATAGCAATATCGCGAGCCGGGAACAGCCCATGAACAAGAGAAACGGGATAATTTTCGACCTGGACGGTACTCTGCTGCATACCCTGGAAGATTTGGCGGATTCTGTGAACACCGTCTTGGCCCGCAGGGGGTGCCCTGAGCATCCGGTGGACGCCTTCAGGGAGTTTGTGGGAGACGGCATGCCCATGCTGGTGCGGCGGGCAGTGCCCCCTGAGTTGGACGACGAGATCGTGTACCGGGAGTATCTGCCGGAGGTCCGGGAGGAATACTACCGGCGCTGGGCCTTAAAGACCTCTCCCTATCCGGGGATCTTAGAGGTTCTTGAGGCCCTGAGGAACAAAGGCCTGCCCCTGGCTGTGCTCTCAAACAAGCCTCACGAATCCACTCTCAAGACCGTGGAACATTTTTTTCCGGCAGAGTATTTCAGCGTTGTTCAGGGCGCCTTGCCTGACAGGGCAGTGAAACCGGATCCGGAGCTGGCTTGGGAAATATCTGTCCAGATGGGGCTTGAGCCCAGCGAGATATACCTGGTAGGGGATTCGGACGTGGATATATACACTGCACGGTCTGCAGGCATGATCAGCGTAGGTGCTGCGTGGGGATTTCGGGGGCGCGCCGAGCTGGAGCGGGCGGGAGCTACCTATATACTGGATTATCCCGAGGATCTGCTTAATCTGTAAAACATGGTGAATACTTGCCTTATTTTACGACTTTGCCAGAAGTGTACAGATTCAAGATGAGTTAACTTGCTCCAAGGTATTTTTGGGAAGCCTTTGGACTTGATCCGTGAACAGATTGATCAGCTGGGTCAGCTTGAGACTGTCTGTGGAAGAATGTTGGCCATGGCTTAATATCTGCTTTCGTTCTGCTTTTGGGCTAAGACCTAAAAATCCGGGCCTGCTCCAGCCACTCCAGGACGTCGGAATCAGATAGATCGTACCAGTCCTGGTAGGCGCCGGCCACGGCAAAGGGACCGGACTCTTGGACATGTGCGCTGTATATCCTGTCTGCTTCCGAGGCCAGCATCTGCACTGAGCTCAGGGGAGCAGTAGGAACTGCCACCACTGTTTGCGCCGGCTGATGGGATCGGATCATGCGCAGTGCAGCGAGCATGGAGAATCCTGAGGCCAGGCCGTCATCGGTAAGGATTATCCTTTTGCCCTTCAGATCTGGGAAAGCTCGTCCCCGGCGGAATCTCTCATCCTTGGACGTCAGCTCCTGGCGGGTCTTTTCAATCTGGGCCTCTACTTCCTCTTGGCCCAGTCCCAACCTATAGATAAGCTCCCGGTTCAAAAAGGTTTCCCCGGTCTGGGACAGGGCCCCGAAACCGGCCTCGGTATTGCCCGGGATCTGGATCTTTCTGATGATGATAAGGTCCAAAGGCAGGCCCAGGTGTTTGTGCAGACTGATCCCCACCGGGACGCCCCCGGATGGTATGGCCAGTACCAATCCTTTGTTCAAGTCCTTGTAATCCGGGGCCAGTATTTCGGCCACGATCTCGCCTGCGTGATACCGGTCCCGAAAAACAGCGCTTTTGTTGCGCAGATCCCGGTTTTCGACAAGATTGTCAGGGACGTGCATAATGCCCCCCCTTGCCTATAAGGATTCCTCCAGACCTTCCAGCAAAGCCTGGATGTTCTCTCCCAGCACGTCGTGGTTGTATCCGCCTTCCAAGAGAGAAAAGACCCTGCCGGGGCAGGTGTTTTTGCTGAGACGGCCCACTTGCCTGCCGATCTCGCGGTAGTCCCCTGTGGTCAAGTATCCTCCCCAATCATCTACATGGCGGTCAAAGCCTGCAGACAGCCCGATGATATCGCACTGTCCAATCTCTGCCAGCTGGCGGGGCAGATCCTCCATGTCCCCCATGTGGTGATAGGTAACATCCTTGCGGTTCAGGAAGAAGGCCTGGGTGCCGTCGCCGAAATGCAGATCAAAATCCAGGATGTAAGCGGTGTTGATCATGCCGTTGTGAATCAGCCTCTGCACTGCGATGGCCATGTTATTGAACCAGCAAAAGCCCCAGCAGAAATCCGGGCTGGCGTGATGGCCCGGCGGCCGGATCAGCCCGAATGCGGGCTCTCCCTCCAGGGCCGTTTCCGCGGCCAGGATGGCTCCTCCGGCTGCCAGCAGGGCGGCAGGATAGATATATGTCTTTTGGGCTATCCGGTTCAGGTGGGACCGGGTATGAACCAGCAGAACATCCTCGTCCGTGGCCGGTTGCGGCTCCAGGAACTCGTATTTGGTCTGCAGCAGTTGCTTGGCCGGGTCTAGCCTTCCTGGCGCAGCAGCCGGATCCGAGGTGTAGTTATCCCGGTAGCGTTCATGAAAAACTATCTTCATTCAAGGCTCCTGATTTCTGGTTCTACCTATTGCTTCCACTCGTTACCAGCCTATGGAATCCAGGGATCTGCGCAGTATTTGGGCGGAATTTTGCAGATCCTGCTCCTCTTTTTCCTGCAATGGATTGGCCAGCACCCGGTCCACGCCTGCACCTCCCACCACGCAGGGCAGGGAGAGGCAGACGTCCTGGATCCCGTATTCTCCGTTTACCAGGGTGGACACGGTGAGCACGCTTTCCTGGTTCATAAGTATCGCCTGGGTGATCCGGACCAGGGCCAGGCCTATGGCGTAGTAGGTGGCCTGCTTCTTCTGGATTACGTGATAGGCAGCGTTGCGCACATTGGATTCGATTTCGCGCTTTTTGTGGTCAATGGTCTCCCCACATATTTCGCAGTACTCCTCCATGGGAATGCCGCCAATGTTTACCCGGCTCCAGACCGGGACCTCGCTGTCCCCGTGTTCTCCAATTACGTGGCCGTGCACGTTCCTGGGGTCCACGTTGTAATGCTGGGACAGTAGGTACCTAAAGCGCATGGTGTCCAGGACGGTGCCGGAGCCAAGAACCTGGGACGCAGGAAGCCCCGAGACCTTGAGGGCCACGTAGGTCAATATGTCCACCGGGTTGGAGACTATCAAGAGTATGGGATTGGGATTATGTTCCAGGATCTTGGGTACCAGGTCCTGGATAATGGCAGCGTTGCGCTCGGTGAGTTGCAGCCTGCTCTCGCCCTGTTTCTGGGCCGCTCCAGCCGTGATTACCACTACCTGGGCGTTTCTGCACATTTCGAACCCTCCGGTTCGAATGTCCACGGGCTCTACGAAGGGCAGGCAGTGCCTAAGATCCATGGCTTCACCCTCGGCCCTATCCTGGCTGCGGTTGGTCAGGCCAAGCTCCCGCACCACGCCCTTGATGGTCAAGGCGTAGGCATAGGACATGCCTACCCATCCACATCCGACAATGGTTACTTTGCGGGAGGCATAATTATCTTGCATAAGCGGCTCCGGTATGGGTTGTTCGGTTTGTGGGGGATTTATTTGAGCCTCAAAAGTGCCCTGATCATGGTGATAATGGTTATTTAGCACGGGGCGTTTTTGCAAGCTTGGTGAATAAATAAGACTGTTTATAGAGCCATGGTTACAGAGCCAAGTTTCGTTGTAGTAAGGCGATTTATAGAGCTATAGTTAAGAACCAAGTTTCCTTGTAATTGTTACATAAGAATAAATCTATCTTCAAGAGTATCCCAAACCCGTACAAATATCAACCGACTGAGGGAAGCCTTTTTGCCGGTGGGGAAGTGCCCGGGGCGAAACAAGGGAAACGGGTTGGATTGTCAGGCTTGGGTCAATACTTCCTGGATGAGCTCAGCCAGCCTTTGAACCGGCTCCGGCGGCCTTTTGGGGGCCCGGTGCATGGCGATTTCGATCCAGGGGAGCGGGGGAAGGCCAGCAGGTCCTTCGGGTTCTATCTCGCGCAAATCGTTGCGCAGCATGGAACGCGTGATCACTGTGACCGCCAGGCCGGTGGTCACAGCGCTGCGCAACCCTTCCAGGGAGCGGCTGGTATAAGCCACCCTCCATTCCCTTCCGGCTGCCTCCAGCGCGGCCAGGGCCTGTTCCCGGAAAACGCAGTATCCTTCGGGAAACAGGGCCAAGGGGAGAATTTCGTGGTATTCCGTGGCAACCTGGGGTGCAGCTGCCCACACCAAAGGCTCGGAGCGCAGAACGTGTCCTCCGGGGCTTTTGGGCTGGCGTGTGACCAGGGCCAAATCGATACTTCCTTCCCTGAGCTCCTGCAACAGATCCACGGAAAGATTGCAGCGCACATCCAGGGTTACTCCCGGGTAAAGCTCAGCGAACCGGGTTAATATGCTTTGCAGGTAAAAGGCGTAGTCGTCCGGGATCCCCAGGCGCACAGTCCCGGTAACAGTGGGCGTTTTCAGGGCGCTCCAGGCTTCGTGGTTTATTATGAGCAGGCGGCGACCGTAGTTGAGCAGGATATCCCCGGCAGGTGTCAAGCTTATCTGGCTGCGGTTGCGCTCCAGGACTTTGCTGCCCAGAGTGTTTTCCAGCCTCCGAATCTGCATGCTTATGGCGGATTGGGTCCGATTCAAGCGTTGGGCAGCATTTGTGAATCCCCCGGCATCTACAATCACTATAAAGGTCCGCACCAACTCTAAATCCAATACGGGTTTCAGATCACTCATCAAAAATCCTTATGAATTATTCACAATTATTAATTTGCATGATCACATTATAAGTTTTAACTCTCAAGGGCAAGTCTTTTTCCGTTCCTGTGATCAGCTGGAATAGTATCTTGTTTAGAGGAGGAGATTATGTCCCTGGTTGGAGGCAGAGAAAATTGTAGCAAAGAAGTCCTGCGTACCAAGGGTACTTTTCTAGGGATCAGCGCTATCCTGTTATGGGGGACTCTGCCTTTATTGCGCCTGATGGCAGGGGAGATACCTTCTTTGCAGCTGACTTTCATGGCCTTGGGGACTGCCGCCCTGGTTACCCTGTTAATGAGCGGGAGCAAAGGGTCAATATTGACCAAATGGGCAAGCTCTCCGGAGTCTAGATCCGCATATAAGGCAACAGGTTTTCTTTTGGGTGCAGTGGTGTTCTATTTTGCAGCTTTGCCCCTGGCACCGGCAGGGGAGGTCACCCTGGTAACCTATTTGTGGCCTCTGGGCCTGGCCATAGCCATATGTTTAAGTGCCGGGTTCTTGCCTGGTCCGAAAATGTGGATGGGCATAGTTTTGGCCTTTGGCGGTGCTGCACTGGCCTTGATGAGTGGCAGCAGCCAAGGTGGTAATCCAGGGATGGACCAATGGTCCATGCTGGGATATATGTTGGGCTTGGCAAGCGGGGGATGCTGGATCGGTTATTCTTTGATGCTAAGCCGCCTGCCACCGGACTTGGGGCTGCATGGCCGCATTTTCGCCGGGGCAGCTCTAGTGGCTGTTGCCTTGCATCTGGTGCTGGAATCCACGGTTTGGGATGTATCTTTCCAGGGTATTCTAGCTGCAGCCACCATTGGCATTGGCCCCTACGGGCTGGCTTTTTTGGCCTGGGGTCAGGGTTTGCGTTTCGGCCATACCGGGGTGCTAAGCTCGCTGTGCTACACAGTTCCCCTGGTGGCTACCACCCTTCTAATATTTGCCGGGGCCGAGACCTGGAGGCCCCAGCTGATTCTGGCTGCCCTGGCAGTAGCCGGCGGTGCCTGGATGGCCTCGGACTCCTCCGGCGGGAAGTGATGCTTATGCCTGTTTATCGACTATACTACAGTCAGGTGATACCTGCCTCGCTGGAATCTGCTTGGGAGTTTTTTTCTCTGCCCGGGAATCTAGACCGCATAACACCGGAGTGGCTGAAATTCCAAATCCGTTTTTCCTGCGGGGATAAAATGTATCCCGGCATGATCGTGGAATATACCATCCGGGCCATAGCAGGCATTCCCATGCGCTGGGTGACCGAGATAACCCATGTGGACAAGCCTTACATGTTCGTGGACGAGCAGCGCCTGGGGCCTTACCGTTTCTGGCATCACCAGCACCTTTTCCGGGAGGCCGGCCAAGGCACCGAGGTGGTGGATCTGGTGCATTATTCCCTGCCCTGGGGCAATCTTGCCAGGCCAGTGCACTATTTCCTGATCCGCTCCAGGCTGGAGGAGATATTTGCCTACCGGCAAAGGTCTTTGGCGAAGATATGGGAACAAAAATATTAGTAAGGACCTAAAGAATCGTTTTGGGGAACGTGGTGAGTAGTTGCCTCTACCTTAGCAAAAAAAAGATCTGTGCACAGTTGCGTATTGACCAGTTATCTATTGCGTATTAATTATTATTAGCATAGAGAGTTTTAGAGGTCCAGAATCAAAAACCTTAGAACCCAATTCAGGGTGAGCAAAGAAGGAGAGAATGCCAGAGTTAGACATTGATTGTTTGGCCAGAATCGTTTTTGAAGTGGAGTGGGAAAGCAGTGAGGCCGTGCACAGGGAATATTTCCTGGGCCGCAAGGTCAATATGTGGAGGGATATCTTCCCGCCCGGCATGAAAGAAGAACTAATGGGCAAAAGCCCTGGAGATGAAGTCAGTTTTGCGTATGGCCCTGGGAAGATAGTCCGGGGAAGGTGCGAAAAGGATATCCTTGAGGTCAAGCGCAAGAACTTCAGGGTCAGGAAATTCCTGGGTCGGCCTGTCTACCCCCGGGAGGGGAGATTTTACCCGCGCGGCCTGATCGGCGGCGGGGCTTGTTTTTCTGGAGAGATCCTTCCCTGTAGGATTCAATCCCTTCAGGATGTTACACTCACAGTGGACTTTGCCCATCCCCTGGCTGATACAAATCTGAACGTCCGAGCCAGGCTGGAGGATCTATCCCCCAAGGGAGGGGACGTAGGCGGAACTTCAAACCATTGGATGGAGGAAATACTGGGCACGGGTCCCGGCATGCAGGCCAGAAGGGATGGGGGGCTCCCCACAGATTTCTTTTATCCCGGATGCTTTGAGCGCCTGGATGAGTCCCCGGATTCCAAGTTCTATGAAAATCCCAGATTTGTTGAGCATATCGACAGTCAGGCCCGGGAGTTCTTGGTCCAGGAGTATTCCCGGGTGCTTCAGCCCGGTTCAAATATCCTGGATCTCATGAGCAGTGTGGAATCTCATTTGCCCCAAAACAGGGACTTTAAGGTCACCGGCTTGGGTCTCAACTCCGAGGAAATGGCCTCTAATCCCAGGCTGGATTCCTACCTGGAACATGATCTGAATCAATATCCACATCTTCCTTTTGCAGACTCCAGCTTCGACGCGTTGCTGTGCAGCCTGTCCGTGGAGTACTTAACCCATCCCTGGACTGTAGCCAGGGAGATTGCCAGGGTATTAAGACCGGGTGGCAAGGTTTTGATATCAGCATCCAACCGGTGGTTTCCGCCCAAGGTGGTCCGTCTGTGGCAGGAGATGCACGAGTTCGAGCGGGTGGGCTTCATGCTGGACTTGCTGCTGCAAACCGAGGCCTTCCGGAACCTAGAGAGTACGAGCATTCGCAATTGGTGGCGCCCGGATGACGATCCCCATTCCCAGCAGACCTGGATCAGCGATCCCGTATACGTAGTCCAGGGGATCAGGGTCTGAGCAAAAGCCCGGATAGTGTAGCAAACGAGGGCATGGGCAGGGAGAGATATAAGTTTCTCCTGCCGGTGCCCTTTTTTGTTTCCAGGATTTTTATTGTTTGCGAGTCATGCTTTCACTATACAAAGATTACAACCCAAAGCCTAAAGGTAAGAAGTAGGATGAAAATCAGTACGTTAAGCTAGAGAATTTTGCTGGACATGGAGAAGGCTAAGAATTCTTAATAACCACAAGGTGTTACCAAAGAATTTTTGACCCTCGAGTTATCAGAAGGGGATGCCAAGCCCTCTTTACCTTGCATTTTTGGGGATTAGCGGTTATCAATGCCTGACTAGGGTAAGTAAATAGATTTGAAGAGCCTGGTGAATTAACTCCGAGTGCTCATCCATTTGAGAGTTAAAAGTAAGGGCAAAGAAATCAAGTGGTTAAATCAACTTAGGCTAGGGACACGTAAAACTTTGTAAATGGTCAAAAAAAACATGGTGTTGCCAGAGAAATTTGGACTGGCAAATTAACAGTTGAAAAACCAAAGCCCATGATTTTGGTTGGGTGGTTGCAACTGTATGGCTGGAGACAGTTGCAATGCTGAAAAAATGATATAAATTCCAGAGTTATAAGCAAACTTTTGACTTTCCAGATATACATGAGAAACATCCTCCAAAACACTGCATCCCAGGCTATGGAAACGGTAAAAGCCGCAAAAGCCTGGATCCTTGCCGCGGCCCTGGTCTATGTTCTGGCCGGGGGCATAGCCTGGTCCTTCCCTCACCATTTTGACTTCCTGGAACCCCAGTTCCACGCCCTGGTGGAGCAGTTCGCCCACCTCGGAGCCTGGGAGTTTATCCTGCGCATTTTCGTGCACAACCTGATAGCTAGCTACCTGGCCATGTGCTTCATAGTTTTTTTCGGGGTGGTTCCTGTGGCCTTTGCTGTTTTAAACGGCTTGCTCCTGGGATGGTTTGTTAGTTGGATGGAGGAAGCCGCCTGGTACGAGATCTTGGTTATGCTTGCCCCTCACGGGATATTTGAATGGCCGGCCATGTTTATCGCGTTCGGGGTGGGCTTCTGGAGGGGATGGGGGTATCGTTACGGTCAGGCCAATCTTACCTGGCTTCAGCGCTTTAAGCGGGTCCATTGCGTGTTCGTGGTATTTGTCCTGCCCCTGCTCTGCGTAGCCGCAGTAATTGAAGGGCGCTACCATCTTGCCGGGGTAGCTGCCTGATTCCTGATTTTTGTAAGCCCGGGGTTTTAGCCCCAGGAGCAGAAAACAGGCTGAATTCAGGATAGTGCGGGTGATCGTAACAGGGATAACCAGAGTTTCTTTGTATGGATTTGGGATGCATCAGGCTTGACCAAGTCCTGGAAAACATACAAATTGGGCAGAAAAGCGTTTCTGTTGCTTGGGTGTTAAAATTATTCTTGCTGGGTGGATGCAATTTTTTAACCAAACCAGCTTTCCCGGAGGACGGAATGTGGGAATATACGGATAAGGTAAAGGAGTATTTTTTAAATCCCAAAAATGCGGGCGAGATCAGTGATGCGGATGCAGTGGGCGAGGTGGGCAGCCTGGCCTGCGGGGACGCCTTGAAGCTTTTTTTGAAGGTGGACGAGTCCGGGATCATCCAGGACGCCAAGTTCCAGACCTTTGGATGCGCCAGCGCCATCGCGTCCAGCTCCGTCTTGACCGAGCTTCTCAAGGGCAAGACCGTGGACGAGGCTGAACAGATCACCAACAAGGACATCGCCAGTGAGCTGGGTGGGCTCCCCAAGGAGAAGATGCATTGTTCCGTGATGGGACAGCAGGCCCTGGAAGCCGCTCTTAGAAACCTGCGCGGGGAAGAGCAGCCTGCAGAGGATTTGGAGGGAGAGGTGGTCTGCGAGTGTTTCGGTGTTACGGACCAGCAGATCCGCCGGGCCATCCAGGAGAACAACCTGGCCTCGGTAGAGGATGTAACGCACTATACCAAGGCAGGTGGAGGATGCACCGAGTGCCACCAAGAGATCCAGAAACTTTTGGATCAGGTGCGGGCAATGAAGCCGGGGCAGCCAGAAGCCGCAGCCGAATTCAGGCCTCTGACCAACATCAAGCGGATGCAGTTGGTGACCAAGGTTATAGAAGAGGAAATCCGGCCCAGCCTGCACAAGGATGGTGGAGACATCGAGCTAGTGGATATCGAGGGCCCCAAGGTCATGGTGTCCTTTCGCGGGGCCTGTGCCGGCTGCCCCTCCAGCCACCTCACAGCCAAGGAAGTGGTGGAAAAGAAGCTACGGGACCGGGTGGAGAATCAAATCCGGGTCCAGGAGGTCCAGGGATGAGCATTACCTATCTGGATAACAACGCCACCACCAAGGTGGCTCCCGAGGTCATGGAGGAAGTGGTTCCCTTTATGGATACCTTGTACGGCAACCCTTCCAGCATGCATACCTTTGGCGGCCAGGTACAGAAGTACTTGGTCCAGGCCAGGGAAAGGGGTGCAGCCGCCCTGGACTGCTCTCCAGAGGAGATAATTTTTAACTCCGGGGGAACCGAGGGGGACAATACCGCCATTTTTGCGGCCCTGAACCATCAACCCGAGAAGCGCCACCTGGTAACCACCCGGGTGGAACACCCGGCAGTTCTTAATACCTGCAAGCATCTAGAGGCCAGGGGGTACGAAGTGACCTACCTTCCGGTGGACGGCTCTGGCAGGCTCAGCCTGGATCAACTCAGGGAGAGCCTGCGTCCGGACACGGCCCTGGTTTCCATCATGTACGCCAATAACGAGTGCGGCAACGTCTATCCCATGCAGGACATAGCCCAGATAGTCAAGGAGCGGGGGATTCTGCTGCACACGGATGCGGTCCAGGCTATAGGCAAGCTCCATCTTTCCATGCGCGATCTGCCCGTGGATTATCTGGCCCTGTCCGGGCACAAGATTCATGCACCCAAGGGAGTGGGTGCCCTCTTTGTACGCAAGAACGCCCCCTTTAGGCCGTTTATCCTGGGCGGGCACCAGGAGAACAGCCGCAGGGCGGGTACTGAAAATATTCCCGGCATCGTCGGCCTGGGCAAGGCCCTGGAGCTGGTCACCAGCAATATCCATGAGGAAAATGCTGCGGTTGCCAGGTTGAGGGACAAGCTGGAGCAGGGCCTGGAGCAGGCGGTGGAGGAGACAAGGATTAACGGGGATCGGGAGTCCAGGCTTCCCAATACCTCAAACATTGCCTTCAAGTACGTGGAAGGCGAGGCGATACTGCTGATGCTGGACACTCTGGGCATTTGCGCCAGCTCCGGATCCGCTTGTACCTCTGGAAGCCTGGAGCCTTCGCACGTGCTTCGGGCCATGGGGGTGCCCTTCACCTACGTGCACGGCTCCCTCCGGTTCACTCTGAGCCGCTATACCACTGAAGAAGAAGTGGACTTGGTCCTGGATAATCTGCCCGGCATGATAGGAAGGCTCCGGAAAATGTCCCCCTATGGACGGGGACGCGAACCAGATGCTTCCTAACCCCCTAAGCTCCAACCTGGTACTTAAATCCATAGCAACACTTTAGCTGTAAGTTGAGCCAAAGGAATTCTCCACTATGCGGAACTACCATCAGGAGGAAGGTCTGCAATCCTTGGCCTTGAGGCTGGTAGAGAATACCACTTTCCAGCGTTTGGTGATCGGGGTGATTATATTCAACGGGGTTATCCTGGGATTGGAGACCTCGGACCGGATCATGGCCGTGGCCGGTTCCACCCTTCTCACCCTGGACAAGCTCTGCCTGGGCTTTTTCTGCGCGGAAATTCTGCTTAAGCTCTTTGCCCTGCGCAAAAGGTTTCCCAAGGATGGCTGGAACGTATTCGATTTCATCGTGGTGGCCATTTCCCTGGTTCCGGAGCAGGCCGGGCTGTCCGTGCTCAGAGCCTTGCGGGTGCTGCGCGTAATGCGCATGATTTCGGTTCTGCCTAGCATGCGCCGAGTGGTGGGTGCTATGCTGCATGCCCTGCCTGGGGTCAGCTCAGTGGCAGGCATTGTAGCCATTCTTTTTTACGTGGGAGCGGTCATATGCACCAAGCTTTTCGGGGACGAATTCCCGGATATGTTCGGCCATATAGGGATCTCTCTGTATACCCTGTTTCAAGTCATGACTTTGGAGGGCTGGTCCGAGGACGTGGTGCGCCCGGTCATGGAAGTATATCCACATGCCTGGCTGTTTTTCGTGGTGTTCATCCTGGTGACCACCTATACCGTGATCAACCTGGTGGTGGGAGTTATCGTGGGTGCCATGCAGGACAGGGCCGTTGAAGAGGGGACCCGGCAGGACCCGGCAGTGGTTCTTGCCCAGTTGGAAAAGCGCATGGAAGAGGTGGACAGCAAGCTGGACCGGCTGCTGCAGGAGAAAAATAAGTAATTTTTTGTAACTATTCACTGGATCTTTTGGGGTCTTTGGATTTAAGTGTACCTAGACGAAAAAAGACTCAAAACCTATATGAAATGTTTCGGCCCAAGCCTGAGATATTTTTGGCTCTCGCCCGCTCGAAGACTCGCTAGAGGCGCTGAGAACGCAGGGGATCAGGGAAATCTACTTTTCATTGCCCTGAGCCGGGGCAATGAAAAAGGTTCTCGCCCCTGCGGGGGAGCTTGTTATTCATATACATCGGCTCGGTGGATATGAATATTTGCTTCTCTTCTTCCAGGCTCTGCGCCTCTAGGGCCAACAGGCCCGGGCGAGAGATTTTTTTAAGAGAATGGAGCAATTCAGTTAATTTTTTATAAAAAGGTTGACTGATAAGCTCAAATTGATTAGTAATCATTCTTGTTACTAAATTAAACCAAAAGGAGGACCAAAATGAGCAAAACGGATCAGAACTTACAGGATGCTTTTTCTGGTGAGTCCCAGGCTAACCGCAAGTATCTGGCATGGGCCAAGCAGGCCGAGAAGGAGGGCCATCCCCAGGTGGCCAAGCTGTTCCGGGCAGTGGCAGAGGCGGAAACTGTTCACGCTCACACTCATCTGAAGCACATGGGCGGTATAGGCTCCACCCGGGAGAATCTGGAAGCGGCCATTGCAGGGGAGGCCCATGAATTCAAGGAAATGTATCCCCGCATGATCCAGGAAGCGGAAGAGGAGGGCCACAATGCAGTGAAAAGGAGCTTTAAGTTCGCCAACGACGTGGAAGAAGTCCACGCCAACCTGTATCAGAGGGCTCTGGAGAACCTGGACAATCCCCATGGGGCGGATTACCTGGTATGTTCCGTGTGCGGCTATACCGTGGAGGACCAGGCCCCGGACAAGTGTCCTGTATGCAATGCCGGTGCCAAGGCCTTTTACCAGGTGGAATAGGGAACCGGTAGCAGCTTAACCCTTTTCTGCTTCAGCATTGGTAAGCATGGCATGCATGGCTTAGCAGTGTACAAGGGCTTTCATTTCCGGAGCACCTAATACCTTCACGTTTGGTATTACACATCCCCGGATGGATCGCATCTGTCCGGGGATTTTTTGTGTCCCTCCCCTCCAGGGTTCGGAAGCATCCGGGGAGGGAGCTCAACGCTTCCAGCTAGGGTGAAACTTCCAGGGTTAGCCTCGATAGAGATTAGCCAGAGTTTTCTTCGCTTGCCTGCACCTGGTTGCGACCCAGTTCCTTGGCTAGGTACAAGGCGTGATCAGCTGCCTGCTGCAAGTCCTGGGTGTCCGTAGGTGACTGGGCCGGTGAAGAGGTGGCCACCCCTATGCTCAGAGTGACCACCCGGGAGATATCAGAATGCTCGTGGGCAAGGCCCACAGCCTCCACGGCAGCCCTTAGCTTTTCCCCGACATGCAGGGCCCCCTGGGCATCGGTGTCCGGAAGCAGGGCCACGAATTCCTCGCCCCCGTAGCGCGCCACCAGATCCATGGGACGTTCCAAGTTGTGCTGCAGGGTTTTGGCCACTCTCCGCAGGCAGTCGTCCCCGGCCCCGTGTCCGTAGTTGTCATTGTAGGACTTGAAGTTGTCTATATCCATCATGAGGATGGACAGGGGATGGCCGCTTCGTTGGGCCCTTCCCAACTCACTGGAGAAGCGCTCTTGGAAGAAGCGGCGATTGGGTATGTCGGTAAGGCCGTCCTGCATGGCCAGCTTTTCCAGCATATCCGTCTTGAGCTTGAGGTTGACCTGATTGCGAACCCTGGCCCGGACAATAGCCGGTTGAAAGGGCCGGGAGATATAATCCGCCGCACCCAGGTCAAAGCCCTTTTCTTCGTCCCCGGCCCCATCCAGGGCGCTCACGAAGATAACCGGGATATCCTTGGTATGGTCATGATCCTTAAGGTGGCGGCAGACCTCGTAGCCGTCCATCTCGGGCATCATGATGTCCAGGAGAATCAGGTCCGGCGGGTTTTCGCCACGGGCAATCTCCAGGGCCTTGGCCCCGTTGTTGGCCACCTGGATCTGGTAGTCCTGCTTGAGGAGATTGGCCAGGGCGTGAATATTGGAGGGCTGGTCATCAACAATCAGCACCACGGGTTTTTCCTGGATTCCCTGAGGGTTCATTTCACTTCCACTCCTATCTCCTGAGCATATTTTGCAAGCAAAGAGGCTGCCTGGTCCAGCTCAAAATTTTGGACCAGGGCTTTCAGCTCCGCGGCGTGGGAGTTGCCCAAATGGGTTTGGAGGAAGCCTTCCACGGTTTCCAAAAGCTCCTCCTCTACCAGTTCATTTCTTAAAAGGGTGCTTTTTAATTCCTCCATGGCTTGGGCTCCTTGCTGGTAATCCACTTCTCGGGTGTTATCCGGAAGGGAGGGAATGTTCTTTAGGGCTGACAAGGCAGTATCCAGGGCATCTCCCAGTTCCTGGTGCATTTTCGGAGTTATCCGGGTCTGTTCCTTGAAGGCCAGGTCTATCTGGGTGGCAATATTTTTCAGCCGCTCCGCCCCTACTGTCCCGGAAAGCCCTTTCAGAGTGTGCACCATCTGCCAGGTGTCTTTTTCTCTTTGCTCCAGCTGGCGGGGCAGATCCGAAAACTGTCCCGCCAGCTGGTCCCGGAATTGGTGCAGCATTTTTAGGTAAAAGCCACGGTCCTTGTCCGCCAGGCGCAGGCCCTGCTCCAGATCAAAGCCCTCCAGATGGTCCGGCAAAGGTCCGGCTTCACTGGTTGCACGGCTTCCAGGCTGCATCTCTTTGCCGCTTTCCGGCAGCCACTGGACAAGGGTTTGGTAAAGCTCGCTGCTGTCAATTGGCTTGGCCAGGTGGGCCTGCATCCCAGCATTCCTGGAGTTTTCCCGGTCCGCCTCCATTACCGCCGCGGATACAGCTATCACAGGCAGCTCCGGGTGGATGGCCCGTATTTCCCTAGCGGCCTGGAATCCATCCATGACCGGCATCTGCAGATCCATAAGCACCAGGTCGAAGCTCTCGGCTTGAACTTTTTCCACGGCCTGGAGCCCGTTATGGGCCAGGGTTACCCTGGCTCCGGTTTTTTCCAGCATCTGCTGGGCTACTTCCTGGTTCAAGGCATTGTCCTCGGCTAGAAGGATGGAAGCCTCGACAAAGGAGGGTATGCGGGCCGGGTCCGGATCCGGGGATTTCCTGGGGGCGGCGCCCACTGCATCTATCATGGCGTCGAACAGGCTGGAGGCGGTTACAGGCTTGCCCAGGAAGGCATCGTATTCCGAATGGTCATCGGGAATATCCTCGCGGTTGTAGGCGCTGACTATGAACATAGGGGCCTGGGTAAGGGTTAGCTCACCCTCCCGGGACATGCGCTGCAGCCTCTGAATAGTCTGGAGCCCGTCCAACTCCCCGGGCATCTTCCAGTCCACCAGGATAAAGTCAAAGGGTTTGCCAGCCTGGTCCGCCTCTAGAACGCTCTGGATGGCAGCCTCGCCGCTCTCCGCTTCCGTGACCTGGTAGCGACATCCCTCTAAAAGCTCGCGCAAAACCATTCGGGCAGGGGCATGATCGTCCACCACCAGCACCCTGCTGCCTTGAAGCTCCGGGCATTCCCCTTGGGACATGGACTTCTGGGCCACTGGGAGACTGAGCTCGAAAAAGAAATTGCTTCCCTCTCCCGGATTGGAATTAACCTGCAGGGTGCCTCCCATGTGCTCCACCAGCTTGCGGCTGATCACCAGGCCCAATCCGGTGCCACCGTACTTGCGGGTGGTGGAGCTGTCCGCCTGGGAGAAGGCCTGAAACAACCTCTCCATCTGGTTTTTATCCATGCCTATCCCGGTATCCCGGACCTCGAAGAGCAGCCTGGTGTGTTCCTGATCCCCACCTATCCGGGTGATGTTCATTTCCACATGACCCTGTTCCGTGAACTTGATGGCGTTGCCCAGGAGATTGCTGAAAACCTGGCCCAGGCGCAGGGAATCCCCGATCAGGGCCTGGGGGACCTCCGGCGAGACCCGGAAGAGGAGCTCCAGTCCCTTTTCCCCTGCAGCGTTCCCGAACAGGGTCTTCATCTGATCCAAAAGCTCATCCAAGCGAAAGCGGTGGCTGTCCAGCTCCAGCTTGCCGGCCTGGATCTTGGAATAATCCAGGATATCGTTGATGATTCCCAGGAGCATGCGGGAGGAGCTGTTTATCTTGTTCAGATAGTCCTTTTGCTCCGGGTTCAGATGGGTCTGCAGCAGGAGGTCGCTCAGGCCTATGACCGCATTCATGGGGGTGCGGATCTCGTGGCTCATATTGGCCAGAAACTCGCTTTTGGAGCGATTAGCGGCTTCGGCTTCCTCCTTGGCCCGGCGCATTTCCTCCTGGGCCCTTTCCAGTTCCGTGATATCAATGGATACCCCTAAAGTTGCATTGTTGCCGTAAACCTTGAAGGGATATACCGTGAACAGGGCCGGGAAGGATTCCCCGCTTTTCCGGACCAGATTGGCCCGGCCGTGCCAGGCCTGACCCGCGGATATCCTTTCGTGTATTTCCGGGAATTTTTCCATATCCTCCAAAGAGTGCAGAATAGAGGCTTGCTCTCCCAGGACCTCCTCCTTGTTATAACCGAAAAGGTTCTCTGCTCCCGGGCTAAACTCCTGGATTAAGGCATCCTCGTGGTTCGGGGTGGGGCTGGTGATTACAAACGAGACGTTCTGGGCGGCTTCCAGGATGAGCTCCATCTTTTCTTTCTGGGTCTTTAATTCGGTTATATCGTTGGCTACCCCCAGGACCTGGCGTTCCTCGGGTTTTTCGGATAGTATCAAGGGGACCTTGGTGGTCTGGAACCAGCGCACCTGACCCTGGCTGTCCGTGAGTTTCTCTTCGGGGATGTGCTTGGATTGCCCGCTTTGCATGACTTCCCGGTCATCGCGGAGAAAGGCCTGGACTTCCTCGGCAGTGGCGGTGGTTTCATGGTCGGTTTGGCCCAGGAGTTCTTCCTTGGTGGTCCCGAAGAGATCCGCCACAGCCTGGTTGACCAGGGTATGTCTGCCCTGCCAGTCCTTGGCGAAAACCGGGTTGGGGGTGCTGTCGATGATCAGCTGCAGAAAATCCTTTTCCTGGGCCAGTCTTTCCTGGAGCACCACGGATTCGGTGATGTCGTTGGCAGAGGCGTAGATGAACCTTCCATGTGCACTGGCCTGCCATCTTATCCAGCGATAGCTGCCGTCTTTGTGCTGATAGCGGTTGACAAAATCGGTAACCTTTTCTCCCTGGCTAAGCCGGGACATGGCCTCCAGGGTCTTGTCCCGGTCCTCGGGATGGATAAAATCCAGAAACTGCTGGTGTATCAAATCTTCTGGCTGGTAGCCCAGGATTGTCTCCCAGGCCTGGTTCAGCTTGAGGAAGTGTCCCTCTAGAGTAGCTATGAGCAACAGGCCCAGGCTCACCTCGAAGAATCCTTCCAGCTCCCGGGTGGTTTCCTCCAGCTGCCTGCGGCTCTCCACTTCGAAGGTGACGTCCTCGTTTATACCTACCACTCGTATGGGGTGGCCGTTCTCATCGTGGATGGGCTGGGCCATGGCCCGGATGTGGCGTATCTCCCCGTCCTTGCGGCGGATGCTGAACGTAGATCTATAAGAAGTGCCGCTTTGCACACCTTCTTGGAACTCTTGGGCGGCTCGTTCCAAGTGCTCCGGGAGAACGGCCTGATACCAGTCCTCTACGTCATGGTTAAATTCCCCGGGTTCCAGGCCGTAAATGCGGAACATGCCCTGGTCCCAATCCAGCCAGTTATCCGAAAGGCGCATATCCCAGATGCCTAGCTGAGCCGCCTCAGTGGCCAGGCGCAGGCGTTCGCTCATGACCTGCTCCGCCTGCCGGGCCTCCTTTTCCCCGGTAATGTCCATCCCGGTTCCCCGGAAACCGCTTAGATTGCCTGCGGAGTCGAATAGGGGAAGACCGCTTACCCTCTGCCAGACTATCGTACCATCCGGGCGCAGGGATTGGTGCTCCAGGCCCTGCCAGGAGCTATGGGTCCGAGCACATTCCTCCAGGAGTTTTTGTACCCGCTCTGCTTCCTGGGGAGGCATGAATTCCAGCGGGGAACGGCCCAGCATCTCATCCATCCCCCGGCCTAGCAGTTCTTCCGCCGGGGCAGTGATCATAGTGTAGATGCCCTGGGAATCAATCTCCCAGATGTATTCCCCGGCGGCCTCAGCTACGTCCCGGAAGCGCTGTTCGCTCTCTTTCAGTTCCTGTTCCCGGGAGCGCAGTTCCCGGATCCACTGGACAATTGCTCCGATCAAAGCCCCCATCCCCAATAGCTTGGCTGTCTCTTCCCCCAGGGCGATGGCGCCTCCGGGATGGGTGCTCACGAAATTGTCCGCGGCGTCCGCTACCGAGTAAAGAAAGAGAAAGCCTACCCCCAAAATGCCCAGTATCCATCCCGTCCCCTGCAGGGACCAGGACCAGCGTTGCGGGGAAAAGACCACCACCATGAGGAACGTCCCGCAGAGCAAGGCGAAAAGCACTTCCAGAATCAGGGGAGCATGGAACTGGGCAAGGGGGTCCGGGGGTTTGAAGTACAGGATAGCCCCTGCAAGGCTCAATCCGGCCAGAAAAAACACAAGGGCCAGAGAGCGGCACGGGGATAAACGGTGGGGCTTTTGATTTTCAGCGCTCATATATCCAGCCACGGGGTTTGATCTTCCAGGGCTAAAGAGTGGATGGTGTTGTCCACCCAGTTGGAAAAGTCCCTAGAGGATGGTTGGTGTGCAGAGTGGAACAGGTGCGAGGGGCATGTGCAATCCGTGCACCCGAAACCGTTTACCGGGGTAAAGACTTTATACATGACCCGGGCCCAAAAGTGTTCCAGCTTTCCAGGGTCATGGGTAAACCAGCACCGGATAAGGGGCAGTTCCTCCAGGAGGTAGTCTATGTGCCAGTGCAGGGATTTCTTTTCCCGGCAGTGGCGCTTGATTCGGGCCCGGACTCCGCCCGGACCCCGGGCGCTGCCCACGTACAGGTAAAATCCTGGGTGCAGAGGAATACGGCCCCATTTGCCCACTGGGAGGGATGGCTTGAGCTGCCCTTTAAGGATAAGGACATATGTACCGGGTTCGGATTTCATGTACTTTCAGTCTGCTATCAGGTTGGATCCCTTTTCTCATTTTTGGGCTGCAAATTCAAGGGATTGAACAGGTTTGGTTATGAAATTCAGGTTCAGGGGAGGATCTTATTGCAATTTGAATTGAATTCTACGTGCATTGCAGGAGTGCAGGCGTATTTTCTGTTGATTCTCTAGGTGTGTCAATCTTGGCTTGTTATGTCAGGCAATCGCTGCCTAGCAAGCTTTTTTGGGATTGAGTAGCACTAAGTATTATTGATTTATGCTTAAATTGGTGTGCATAATATGGCCTTAAAACCACCTTCTCGCATATTAAAAAAGCTTTCCGTGTTACCATATTTTTTTAGGTATTCAGTTTGACATACTGAATGATTTAATATAGCTGTAAACATGTCAAGACCACTTAAAAAAAGGAGAAGAGCATGCACCCCATTAGAATTTTTGTTCTCGTATTCTGTTTAGTGTTTTTTGCTCCCGTGGTGGCCGGAGCAGAGGGGAGTTCCCAAGAGATGGAGCAGGCTAGACAGGCCATGATTGAAGCGCTGGATAAAACAGGCACTCCAGAGGACCAAAGCGATCTTCTGGTCTTGACCAATGCTGGTCACACCCATCTTGACGGCCAGAGCACAGTAAAATTTCTGGACATTGCCGGGAACTTATCCGGGTGCAGCAAGGGGCAACAGAATCTCTTAAGCGTTCAATCCTCACCGGA
>CAZNYT010000039.1:0-3413 GCA_964577315.1 uncultured Desulfovibrionales bacterium
CCGGGAACCCCGGCTATCTCCACCCCGGTATCGGTCTGGATCACCTCGTCCTCATCAGCCACCCCGGGGGTATCGTCGCGCACCTCCCAGCCCTGGACCCGGTTGCCGTGGGGGTCCACCAAGAATCCATCCTCGTTGAACCTAAAGTTCCCGGCCCGGGTGTACTGATTCTCGTCCGAGCCCGGGGCGCTCACGGTAAAGAACCCGTCCCCGCCTATGGCCACATCCGTGGATTCATTGGTGCTTTCCAGGGAACCCTGGGAGAAATCCGTCATCACCGCTCCCACATCCATGCCGCGGCCCAGCTGGCCCACGCCTGCGGAAGTATTAATATCCTGGGGCATGAAATCCTCGAAATGCATGCGGGAGCTCTTGAACCCCACGGTGCTCACGTTGGAAATGTTATCCCCTATGGACCCCATCTTCTCGCCGTGTCCCTGGAGTCCGCTGACTCCGGTGTACATGGAAGACGACAAACCCATAACTGCCTCCTTTAGATTATATCCTCTAAGTTTTCTTGCTCATCCTGGTCCTGGTCCTCATCCTCTCCGCCGCTTACCTGCCGGGACTCCACCACTTCCCGGACCTCGGCAAAACTTATCTCCCGGCCGTCGCTAAGGCGCAGGTGGGGCTGACCGTCCTGGTCCTGGACCCCGCTCACCCTGCCCGTGACTTCGGTCCCCACCGGAATGGACTCCCCGTGGGGCCCCTCGGCGGTGACGTTTACGCTATAGTTGCCGTTAGGGGCCTCGGTTCCCTCATGGGTCAGACCGTCCCAGACAAACTCGTGTTCCCCCTCGTCCAGGGCTACCTTCTCCTCGGTCCGGATCATCCGCCCGTTCTGGTCATGGATGTTTATGAACACGTTCTGGGCGGGCTGGTCCAAGTCGTAGTACAGGGTGGACATCCCGGAGTCATCCTTGGAGATGTCCCCGCCGTCCGCGCGGACCTCCTTGCCTATGAAGCTAACCGCCCCCAGCATCTCCTGGCGGGACTGGTTCTGGTTCAGGGCCTCCACCCCGTCTGCCACGTTGGTCATCTGCTCCAGGCTGGAGAATTGGGCAAGCTGGGCTGCGAACTCCTGGTCATCCTGGGGATCCAGGGGATCCTGGTTCTCCAGCTGGGTGATGAGCAGGTTCAAGAAATCCATCTTGCCCATCTCTGCCGGGTCCTCGTCCCGGGGAATCTTCTCCTTTTCGAACTCTTCCTCGTATCTGCCCAGCAGATCGCCGGCTCCTCCTGTTACTTCCATGCTGTCCTCCTTTGTATCCCTTTGCGCTTATAATGAGTCTCTTTATTTGTTCCTCGTTACTTATAGCTAATCATCCATCATTTATTACTCATTGCTAACATAATGGTTTAAAACTTCGCACTTAACACTTAAAACTTTCAACTAATTGCTCATTGCTCATTGCTCATCTCAGGCAAAAATACTCAGTCCATCCTGGGACAGGTTCTTGCCGTAGATTATCTCCTGGCTTTCGGGAGCCAGGGGCTTTTCCTCCTCCTTGGCCATCTCCTTCATCCGGGCCTGCTCCATGGCCTTGCGCATACGCTCCCTGGCCCGGTTGTGCTCCTCCTTGCCCTGCCAGCTGCCGGTCTGGCCCTCTGGGAGCTGGGTCTGGACCTCTATCTTGGAGACCCGCAGTCCCTGCTGCTCCAGGCCGGTGCGCAACTGGGACATGTTATCGTTGATTATCTGGGACACTTCCTGGTTGGTGGTCCGGACCATGGCCTGGACCTCCTTGTTGTGCACCTGCAGCACTACCGAAATGCGGCCCAGGTCCGGAGGTTCCAGCTGCAGGGTCATCTTGCTCTTGCCCTGGCCCAGGTTCTGGAACACCCCGCTGCGCAACTGATCCATAACCTGCTGCGGAAGCTGCTCCCGTTGGGCTCCCTGGGTTCCGCTCTGCCTCAGCCCCTCAGAGGATTCCCTGATCCCGGAGGCTATCCCGGTGGCCCTGGGTTCCTGGGAGGCAGTATCCGATCGTATCCGGCTCAGAAACTTTTCCCAGGGGCTTTCATTGCGTCCCTGTCCCTGCTCCCTGCCCTCCTGAAAGGAGCTTTGGCTCTGGGACCCGGCATTTTTCAGCTCCAGGTTCTCGCCCGAGGATTCGGATCCGGAACTTGACTGGCGGCCTTCCCCGCTATCCCGGCCGGAATTTCCGGACTGCCTGCCTTCCCGGGCCTCCCTAAATCCCTGGTCCTTGGCCTTTTCCTTCTTCATGAACTGCAGCTGGCGCAGCTTGTCGTCATTGGTGGCCTCCTTGGGCTCTCCCTGGGCTGCCTTCACCATCCTGGCCAGCATCCTCTCGTCCGAGGAGAGCTGATCCTTGCCCCCCTGGACCGCGTCCCTGAGGCCCTGCATCAGGTTTTCGGGCCGGTTTTCCCGGGCGTCCTTCTGAAGCATGCTTAGAAAATTTCTCATGCCGGACTTGTCCAGCTCTCCCTGGGCGAAGCCGCGGTATTTATCCAGGTTCTCCTTGCCTGCCCCGGAAGCCAGGAGCAGGGTCTCAAGCCCTCTTGAATCCAGGGAAAACCGGGCATCCTCAGGCAATTCATCCAGCTTCCGGGACATTTCTTCCCAGACCTGGTCCATGCGCCCATTTTGGACGTGGTTCAAAAGATCCTGGCTCTCATCTGAATTGAATCCCAGCTGGGCGAAGAATCCTAGAACATCCTGCTTCTGCTGGGAATCCAGATTCTGCGTGGAACCGCCCTGGAACAGATCCAGCCTGGTGATCAGATCCTCCCAGGTAAGGCCCGAGGTCTCCAGCTTCTGTTTCAGGCTTTCCAGTTCGTCTGCTCCCACTCCCTGCTCCCGCAGGAATTTCTCCAGGTGGGAAAATTCTTCCCGGGTGAGCTCGTCCTCCAGCTGGAAGTTCAGGGCTTGGTCTTCTCCGCCCTTAAACATGGAGCTAAGCCGGGCAGCGAACTTCTGATCCAGGTCCTGCAGCTTGGAAATAAGATCGTCCCAGGTCAGCCCCCCGGACTGGAAACTGTCCTGCAGATCCTGAATCTTCCCGGGGTCCACTCCCTGCTCTCGGAGGTACTCCCGGACCGCGGCAAAATCCTGCCTGGTCAGCTCGTCCTGCCTGGATCCCAGGACAGAGGACTCGCCCCCTCGGCCCGACCCCCGGACACTCCCGTTCTTATCCGCGGCCCGGACCGCATCCTCGAACACGCTTTTGAATTGCTGGGTCCATTCCCCGGCCCCGGACGATTTGCCAGCACCCATATCAGCCAAGGCACCGCTTCCGGACATAGGTAGGTTCATGGTAGGCAAATTTTGCATGACTGTCCTCCTTGCCTGAGGACATATCAATTCCTGTACCAGAAAATGCTGATCAAGGGATTGTAGCTGAAAAAAAACAGATAATTCTGGAATTCTGGGATTCAGGTATGCAGGTATT
>CAZNYT010000039.1:3513-22078 GCA_964577315.1 uncultured Desulfovibrionales bacterium
GTAGTCGGTAGTCTGTAGTCTGTGGTCAGTAGTTATTAATTCGAGAGGAACCTCTCCTCCAGCTCCTCCTTGGAGTGCACCGTGTAAAATAGATCCCAGAGATTGACCAATTTCAGGGTCTTGGCCACTTGCTGGGAAGGGGAAAGGAGGCAAAAAATCCGGTTCTCCTGGTGGCTGCGGTTGTTCAGGGCGGTGAGGAACCCGATCCCGGAGCTGTCCATGAAACGCACCTGGGAAACCTCAGCTGCCAGCACCTGCCAGGGACGCTCAAAGATCTCCTCGAATTCCAGCTTGAGGTCCTCTATCACCTCCATGGTCAGCTCCCCGCTAAGAACCACCTGCATCCAACTGCCTTCATCTATTATTTGCATTCCTTCCATTGTTCCGGTCCCACTTTTTTGGTAAAATAGAATACATTACTGTCACCTTCCCGGGTGTATGCGAAATCGTGCATCACCTGGCGCATGATATAAATCCCCCGCCCGGATTCGGAGAAGGAACCAGGCAGACTCCAGGGGCAGGTAAATGCCTCTCCCCAATCCCGGACCTGGAACTCCACATGCTCCAACTCCTTGATGCTCACCTTGATTTCCAGCTCCCCGGCATGACCCTTGTAAGCATGCAGGGCGGCATTGGTGCAGGATTCCGTTAGTACCAGCTCTATATCGTAAAGCACGTCCTGAGTCAGGAACTCGTCCAGGAAATTTTTCATGGCCCGGGCAATCATGCGCGCTCTACAGGGGGTAACCGTATCCCTGATGGTCATGTCAAGCATCAGGACCACCTCCTTTCGGACTGTTCCCGGTCCGTAACCACCCACAAAGCGGTCAAGTCATCGCGGTATTCCGGGCTGTCGCTGGCCAGCTCTTCCAACCTGGCTTTAAGGTTTTGCAGGTTGAACTCTTTGCTGCGCATCATATCCGAGACCTCGTGGCGCAGCCTGTCCAGGCCGAACAGTTCCTGGGGGCGTATCTCCCATTCGTAAAAACCGTCCGTAAACAGGAAAGCCTTTAGGCTGCTGGTAAAACCCAGTTCCACTGACTGGATATCCAGGGGAAAAATACCCAGGGGCCTGCTGTTGGGCCAGGCTTCCAGGATCTCCACTTCATCCCGGTAAAATATTCCCGGACAATGCCCGGCATTCACGTAAACCAGGCGTCTGTTTCTCAAGTCCAGATCGCAAGCCAAAAGGGTCACAAAGTCCGTCTCCCCTCCAATGACCTGGTTCAGGTCGTCGTTTACAAAGCCCACGACTTCCTCCAGGGAGAAATAAATCCGCCTGGACATGCGAAAAATGGTGCGGACCGTGTTCATGATAAAGGCTGCCCTGGCCCCGTGTCCGGATACATCCGCCACCACGAAACGCAGGGTATTGTCGTCCACCTGGAAAAAATCGTAATAATCTCCGCTGGCCCGCCCGGAGGGCAGATAAAGCCAGTTCAGATCCACCCCGGGAAAGGAAAAGTATTGCTTGGGCAGGAGCCTGGTTTGTAAATCCGCTACCATGTCCATTTCCGAGGAAATCAGGGAATAGGCGTGGCGCAGCTGTTCCAGAATGCGTACCTGTCTCTGGGCGACCTTGATCCTGGCCAGGAGCTCTTCCCGGGCAAAGGGCTTCAGGATAAAGTCGTTGGCCCCCAGATTCAGGGCCCGGACCTTGACATCCGTGGATTCCTCCCCGGTAAGCACCAGGATGAAAACATCCATGTATCCGGACTCCTCCCGGATGTGGCGGATCACCTCCAGACCGTCCTTGACCGGCATGTGAATATCCAGAAGGACTATGTCCGGAGCAAAGGAATCGAACTTCTCGATTGTCTCCTGCCCGTCCGAGCTTTCCTCCACCTCGAACTCCATACCCAGGATACGAGCCAGGTATTTCCGGTTAATCCTGGAGTCCTCCGCTATTAAAACCTTTATCTTTTTCATGCCTCAGGTCTCGGTTAGCTGTAATCCCGGCTGTCCAGCATAAATGTCACCGGTCCCCAGTTGCAAAGCTCCACTTCCATCTCCGCACCAAAATATCCTGCGAATACCTGATCCCAGGAGCTGCGCACGTGCTCTGTGAAGGATTGGAACAGGTCACCGGCCAGCTCCCCAGGTGCGGATCCAGAGAAACCAGGCCTGCGCCCCTTGCTGCAATCTCCGTACAAAGTGAACTGCGGCACCAGGAGCACCTCTCCTTTGACATCCATTACGCTTTGGTTCATGGGTTTTTGTTCATCCGGAAATATGCGCAGGTTCAGGACCTTGTCCCGCATCACATCCCACACCCTGGTTCCGGGAAGACTTTCATCCTCGGGTGCAAATCCAATCAGGGCCATTATGCCCTGGCCTATGCCCACTGTATCTTGATCCCGGGCTTTCACCCGGGCCCACTTGGTCCTTTGCAGCAAGATGCGCATCAGTTATCCTTTTTCCGTTTTTCCGAGTCCAAGTGGCAATACCTCCCAGGTGTTTCCGCCTTTTTTGCCTCGTACATGGCCATATCCGCAAGCCGGAGAAGATCTTCCGTGTTCCGGGCATCATCTGGATACAAGGCTATACCGATACTCACGCCCAGATGATACTGAATCTCGCAAACCTCGTAAGGATGGGTCAGATCCCGGACCACTCTTGATGCTACCAGTTCTGGATCTTCCGGGTTATTGATTCCGGGAAGGACGATCACGAACTCGTCCCCGCCAAAACGGGCAACAGTGTCCATGCCGCGCACCAGGTTCCTAAGGCGCCTGCCCACCTCCACCAGGACTCCGTCCCCCACCCGGTGCCCGTGCAGATCATTTATGGTCTTGAATCCATCCAGATCCAGAAAAAGCAAACCCACTTTCTCCCCAGCCCTATCCGCCCTGGCCAGGCTCATTTCCAGGCGGTCCTGGAGCAGGCTCCGGTTGGGCAGTCCGGTTAGCCCGTCATGCATGGCCATGTACTGGATGCGCTCCTGCATCTCGCGCTGTTCGGTTATATCTATACCGGTGGCCAGCATGTATTCCGGATTCCCCTCCTGATCATGCAGGAGGCAATTGGACCAGGCTATTAGCCTAACCTCCCCGAACTGGGTAATCAACTTGTTTTCAAGCCGTTCCGGAATGCTTTGTATTCCCTGATTCAAAAAATCCAGGGTCTGGGAGACGTCATCATCCAAAAATAAAATCTCGGTAACCTTTTTATCCTGTACCTCTGGGAACCTGAACCCGGTCAAACGTTCGCAAGCCCTGTTGAAAAGCTGTATCCTGCCCTGCTTATCCAGAAGCAATATCAAGGCATCCGCTGTATCCAGGATCTTGGAAATGAATTCCTTCTCCTGGCGCAGAGAGTTTTCAGCCTGTTTGCGCTTGCTGAGCTCTTCCACCAATTGATCCCGGACCAGGCGGTATTCCCTAATCCTGTTGTTCAATTCGGTAACATCCTGGATGGTCACCAGGGCCAGGTAATCCTCAGCTTTACCTTCTGCAGCAAAGGGGGAGATGGTGGTATTTTGCAACCTGTTGCGGCCGTCACAGGTTTGCATGGGCACAAACCAGCCGTGCAGATGAGAGGAAAAAATTACAGGAGGGCCACCTTGAAAAATGGAAGCCATTCTCTGGAGAAACTTGGGCTTGTCCAGTTCCGGATAGAGCTCAAGCAGGTTGCGCTTCAGGGCTTCTTGAACGCTCACTCCCGTCCAGTCCTGCATCACCCGGTTCCAGAACAGGATCCGCCATTGGGAATCCAAAATGAATATCCCCAAGGGTACTTGGTCCAGAACTCCTACTCTAGGCTTGAGATCTTCAGGTGAAATCATAACTATTCCTGATCAGAGCTATTTTGGGGCCCGATTCCCTAAGACCATCCAGCCGGCGAAGTTAACGGTTGGTTTGATCCTTGATGGCCTGCTCTATTAATTGAATCATATTCTCCAGGGAACTTATCCCGAAAAAAAGCATGATGTCCCCGGCAATGGAATGTTTCCGAACGTCAAAGTGAGTTCTGGCTAAGATAATGGTATACCCCTCATCCAGAGCACCGCTTTCTAAAAAATCGTTGATATCGGCTTCAAACAGGAAATCCGGGAGGGAGTATTCCATGCTGAGATGGAAAAAATTGCTGAAATTGCCCATGACATTGTTCAGAACGATATTTCCGATTTCAGTCAGGGCTTCACTGCGCATGGAATCCAGGTCCGAATCTTCTTCCTGCTCCTCTTCCGGCACCAGGAGCCGGACCAAGTTCATGGCGCTCTCGGGGGGAAAAAGCAGGGCTGCTTGTCCGGGGATCGATCCGGAAAAACGCAAGAGCACAATGGCCAAGGAGCTATGTTTCAAATAAGAGAGCTCTTCATGAATGGTTTCTTTATTCAACAGCTTGATCTCAGGTACGCTGAGAATCACGTGGGTGCTGAGCATGGTATTCAGGGATTTGGCCCCCTGCCCCACTCCCATGTTGATGACCTCGGTGAGAACGTCCCGGTGCAAATCGTTTAGCATTATTCCACCGATCCTTTTTCTGGATTTAGGATCCCATCGATCACTTCAAGCAGCTTGTGTTCATCCACAGGCTTATTGAGCACCTGGGCCACCCCCAAATTCAAGCATTCATCCCTGGTAGTGTCCTGGACATCCGCGGTTACCACTACCACCGGGATGGTGTTGTGCTTGCTCTTTAAAACCTTTAGCACCTGAAAACCGTCAATGTCCGGCATTAACAGATCCAACAGGATAAGCCGGGGCTGGTGTTCCTCTATCTTCCTAAGGGCCTCTCTGCCCGAGATGGCTTCCATAGGTGTATAACCGGCGTTCTGCAGGATCCTTTTCAAAATGGTTCTTTGAAACCCCGAATCTTCGGTAATAAGTATCTGGGACATATACTTTTCTCCTTGTGGATGAGAACACCCTGCCCCGGCAGATATCCTTGGCTCTAGTCCTTGTAGCAATGCTTGGCCTCAGGGAACTCACCTGCTTGCACCTCACTGCGATACCTGTGCAAGGCCTCGGTGATTACGCTGGCCAAATCCGCATATTTTTTTACAAAACGCGGGGCATGTCCAGTGCTTAACCCCAACAAATCGTTAATAACCAGTACCTGCCCGTCGCAGTCCGGACCGGCCCCGATACCTATGCTGGGAATGCTTAACTCCTGGGTTATCCTGGCTGCCAACCCGGGCGGAACCGCTTCCAGGACCAGGCTGAAACAGCCGGCTGCTTCCAGTTTGCGGGCTTCCTGAACGATCTTGTCCCCGGCCTCCCCTCGGCCCTGGACCTTGTATCCCCCCATTTGGGCTATGCTTTGGGGAGTGAGTCCCAAATGCCCCATAACGGGAATCCCGGCCTTGTTCATGGCTTCTATTTGAGGAAGTACGTTGTCCGCCCCTTCCACCTTAACCGCGCCTGCCCTGGCCTCTTTGAGCATACGGCCGGCATTGGAAACTGCCTGATCTACACTGGTATGGTAGGACATAAAAGGCATGTCCGCAACCACTAAAGACCGGTTTACTCCCCGGGTCACCGCCCGGGTATGATGAAGCATCTCCTCCATGGTCACGGAAAGGGTATCTTCGTGGCCCAGGACAGTCATGGCCAGGGAATCGCCTACCAGGATCATGTCCATTTCACACCCATCCGCAAACGAGGCCATGGCAAAATCGTAAGCGGTCACCATGGAGAGCTTTCTTTCTCCCTTGGACTTTATTATTTCCGGAACCGTGATCTTTGACATATCTCTCTCCGCGTGGTTTTAAACAAATAATGTTTACAATAATACCTGAAAAGTTTTTCCCTTTTGAACCTATTGTTACCCATATGTCAAGCTATCCTTGGATTTGACATATGATTTTGGATTGTTTTAGAATAGTTTTATTTTAGTGGAGCAATCAGACATGTATTTGCTTTTAAAAGAAGAGGATGAAACCCAGGTCAGTATAGATCAGGCCGAATCCGAAGAAACCGAGGAAGAGTGGGAAAGGACTTTTTTTCTGTGCGCCGGCTGCCGCAGCAGGATCACTCGGCAGGATGCAGGAATAGATGTCCACGACCAGCACAAGCACGTGTTCATAAATCCCCACGGTCTGGTATTCGAAGTGGGGTGTTTTTCCTGGGCCATCAACTGCGTGGGAGCTGGTCCCAGTACTTGGGAATTTACCTGGTTCCCGGGATATATGTGGCAAATAACGGTTTGCCTACAGTGCTTAACCCACCTGGGCTGGATATACGAAGCCCCGGACGGGGATTATTTCTACGGGTTCATCCTGGACCGCCTGGTGGAAGAGAGCAGCAACCACCAGTAATATGCAGAGCTATTCCGCGTTCAGCAAATACATAGGATCCACCGGCTCTCCCAGGACATAAACACCCAGATGCAGATGCGGGCCTGTAGCCCTGCCGGTCATCCCCACCTCTCCCACTGCCTGATTCTGCTCCACGAATTCATTTTCCCGGACCCTTACGGAATTCAAATGCATATACAGGGAATATATGCCCTGTCCGTGATCCAGGACCACTGTCTTGCCCCCGAAGTAGAAATTCCCGATCAAAACCACGCGGCCTTTTGCAGCTGCCGAGACCTGGGTACCCTTATCTCCCCGCAAATCCACTCCCTTATGAGCGGACCTGGGCTCCCCGTTCAAGTATCTCTGAACCCCGAAAGGAGAGCTTATCTCCCCGGATACGGGCCTGGCAAAATCACCGTCCCAGTACCTCTCCATGGTCAGGGAGCTCAAAACGGATCCAAGTTTCTCGCGCTCCCGGGCAATACGGTCCCAAACCTCTTCCGGAGGGGTGACCATCTCCTCCGGAAGGCTGATATGCTGCTCTGGATACTCTTTATCCTTTACTTGAACTTGGTATCTTTCCTTTTTCTGGTGCTCTTCCCAATAAAACTTAAGCTCCAATGGATATTCTCCCTGGCGCTCCAGGCCGGCTCCCAGCAGGATTTTTTGTGTGCCAGGCAAATCCACGGGCACGGCAAAAATGTTATCCATCCAAGACACCTTGATCCCCAGCGGCTTTTCCTGGGATTTCAGCTCTACCCAGAAAGGTTCCCCGCGTCCGACTTCCCCGGGCAACTCCACCTCCACAGCATGCAGAGGCAAAGCCCAGAAAAAAAGAAAGGCCAATTGTAACAAGACTGCTTTCATCATGTTGTTTCCTGTTTGGGTTGTTTGCTACAAGTCAAAAGTCTAAGTCCGCTCAACAGCCAGCCGCAAAACGGCTGATGGCTTTATTGGCTATAACCTTTGCTGAAGGACTCCACCGGGACGAGATAAGCGGCAAAGAATTCTTTTAACGCGCGCACAGGCAAATTTTTAGCCGCCCCGGTTAGACAAATATCAACTATTCACCCAATCTTTTTTCCTGCCTGCCTCCCGGCAAAAGCCCGTTAAAAGATCCGGGGAATAACTGCAACGCCCCTATTCATCACTTCCCAGGTCTGCATCCCTTGACAACCTCCCTAAGATCCCGATATCAGATAAGGTTATGTTACAGGGAACAAATACTACGGATAATACCCAAAAAGGCTGCATCCAATGCGGCGAGTGTTGCCGCAACAACAGCCCTGCGCTGCACTGGGAGGATCTCCCCCTGGTGCTGGAAAAAAAGCTCCAGAAAAAGCACCTGATAATTCTGCGCCGAGGGGAGCCGGCAACGGACAATGTCTTGAACCAGCCCATCCTGCTGGGCCAAGAAATCCTGAAAATCAAGACCAAAACTTCCACCCCGGGAGAATGTCTCTTCTTGGATCCAAGCTCCAAGCTCTGCACCATTCACGAGCAGCGCCCCCTGGAATGTTCCCTCCTGGAATGCTGGAACCCCCGTCCCCTAATGGAATCCTATCAATCCCGCCGCCTCACCCGTAAGGACTTGTTTCAGCCCGAGTCTGCCATGGAAGAAATCGTGGACATGCACGAAGAGCACTGCTCGGTTCTCAAGATGGCCCGCTTACTCCGGGAGGAAATCCAGGAACCCGGCAAAAATCGGGAAGCAATCCAGTCCATGATCAGCTTCGACCGCTCCCTGCGGCAGAATTTCCAGGATAAAACCGGTCTCCAGGATTCGGAGATGCTCTTCTACTTCGGCCGTCCCCTACAGGACCTGATGCAACCCTTGTCCACCTATTTGCGGAAGTACCAGCTAAGTACAGACCTGCCGGAATAAATTTAATTTCCGGCTCCTAATCCCCTCTCAGTTCCTCTGCCTTTTCCCTGGCCATCCCAGTCAGGGTTTCACCTGCCTCAGCCAGGGCCAAGATGGAATCTTGGGAAAAGTTGCCCAGCTCCACTCTGCGGTAAATCCACTGCGCCTCGTAAACCACGTCATGCCCGGCTTCCAGGATCTCTTGGTCCGCCAGCTGATCCTCTATCCGGTTCCGGATGTCCTCCCTCTCCGAGATGTATTCCTTGATTTTCTCTGCTAGTTCCTCGCGCCTGTCGTTTTCCTCGTCCTCCACCTGCCAGTACTCGAAATATACCTCATTGAGCTCCTCCACGGTTTGCATGAAATCGTCCACCCACCTGAGCACCATTTCATCCTTAACGGTTCTTTCGAACACGTCAGACAAGTGCTGCACCCGCTGGGCAAACAGCTCCAAAAGCTCCGCGGTTTCATCCGGGGTCAAAAGGCGTTCTTCCCTTTCTTCCTGAGTTACCACCTCTTTGGGCTCGTTTTCTGCCAAGTGGACTATGTGCTCCACCAGCTCCGGACCATACCTCCGGACCACCAGATCTATAACCTCTGGCTGCAACAAATGAGCAAACACCTCCTCCCTGGCCTGCATCACCTCATCTGCCTGGTGGCGCAAACCGGTTAGATCCGTGGCGTAATGCATGTTGAGCTCCTTGAAGGTGAGGGTGAACCGCCCTTCCTCATCCTGGGGGCCGGGCTGGTAGTGGTAAAAAACAAGCTCTGCAAAATCCTGGATGAACTTGGGGGTGATCATTTCATCATCAGGCAGTTCCTCGGGTTCTTCCGGCTCCCGGGGACGCTCCGGATCCTCCGGGACAAGCTCCGGCTCCAGAGGATCCACCTCGGTAACCCGGACAGGATCCTCAGGCTCATGAACGGGTCGCAAATGTATCTCGGGTGGCTGAGGGTCCGGGCGCAAAAAGTGATACCAGACATTGAGGGCGCCCACTGCCACCACAAGAGTCAGGATCAGAATAAGAACGAGTTTCTTCATTTATAAACCCCCTATAATAACTACAGCGAAACTTTGTGGGCAAATCTGCTTGGGGACAGTCCCCCGCAAGCCACTCCCTAGCACAAATAAAATATTCACTAGCGCGTAAATGTTTGCATATGTCATAATTAGTTCTTAGCGGGGACACTCCCCAAGCTACGCCTGTGCCGGAAAAGCTGAAGTTTCGCTGTAGTTATAAGTCTTGCAGGTGCCAAGCTACCATTTAACCGGCAGCTTCACCTGTTTGCCTGCCTTGTTTTGAAACAGAACATAACCCCTGTCCCTGCCGAACAAGTATAGATCCCTGGTAATCTCTACATCCTGGCGGCAATACCTGATAATCTTATCCATCTCACCCTGTTTCCACCACTCAAGAGCCATTAGGCCGTTACCGGACTTGTTTACTCCCAGGGTGTATTTGGCCAGATGATCCAGGGACAGACGGAAGCCCAGCCTGGATTCCACCTTGCGCAAGATATCCAGGGTGGGCAGGGAATGGAAATCGAAATCCACCAGGCCCCGTAATACCCGGTAATCGAACTTAAAGAGATTAAATCCTACCACCAGGGGGAACTCCTGCAAGAAACTTCCCAGCTCCTCGGCCTGTTCCTGGGTAAAGGTAAGAAAATCCTTTTGCCGGGAATCATAAACCACTGCGCAACTAACTCCCATTCGGTGGCAGTTTTGCCATCCCCCCACTTCCTGGGCGGAAAGCCTGGTTTCAATATCCAGGACCGCATAGGTCTCGGTTTTGGCCTCGTCTCCGAAGCTTGCGCTCTGCGAGGGCATATCCCCATTCCGAGAAGGATGTATCTCTGGAATGTTATTTTCATTCAGTCTCTGGGAATTCTCTTTGCCCAACACACTTAACAGGTATGTGGCTGCGTCCTTGTCCAAAGGCCTGTTCCCGGAACCGCATTTGGGGGAATGCAAACAACCCGGGCAGCCGTTTTCGCAGGAGCAGGAATCTATGACCTGCCCGGCCTTGGCCGCTAGTCTATCCACCAGTTCAAAACCCTGCTTGCAGAGCCCGATTCCCCCGGGAGTACCATCAAAAATAAAAACCGCCCCTTTCCCGAGCTGCTGGTGGTTGGGGGTAGCTATTCCCCCCAGGTCATTGCGGTCCGTAAGAATGATCAGGGGCATGCACCCGATAAGGCAGTGTTCCAGGGCGTGAAGCCCGCCCATAAAATGCATTTTATTGTTTTCCACTTCCCTGCGCAGCTCTTCATTCACGGTAAACCACATGCCCTGGGTCTCAAAGACCAGCGGAGGCAAATCCAGAGGTACCAGGCCGATCCGCGCCTGCCCCCGGACCAATTTCTTTTCATATGCGGTAACCTGTTCAGTTACCTTTAACCGGCCCAAGTACACCTCTCCCGCACCAGTGGTCCCGCAGGACTCAACCTCAACGATCTCGGTCACCTTCTCGGTGATGGGCCGGGTATAATAACTCACCCGGGACTTGCTAACGTATACGGAAAAGGTCTCGGTATCCAGATCCTCTACCACGTAGGTGTTGCCCATGTGCAGATAAACCGCCCCGGGATGGGTTTCCTTGAAAGCCCGAACCCCATCCACTTCTCCCAGGTATTCGCCTGTGGAATAATCAAAGATGTCGTAATGCTGCCCTGTACCTCGCAGGTCCACTTCCTTGTGGGGGTACTTGGACCGGGAATAGTAGAATCCGCCATCAGCACTGCCAATTATCTCCCCGGATGCCTGCAGCGAAGAGATACACTTCTGGATTTCCGGGTCCTGCATCTCTTCCCGGCTTCCCAGGGGCAGCTCCGCAGCGCAACACACCAGGTGCTTGCGCATGATCTGGGGATTGGCCGGGTTTATCACCGCTCTCTCCGGTTCCATCCGGAAAAATTCCTCCGGGTTGCGCAAAAAGTATTGATCCAGGGCATCCTCGTGCCCGACAAGAATGATGGCGCTATCCCGCAGGCTCCTGCCCACCCTTCCCCCGCGCTGGATGGTGGCCATTATGGAGCCTGGATAACCCACCAAAAGACAAAGATCCAGATGTCCAATATCGATACCCAGCTCCAGGGCACTGGTGGAAACCACTGCCAAGAGCTCCCCGGAAGCCAGTTTCTGTTCGATTTCCCGGCGCTGTTCAGGCAAAAAACCTGCCCGGTAGGAGCTTATGCGTTTCTTGTATTCCCCGGCCCTTTGGGAAGCCCACATGGCGATGAGCTCGGTCATTTTCCTGGATTGGGTGTAAATAATGGTTCTAAGCCCCTCTTCCAGGGCTTTTTGCAAAAGCTTAATAACTGCCTGGGCTGCGCCGGAAAGCTCGGGATCCACTAACAGGAAGTGCTTTTTCCCTGCCGGGGCTCCCCCTTGCTGAATCACCTCGGGCCGGGTATCGGTAAGGATCTGGGAGAGCTCACCAGGATTCCCTATGGTGGCGGAACTAAAAATGAAAACCGGCTCGTTCCCGTACCGGGCGCAAATACGTTTCAACCTCTTGAACACCCAGGCCATGTTAGAGCCCATAACACCCCGGTAGGTATGCACCTCGTCCACTACCACGTATTTCAGGCATGAGAAAAAGCTCTCCCAGCTCCTATGGTAGGGCAAAAAGGACAGATGCAGCATATCCGGGTTGGTCAAGACGATATGGGGTGGTTTTTTGCGGATCCTGGCCCGGCTCTGGTAATCGGTGTCCCCGTCGTATACTGCAAAATCCACAGGAACTTTCTGTTCAAGATGGGACTTGAATTCCTCCAGACCGCTCAGTTGATCCCGGGTCAGGGCTTTCAGGGGGAACAGGTACAGGGCCCGGGTGGAAGGATCGTGGACTACGGATTCCAATACCGGGAGATTGTAGATCAGGGATTTGCCGCTGGCTGTAGGAGTGGCGGTAACTACGCTTTTGCCGGAACGCACCAGGCTTATGGCCCGGGCCTGGTGTGTATACAGGCTCTGGATGCCCATCTGCTCCAGGGCCTGGACCAAAGGCCGGGGCAAGTCTTCAATATCTTCATATTGAGCCTTTTGGGCAGGTATTTCTTGCCTGGACACCACGTTCAGGCCCTGCAAATCTCCCTGGCCCAATTGCTGCAAAAAATTGGTCACCGATGGCATGCATCATCCATGGTTTACTTGGCTTAAATACCGCTTTATTACCTGTTTCAAACTACCCTTATAGTTCCCGGGGCCTAAAATTCCTGCCTGGTATCAGGCAATTCCTGAAACTGCTTTAGCTTTTGCTTTTCCTCCTCCAAACCAAAGGCCCCTAGCTTGGCCTTGGTCAAACGCTTGCCCAATTCCACCGCCGGCTGATCCAGGGGATTGATATCCAGCATCCAGCCCGTGAAAAGGGTCATGCTCTCCAAAAGCACCAGGAGCTTGCCTGCGTGATACAGATCGTCCCTGCCCACTTCCAGATGTATCAAGGGCACGCCAGTTTCCTTCAAAGCCATCATGGTACCCACGGATTCTGCATCCAAGAGCTCACCCAGGGTTTTGCCCTCCAAATACTTCCACTGCTCGCCCAAATTACGTCCAAATCCAGGACCACGGGGCATATCCCTGCCGGTCAAGAATATACAGCCCTTGTCCCGGGGCCCGTCCAGAAACATCTGGAGCAAGGAGTGCTGATCCGTCACTCCCACCGCTGGCAGGGGCATGCTTCCATTGCCGCTCTTGCCCAGGCTTTCCGCCCAAAGCTGGGCGAACCAGTGCCCAAACTGGGCCCACAAGGGAAGGTAGACAAAGAATATAAGCTGGCTGTACTCCTTTTGCATAAGCTGCAATGCCCAGGAGGCCATTTTAAACCCGGGATGACCAGCCAGCTCCTCCGGAGTAGCCCGGCCGCTGCCCGGAATTTTGGCACCATCCCGGGCACCCTGCATCAAACCCGAGACATCCATGCCCAAGAAAGCGGCCGGCACCAGGCCTACCGCCGAGATAACGGAATACCTGCCCCCCAGGTTCTGGGGCACTGGAAGGGTTCTAATGTTGTTCTCCCGGGCAACCTCACGCAGAAAACCCTTTTCCGGGTCGGTAATAAAGAAGAAGTGTTCCTGCCAGGAGCTTTTTAAATGCCTTTGCATCCATTCCTGGACCAAAAAATACTGCCCCACTGTCTCGATGGTCCCGCCGGATTTGCTGATAACCAGTACCAGGGTGTTCTCCGGGGGAAGCTTATCCATCCAGGCCTGCAGGGTATTGACACAGACATTGTCCGCGATCCAAAGCCACGGGCCCTGATGCCCGGGATTATCCTGCTCCGGGAAAAAGGCCTTTTGCAGTGCCCTGGGCCCCAGGGAGGAACCTCCGATACCCAAGAGCAGCATATGCTGGAATTGGCGCAGATAAGGGATGTATCCCTCCAGATCCTGCTCCAGTGCCGGCAAGTACTGCAGATCCAGGAAAGGGAGATTGCCCTGGTTCACCTCGCTGTTCAGCCTGGCAGTCAACTCTTGCACATCCGGATGAGATTGGGAAAAGTCCCCCATCCTGCCTTGGCCTGCAAAATTCCAGTTCACCCCGATACTCATACCAGATCCCCCCTGAAGCTAGAGTTTTTAAGCTGGAGTTGTAGGATTAAATCCTGGCCAGGAAATTGCCTATCCGGTTCAAGGAATCCTTGAGGATCTCATCGCTCACAGGATACGAGATGCGCAGGCAACGATCGTCTCCAAAGGCCTCACCAGGGACCAGGGCTACTTTCTCCTCCTCCAGAATAGCCTGACACAACTTGTTGGAACTGTCCATATCCTTGTTGTAATAAGAGTCCACCCTGGGGAAGACATAAAAGCCTCCATCAGGACGTGGGCATTCCACTTGGGGCCAGGAGGAGATAATATCCATAACCAGGTCCCTGCGCCGGGCAAAGCTCTCCCGCATTCGGCTTACCTCCTCAAAGGAGCTTCTTAAAGCGGTCACGGACGCTTTCTGGACAAAAGAGCACACATTGGAAGTGGACTGGCCCTGGATTTTGCTCATGGCCTTGATCAGCTCCGGGTGGGCCAGCACGAAACCTACCCGCCAGCCGGTCATGGAAAAGGTCTTGGACAAACCGTTTACCACGGCGATCATATCCGGATGCCTGCTCCAAAAAGAGCACAAGGAGGCCGGCTCTGCCGGGGGATACACCAACTGGTCATACATTTCGTCGCAGATAACAAAGATATTTTTGGATACCGCCCATTCAGCCAGCTCATCCAGGGCCTGCTGGTTATAATGGCAACCGGTGGGATTTGAGGGTGTATTCAGGATGAGAACCTTGGTTTTGGAGGTAAGTGATTTTTCCAGCTTTTCCTTGTGGACCAAAAAATTTGTATCCGGGTCAGTGTTCACTATCACCGGAACTGCCTCTGCCAACTGCGCAAAAGCTGGATAGCTCACCCAGTACGGGCTGGGGATCAAGACCTCGTCCCCGGGATCCACCAGGGCCTGGAGAAGGTTGTATAAACACTGCTTCCCACCGTTGGATACCATGACATCCTGTTCTCTGCACTGGATATGATAATTTTCTGAGAAATAATCCGCAACTGCCTGGCGCAGCTCCGGAATACCAGGTACAGCGGTATACTTGGTAAAGTCCTCGTCCAGGGCCTGCTTTGCGGATTGAACAATATGATCCGGGGTGGGGAAATCCGGCTCCCCTGCTGCCAGACTGATTACGTTTTCTCCCTGAGCACGCATTTCCTGGGCCTTGGCATTAATGGTCAAGGTAGCTGATGGTTGAATGCTGGAAACTCTTTTGCTAAAATACATCTTTTGCCTCCTAAATACATATGTCCATTTCTAACAAATTATATAAACCTTCTTGCCACCCTCATATTAAAAGGTTATCACTACACCGAAACCAATAATAAAAAAGGTTTTGATACTTAGTATTGGTCCTGCTTAAAAAACAATTTTAAATTGTGGACCTTATTCTACCCCAAATATTGAGTGGGTCTTTTTGCGTGCTTCATCCGAAAGGCACGGCACGCAAAAAATGGGTATGCATGGTTACAATTTTCGCCGTGGTATTACTTATGCCTGTAAAAAGTGCTTGAAAATTCAAGAGAAAATGCCTAAAAACTGTTAAAAACGTCCTAAGCAGCATAATTAAACTTTAAATCCAGGTAAATACTAAATCAGACCAACCGGAGGAAATGCCTGTGAAGATACTTCGAGCCAGCCATATGGAAAGATGCATAGGGTGCTATTCCTGCTCCCTAGCTTGTGCTCGCAACGTTTACAAATCCCTCTCCTGGAAAAGGGCAGGAATTCAAATCCGCTCCTCTGGCGGGATCAGTACCGGATTTGAAGCCAGTGTCTGCCTGGGATGCGACCCGGCACCATGCGCTCCTGTCTGCCCCACGGAAGCTTTGAGACAACGCCCGGGCGGAGGCGTCTTTTTCAAGGAGAAAAGATGCATTCATTGCGGTGAATGCGCCCAGGCTTGCCCAGTAGGGGCCATTTATTTCGACCCCATCCGTAAAACCCCTGTGCTCTGCCTCCATTGCGGCAGATGCGTTCCCTATTGCCCCCATGAGTGTCTGGAAATGGTGGATACCTCCAAGGAGAAGAACAATGCAAGATAGATTCAAGGTACTAGTAGTGGATTTATCCCGAAAACTATCCTCCCTGGAATATTTTGATACCAGGAGCCAGTGGTTGGGAGGAAGCGGATTGGCAGCCGGCCTTTTCCAGCATTTCGGTCTCTTGCAGGAGGACCCCTTCCATCCGGATCAGCCCCTGATTTTCGCCATTGGCCCTCTAACCGGATATTTTCCCCTTATGAGCAAAACCATCCTGGGGTTTATGTCCCCGTATAACGGCCAATACGCTGAGTCCCACGCCGGCGGGCGCTCCGCCCTGTCCATCAAGTTCGCCGGCTATGATGCCCTGGTAATCAAAGGCCGTGCGGACAAGCCGGTCTGTCTCGGCTTGAGCTCCAATCAGATCAATATCCAGGATGTTCACTTTTTAAAAGGCATGGACATCTATAAGACCGGCAAGAAACTGCGCGCCTTAAAACCCAAGGATCCGGGACACAGAAGCATTCTGCGCATTGGTCCCGCAGGAGAAAACCTGGTCAGCTACGCCTGCATCAACGTGGATACTTATCGCCATTTCGGCCGCATGGGCGGAGGGGCCGCCATGGGGGGCAAGAACCTGAAAGGACTCATAATCTCCGGGGACTCTCACATAGATCTGGACCCTGACACCACCAAGGAATACAACCGGGTATACAACGATATATATTCCACTGTGGTCCAAAGCGGGGCAATGCGCAAGTACCACGACCTGGGCACCCCGGAAAACCTTATCCCCCTGAACGAACTCAAAGCCCTGCCCTGGCGAAACATGCAAAGCACCCACGATCCGGAGGTGGAAGCAATTTCCGGGGAAAAATTCGCCCAGGATTATTTGCTCAGGCAGGTAGCCTGCGCTGGTTGTCCCGTGGGGTGCATTCACATCGGTCTGCTCCGGGAGCGCTTTGGAGAGGAACACGAATATCTCTACCGCCAGGTGTCCTACGATTATGAGCCTATCTTCGGGATGGGTACCATGCTGGGAATCAAATCCGCTCCCGAAGTACTCACCCTTTTGGAGGACGTGGAAAGGCTGGGTCTGGACGCAATAAGCGCCGGAGTAGTCCTGGCCTGGGCCACAGAGGCCCTGGACAAAGGAGTGATAACCCAGGAACATACCCTTGTCAGGCTAAAATTCGGCGATCTCCAGGGCTACCGGGAAGGACTGGAAAATATTGCCCATCAACCCAATGATTTTTACCGGACTTTGGCCCAGGGAGCCCTGGTGGCAGCGGAAAAATTTGGTGGAGAGGACTTTGCCTGCGTTTTGGGACAAGAAATGGCTGGATACGCCACCGGAGAGAACTACTTCGTGAGCCAGGCCCTGGGTTTCAGACACTCGCACTTGGATACCGGGGCTTATGGGTATGACCAGAAGGAAAAATCCCACAACACCCAGGAAGCCATAGAGTTTATGCAGGACCAGGAAAGCTACCGGGTGCTCATGTCTTCCATGTCCGGATGCCTGTTCGGGCGAAAGGCCTATCCCCAGGAAAACATCCTCCTAGCCCTGAACTCATTGGGGTATAATTATGACCAGGATAGCCTCCAGGAGGTCGTGGAAAACATAAAATGCCTGCGGTGGGCTCTGAAATTCAAAACTGGGTTCAAGCCGGAAAACATAAAGATTCCTTCCAGGTTCCTGGAGATAGAAACCTGGAAAGGCAAGCTTGATCCCGAATACGTGCACCAACTCCGATCCGAATATCAAGAGGTCCTCAAGAGAATGGCTGCAAATTATCAAGAAGAACCGGGAGAAAAATAATGAATCTTTACCAGATGGTGCTAAAGACCAGGAGTTTCCGCCGTTTCTACCAACATCATCAAGTAGATGCAGAAACCTTGACCTCTTTGGTTAACCTGGCGAGACTGACTGCTTCTGCTGCCAACCTGCAGCCCTTGAGATACATAACAAGCAATAACCAGGACATGAACCAGGAAATATTTACCTGCCTGTCCTGGGCCGCTTACCTTGAGGACTGGCCGGGTCCGGAATCTGGAGAGAGGCCCTCTGCCTATATTGTTATCCTGGGGGACAAGGAGCATAGCAAAACAGCGGTCTGGGATATGGGGATAGCTGCTCAAACCATCATGCTGGGAGCTACAGAAGAGGGTTTGGGCGGATGCATTGTAGGTTCCATTAACACCGAAAAGTTGGCCAGCACCTTGCAGGTTCCGGAAAACCTAGACATCCTCTTGGTCCTGGCCCTGGGTCGACCCAAGGAAAAGGTGGTCCTGGAAACAATGAAACCCGGCCAGGACATCAAGTATTGGAGGGATAACAAAAAGGTGCATCACGTTCCCAAACGCCCCCTGGAAGAAGTTTTGATAAAAAGCTTCACCTGACAATAAACCATCCCGTCTCTCATCCCGTATCCACAGTGTTATACCCGTAAACAGTTTCTTTGCGGACGTGTGTGGACATAGAGTTAAATCTTCCTGAAATTCCCTCCAGAAACAAAAATTTATATAGCCAATCCCAGTTTTTTGGGGTATAAATTCTTGGACTAAGTGGTATTATCTCAGGTGATTATAATTTGGGTTGAAAAATGTTCTATTTTATTTTAGAGACTGCACAAATCAGAAGGAGGATGATTTTCTTTTTTCTGTAGTTTTGTCATTTTTGTGCGCAAATACGGCGAACATATCTATTTCAAATCCATGCTCGGGCACCCAGTAAATCACATATCCCCGAACAACAAGATTAGTTCTCTAATACTGCGACCGGTTTTTACCCCAAGATGCTCATGTTGTTTGTAATTGGATCCAGTACAAGACCATAATAAAAATACAGCCCAAGGAGAAGAAAGACATGATCGGAAGTCAAGGAAACTATTTTTTCACTTCGGAGTCCGTTTCCGAGGGTC
>CAZNYT010000040.1:0-21820 GCA_964577315.1 uncultured Desulfovibrionales bacterium
ATGAAAATCCATACCTGGGATGGGAATCCACCCGGTCCTCAACTATTAAGCTATGCCCAGGACTTACTCCAGGGTAAAGATTTCCCGGAAGCAGAGCTTATCAGGCAGCGTAAATCCAGGATATATAGAGTGGTACTGGAGCAAGGAGTGCCCGTCTACTTCAAACACTATTGCGGGACCCGGCCCAAGGAATGGGTTAAACGCTGCGTGCGCAGCCCGGTGCGCAATATAAAGCTGTGGCGCAAATTACGCCACCAGGAGATACCTTCCCCTAAACCCCTGTTGGTGGTACAATCCCTAACTCAATCCGTGCTGGTCACTTCTGAGGCCCAAGAAATGACTCTGCAGGATCGGATACAGGAGAGGGGGTTGCCTGATCGGGAAATAATGGGGAACATGGGTAGAAGCTGGGGACGCATGCACCGGGAAGGGCTGATGCATTACGATCCAGACCCACGCAATATCTTGATCCCTGAGGAAAACAGCGCAACATTCGGAGTGCTGGATCTGGATTCCTTGTACTTGGTCCCCTGGTTCCCGGCCTGGCTCAGGCGTAAGCACTTGACGCGGGTATTGTGGCGGCTCTCCCGCAAGTGCATCCGAATTTGCCATGCTGCTCCGGGTCCGGAGGAATTCATGGCCTTTTGGGATCAGTACCAGGCTGCTGCCGGCGCTCTGCCCATCAAGCACGGCTTGATTCTGTGCAGCAAGCTGGAGCGCCGGAGCAAAGAGGCAAGTCACTCCCAAACCCTGGCAGATGCGGCCAGAAACTGGCGCAGGGAGCTGGAGCAAACCATCTCTGCTGGTTAAGTTGCTGTGTCTATGAGGGACTTGCTTGAGGTGGTGTTTCGCCAAAACTTTCTTTTAACGTGCAGATAGAAAAAAAATTAGCCGCTGATTGCGCAGATCTTCGCAGATTTAACTGGTTAAACAGTTCTTTGTGCAATCTTATTTTATTTAACCGGGAGGGCTTTGTCGTTGGCCTTAGGTCTATTTAATCGGGTGAGAAGATACATTTATCAGCAAGGATCAGTGTGATTAGCCGTTAGGGGTAGTTTTTTCTTTACGAGCAACGAACAGTAACGGAAAGAATCAACAAGCGAATTATGCCAGGGCTTGACAATCTAATCTAAACAAATGATAAATTTTTCTGTTCCAGTTTATTGACTTGAGAGTTAAAAGTTATCAGTTAATTGTTAATAGTTGAAGAAAAAAGACTTGTAATTTCAGATAGTTATAGCATGAATATTTCTGGGCAGCTGAAATTTCGAAAAATGATATAATTCCAAAATGTTGTATAAAAACTTTTGACTGTCCAGTTATTGAAGGGGATGTTTTTTTGCTCCCCGAATCGAGCCGAGTACTTGCAGAAATTTTTGAGCCCCAAACCATTGGACTCCTAACCCGCGGATAGGGCGAGCTAGTAAAAAGATATGGAAGAAGAAGCCGAACTCAAAAAAGAGAAAAAAAAGAAGCTAAAGTATGAAAAACCCCAGGGCGGTTCCTGGGAGTTGGCTAAAAGGTGTCTGGGGTATTTTTGGGATTACAAGTTAAGAATCCTGATCGCCCTAATCTCCCTGGGGTTTGTGGCTGCTTCCTCTGCAGCGCTGGCCTTCCTGGTGGAGCCTGCCCTGGACGACATTTTTGTAGCCCAGGACGAAGATGCCCTGCGGCTCATACCTTTCCTCATGTTCCTGGCTGTGGTATGCATGAGCTTTTTCAAGTTCTTGCAGTTCTACATGATGAAATACTGTGGCCTCATGGTCCTGGGAACCCTGCGCAAGGAGCTTTACTACAAATTTACCGGGCTGCCGCTTAACTTCTTTGACCACAACAACGTGGGCATGCTCATGTCCCGGATAGTAAACGATGTCCAGCTCCTGCGGAGCAGTCTGCCCTACATGATACGCTTTCTCAAGCACCTGCTGACCTCAGTGGCTCTTTTGGTGGTGATATTCTATCAGGACGCTCACCTGGCCCTGTATGCCCTGGTTGTCTTTCCCCTGGCTGCCGGGCCTTTTATCTATCTGGGCAAGAAGGTGCGCAAGCTGGGCAGGAAGGGCCAGATCAAGATGTCCCACATTACCAGCTTTTTGCAGGAGACCTTCAGCGGGATCAAGGTGATCAAGGCCTTTGCAGCCGAGCCGGTGGAAAAAAACAACTTTGACCAGGAAAACAACAAGATGATCCGCTACGGGGTGAGGCAGGCCAAGTACCTGGTTCTGGCCAAGCCCATCATGGAATTGATATCAGCAGTGGGCATGGCCCTAGTCATCTGGTACGGGGGACAACAGGTTATAGAGGGGGAAACCACCCCGGGGACCTTTTTTTCCTTTCTCACCGCCCTTATGCTTCTTTACAGGCCAGTGTCCCAGCTGAACCAGATCTATGTGAACATCCAAAGGGCTTTGGCCGGTGCGGAAAGGGTTTTTCAGGTGCTGGACTCCCCGGATATTGTTGAGGAAAAGGGCGGGGATGTAGAGCTTAAGCCCCCATTTCAGAGCCTGGTCCTGGAGAATGTAACCTATTATTATCCGGAAAGCGAGGCCCCGGCCCTGGAGAATGTCAGCTTGAACATGGCACAGGGGGAAAAGCTGGCCCTAGTGGGACCCAGCGGGGCAGGCAAGTCCACGTTGATAAACATCCTGCCCCGCTTTTATGAGCAGCAGCAAGGCGAAGTCTACATAAACGGCCGGCCCACCAGGGAATACACCCTGGAGAGCCTGCGCCGGTTCATGGGCATCGTGTCCCAGGATAACTTCCTGTTCAATACCACGGTGTGGGAAAACATATCCTATGGGGTAAACGGGGCCAGCCAGGAGGAGATCCAGGCTGCGGCCCAGGCTGCCTATGCCCACGAATTCATCATGGAGCTGCCAGATGGGTACGATACTCATGTAGGCGAGGACGGGGTCATGCTCTCGGGCGGTCAGAAGCAGCGCATCACCATCGCCCGGGCCCTGCTCAAGGATCCGGCCCTGCTGATCCTGGACGAGGCCACCAGCGCCCTGGATACGGAGTCCGAGCGAATCGTGCAGCAGGCCCTGGAAAATCTCATGCGGGACAGATCCAGCATCGTAATCGCCCACCGCCTTTCCACGGTGCTGTCCGCGGATCGGATCGTGGTCATGGACCAAGGCAGGATAGTGGATCAGGGGCCCCATGATAAACTGCTGCAAACCTGTTCCCTGTACCAGAAACTGTACCGGATGCAGTTCCAGGACCAAGACAGCGACAGCCTAGAGGATGCCTGGGACAGGGAGGACGTATGAGCGCAAGTATCACTGACGTCTGGGACAACTATGTAACCAACCCAGCCTTGGCTTCCAGGCTGTTCCACAAGTTGCCCAGCCTGTATTTCTATCCCCGCATGCTCTCTACCGTGTTCAGGGCCTCGCGCAAGGCCAAGAGGGACAGGTTCTCGGATCAGGAATGGGTTAAAAGTTGCACCGAGATTGTTTCGCACCTGGAACGGGTGGGTTGCCGCTTTGAGATCCGGGGGAAACAGAACTTCCTTCAACTCCGAGAGCCCTGCGTTTTTGTGGCCAATCACATGAGCACTCTGGAAACCTTTATCCTGGGGGCGATAATCGGTGCGCACCGGCAGGTGACCTTCGTGGTCAAGGAAAGCCTGGTCCGCTACCCGGTGTTCAGGCACATCATGATTTCCAGGGATCCGGTGGTGGTCTCCAGGAAAAACCCCAGGGAGGATTTCAAGGTGGTCATGGAGGAAGGGCAAAAGCGCCTGCAGCAGGGAGTATCCGTGGTGGTTTTCCCCCAGTCCGAAAGATCCAAGATCCTGGATACCCAGCAGTTCAATTCCATAGGGGTCAAACTGGCCAAGAAAGCCGGGCTCCCTATCGTTCCTTTGGCCCTAAAGACCGATGCCTGGGAAAATGGCCGTATTATCAAGGATTTCGGCAAGATTCATCCCAAGAGGCAGATTTACTTCGAGTTCGCCCCTGTGATGCGGGTTCAGGGCGGGGGAAGAGCCGAGCACCAGGAAATCGTGCGTTTTATAGCGGATCGGTTGGAGCGGTGGCAAGAATACCAGGGCTGATTCGGAATGCAGTAGGGATCCAGATATGGGAATACAGCCGAAATTCTCTGGACAAACTGGATCTGAGGGCTGGAATCAGGGGATGTTTATTTAATAGTTCTGGGCCCTGAGGTTGACTTGCTTCTTTTATTTCCTTACTGTTTGAAAAAAAGTAAGGAGAGTGTATGGCTTATACCTTAAAGCTTACCAGCAAGCGCCAGACTACCTTGCCTGCCCAAGTTTGCCGTGAGCTGGGCATTAAGCCAGGGGATGATCTGATTCTGGAGCAACAGGAAATTCAGGAGGGGCAGGTGTGGGTTCTTAAAGCCCAACCGCGCCGCACCGCTCCATGGTTTCGGCGGTTGAATAATTATGCCCAGAATAAGAGCCAGGACATAGAAGAGATTCGAGCTTCCATAGGCAAAGGTCTGGGTAGAGAGCGATGAACGGCTACGGATTGGATACAAGCGTGGTGCTACGCTTGCTGGTGGGAGTACCCCAGGAGCAAGCGGACCGGGCACTGGATTTTATTGAAGGGTGCTATGCTCATCAGATCCAGGTATATGTCTCCGATTTGGTAGTTTTGGAAGCATATCATGCCTTGCGTCACCACTATCAAGTCCCGGTACAAGAGGCGAGCGAGTGTCTCCTTGATTTTCTTGCCTCGGAAATGATCACTCCGACTGGATTTGCCCTGGCAGTTCTGCGGGAATATAGGGGTTTAGGGCCTGGATTGGCTGATCGCTTTATCCGCAGGGATTATCTGGATCATGCTTCCCAAGTCCTTACCCTGGATAGAAAGTTTTCCCAATTACCGGAGGTAAAGAGACTATAGGCAGGCGGGGCTGCGCAAGAACCGCCCCTGGAGTTGCGCATTTTTATCATTGCTGGTTCAAAACCTTGAGGGCGAAGCAGGCTGCCCCGAAGCCGTTGTCTATATTGACCACTGAGATCCCCGGGGCACAGGAGCTAAGCATGGCCATAAGCGGTGTTATTCCTTCTTGAGTGGCCCCGTAGCCCACAGAGGTGGGCACCCCCACTACAGGCGCGGGGCTCAGTCCGGCTAGCACCGAGGGCAGGGCTCCTTCCATACCCGCGATCACGATCAGGATGCGGGCCTTGTTTATCTTTTCCAGGTGGGGAAAGATCCGGTGCAACCCTGCCACTCCCACATCGGATACCAGCCCCGCAGGCTGTTGGAAAAAGGCCAGGGTGGCATAAGCCTCCAGGGCAACGGGCCAATCCGCTCCTCCCGCAGACAGAATGAGCACCGGGGCTTCTCCGCTCCAGGGCTGGTGCAGATCTATCTCCCGGTTCAAAGCGAAGATCCCGGGATCAGGAAAAAAGCTGCCCTGGGGAAACTCTTTGTGCAGCTCCCGGCCCACTTCCTGGCTCAATCTGGTAACCAGAACCGGGTGTTGGTTCCGGCCCATGTTCTGCACCGCAGTGATTAATTGTTCTATGCTTTTCCCGGATCCAAAGATCACCTCCTGGATCCCGGTGCGCAGGCCGCGGTGCAGGTCCAGGTTCAGCCCGTTCCCAGTTTCCAGGTAAGGCTCCATTCCAATGCGCTCTATGGCCTGTTCCAGGCTGATATTACCTTGTTGCAGGCTTTTAAGTAGCTCTTCCATATCTTTTTTGTGCATAATGTTATCCGGTCTAAAGGATCTTGGGCACAGATGCAAGAATACGCATTGAAAATTTGTGTTTTAGCCTGTATATTGCAAGAATCATGTCATCCGGATGCATCCTGTTCATAGCCAAACCCGACCTGATCAGCCCCGTCCTTTCAGGGCTCAGGGAAGAGGGTTACGAACTTCTCATGAGCGAGAGCCTGGACGGGGCCCTGAAACTGGTCAAGCAAAAAAACCCGGATCTGATATTTTCCCAGACTGCTCTGCCCGGCTACCGGATCCAGGATCTTCTGGAATCCCTAGAGGATCCGGAGCTGACTCGGAAGGTGATAGCAGTGGCAGAACAGGGCACCGCCCAGGAAGCCCAGCAGATCATGGAGGCCGGGGCCAAGGATTATTGGCTTGGCCCGTTGGTCTGGGAAAAAGTGCAGGCGGTTTTGCCTGACAAGGCTGCCCGCCAGCAGCAGTTTGCAACCCGGGAGCCCCAAGGGGGCGAATCCGAGATTGTGGGTTCCCATGAGGCCATGCGCAAGGTCCTGGCCCTGGCCAAGCAGGTGGCCCCTTCCAAGGCCTCGGTCCTTATAAGCGGTGAATCCGGCACTGGCAAGGAGATGTTCGCCCGTTTCCTGCACAGGAACAGCCCTCGGGCCCAGGGACCCTTTATTGCCCTGAATTGCGCCGCTCTGCCCGAGCATTTGCTGGAAAGCGAGCTGTTCGGGCACGAAAAGGGAGCGTTCACTGGTGCGGTTAGCCGGAAGACGGGCAAATTCGAGCTGGCCCACAAGGGAACCATTCTACTGGATGAAATTTCCGAAATGGGCCTGCCCTTGCAGGCCAAGCTGCTCAGGGTCCTGCAGGAAGGAGAGATCGACCGCGTGGGGGGTACAGAGACCGTCAAGGTGGATGTTCGGGTCCTGGCCACCACCAACCGCAACATCGAGGAGGTGGTGCAGCGGGGAGAATTTCGCCAGGACCTTTTTTACCGCTTGAATGTGATCCCTTTGCGCCTTCCTTCGCTCCGGGAGCGAAGAGATGATATCCTGGTGTTGGCCAGGCATTTTATCCGGGATTTTTGCGTCCAATACGGCCTGCCGGATTTGACCCTGGACCAGGAGGCCAGGGACTGGCTTCTTAACTACGATTGGCCCGGGAATGTGCGCGAGCTGCAAAACCTTATGGAGAGGGCCGTGCTTTTGGCAGGCCCCCAAGGAACCATTCGGCCCAGGCACTTTCTCATGGATGAGAGCGATCTTTCCCAGGTCCTGGAGCATTCCCAGGACGCCCCGCAGGAAACCGCACCGGACGAGGTGGTTCCGCCGGAACCGCAGCAGCAGAACACCTCCGGGGCAGGGGAGGATGAAATCCGGCCCCTTTATGAGGTGGAAAAGCGCATGATCATGAAGAGTCTGGAAAGAACCGGGGGCAACCGGACCCAGGCCTCGGAGCTTTTGGGAATCTCGGTGCGCACCCTGCGCAATAAGCTCAGCGAGTACAAGAAACAGGGAGTGATTGTTTCCTGAAATCAAAGGAGCGGATATGTCGATATTGAATCCACAAGTGTCCGATTATTTGGAGAAGGCCTCCTGGATCAGGAGGATGTTCGAGGCTGGGAGCGAGCTGAAGCAAAAGCATGGCCCGGAGAATGTATGCGATTTCAGCCTGGGCAACCCGGATCTGCCGCCCCCGCAGGAAATAGGCAAGGCTCTGGAGGAATTGTCCCGGGAGGTGGACAAGCCATATGCCCTGGGATACATGCCCAATGCAGGCCTGCCCAGTGTGCGCCGGGCCATGGCAGAAGCGGTTTCCCGGGAGCAGCAAGTGGGTCTAGGTCCGGAGGAGATACTTGTTACCTGCGGGGCTGCCGGAGGTTTGAACGCATTGTTTAGGGCCGTGCTGCGACCCGGGGATGAAGTGGTTTGCCCGGCTCCCTTCTTTGTGGAATACTCCTTTTACGTCCAGAATTTCCAGGCCAGCCTGGTTCCGGTGCCAGCCACCCCGGTAAACTTTGACCTGGATATCCAGGCCATGGAAAAGGCTATCACACCCCGGACTAGGGCGGTTCTCATCAATTCCCCCAACAACCCCACGGGACAGGTTTATGAACGTAGCCGTATCCAGGAGTTGGTCCGGGTGCTGGAGGACAAGAGCAGGGAGATCGGCCATCCTATACTGCTTATCTCGGATGAGCCATACCGCTTCTTGACCTATGACCAGGTACAGGTGCCTTCCATAATGACCCTTTATCCCTATAGCCTGGTGGTGAGCTCCTATTCCAAGAGCTTGTCCATGGCCGGGGAAAGGGTGGGCTACCTGGCTGTGCACCCGGAGATGCCCGGCAAGGAGGAGCTAATGGACGGGCTGAACCTAACCAACCGCATCCTGGGCTTTGTGAATGCCCCGGTGATCGGGCAGCTTTTATTGGAAAAGTCCTTGCACGTTACTGTGGACCGGGAGATATACGCGTCCAGGAGATCTGCCATGGCCCAGATTATGGAGGAGGCCGGACTGGAGTTTTCCCTGCCCAAGGGGGGATTTTATTTCTTTCCCAAGGCCCCGGGCGGGGATGACCAAAAATTCGTGGACGAGCTGTTTAAGGAAAACATTCTGGCGGTGCCTGGGTCTGGGTTCGGATACCCCGGGTTTGTTCGCTTTTCCTTTTGCGTCTCCCGGGAGGTGATCCGGAACGCCGGTCCGGGTTTGGTCCGGGCTGCGAAAAGGTGATGGATCGGTAATCAGTGATGCTTAGTTGACTTGATCTTTTTTTGGGTGTAAAAAGCCAGCTTTTGATTTTTTAGGGGTGATTACTAAACAGGGCTTGACCTGGAAGGCTTAAAGCCTCAAAAAGTTCCTCTAACAGCTAAAAAGAGCAGTCAAGTCGCACTCGGGAAACCCCGAGCCATTTGGGACTCTAGCCGGGTCTTCCCGGTTTTAGTGTTTTAATATGTTTTAAAATCCAGGCAAGGGGCTGAACATCAAGGGAAAGTTGCTTGTCAAGATTGTTTCTAAAACATGGTTAATTGCGATTATTATATAACCCGAGGCGATGCGGGAAAAATAGATGTTCGATACCCTATCTGAGCGCTTAAATACTGTTTTCAAGAAACTCAAAGGGCACGGCCGCCTGGACGAGCACAATATTCAGCAGGGCATGCGCGAAGTGCGCATGGCTCTGTTGGAGGCGGATGTAAATTACAAGGTGGTCAAGGACTTTGTCCAGCGTGTTCATGAGAGGGCCCTGGGACAGGAGGTTCTCAAGAGCCTGACTCCTGGCCAGCAGGTGGTCAAGATCGTCAAGGACGAGATGGTGGAGCTGCTGGGAGGGGAGCAGGAAGGGCTCAACCTGCGCGCCAAGCCGCCGGTGGTGATCATGCTGGTGGGGCTGCAGGGTTCCGGGAAAACCACCACCGCAGGAAAACTGGCCCTGCATCTGCGCGGGCAGAAATATTCCCCGTACCTGGTACCTGCAGACGTGTACCGTCCCGCGGCTATTGATCAATTGCACAAGTTGGCCGGGCAGTTGGACATGCCTGCCTATCCTTCCACTTCCCAGGACAACCCGGTAGATATCAGTACCCGGGCCTTGAAGGAGGCCCAAAAGAATGCTTATACCGCGGTGATCCTGGATACTGCCGGGCGCCTGCATATTGACGAAGCCCTGATGCAGGAATTGGTAAATATCCGGGATAAATGCGCTCCGCACGAGATCCTTTTGGTCGCGGATGCCATGACCGGTCAGGATGCAGTTACAGTGGCCCAGCGCTTTAATGATCTCCTGGATATCACCGGGGTGGTTCTGACCAAGATGGAGGGCGATGCCCGGGGCGGAGCCGCGTTGTCCATCAAGTCCATCACCCAGAAGCCCATCAAGTTTATCGGGACCGGAGAGAAGCTGAACGAGCTGGAAGTGTTCCATCCGGACCGGGTGGCTTCCAGGATTCTGGGCATGGGCGACGTGTTGACCCTGATCGAGAAAGCCCAGGCGGACATGGATGAGAGCGAAGCCGAGGCGATGCAGGAGAAGTTCCAGAAGTCCCAGTTCGACCTGGACGATTTCCGGAAGCAGATGCGGCGCTTGAAAAAGATGGGCTCTGTAGAGGGACTTCTCAAGATGATCCCGGGAATGGGCAAGATGCAGGACAAGCTCAAGAATGTCCAGATGCCTGAAAAGGAAATGACCAAGCAGGACGCCATCATCAATTCCATGACTCCCAGGGAGAGGCGCAACCCCAAGATTTTCAACGCCTCCCGCAAACAAAGGGTCGCCCGGGGCAGCGGGACCACAGTCCAGGATGTGAATCAGCTCTTGTCCAACTTTGAGCAGATGCAGAAGATGATGAAGACAATGGTGGACAAGGACGGCCAGCCCCAGATGGACATGTTAAGTCAGGGAGCGCCTGCCCGCAAGGGTAGCACCAAGCGCAAGAAGAGCAAGCGCAAAAAAAAGAAAAAATAAAAAACTGGACAAAAGCCCAATTAAACATATATTTTTTACGAGTTTGGAAAGTTTTCTGCTTCACGATGCACCCTTGCTGCGAGCATAAAACGCGTTCGCTACAGGAGTGATTTTTCCGGTTTCTAGTAGTTGGCAACCAAAAAAACAATATTGCAAACGGGGGACGAGTTAGATGGCGTTAAGACTTAGATTGACCAGAATGGGATCCAAGAAAAGACCTTTTTACCGGGTGGTGGCTTTTAACAGCGAAGCCAGGCGTGACGGCAAGGCTCTGGATTATTTGGGATATTACAATCCGCTGCAGGAACCGCCGGAAATAAAGATCGACATGGACAAGCTCCAAAATTGGTTGGATAAGGGGGCTCAGCCCACCAAAACCGTGCGCTCCCTTATAAGAAAGGCGGGCGCATCCCAGGGCGTATAAAAGGATACTTACAGGCAGAACCGGTTAGACAGGAAATCTCTTTTAAAGCAGAAACAAGATCAATACCAGGCCTTAATGGCCCTGTTTTTTAGTTCTTTGTTAATTATCATTGCAGGGTTAGAACCGGAAAATCTCCCTTGAATCCTGAACCGGAGGTGATTATGTTGAAGGAATTGATGGAGTATATCGCCAAGTCATTGGTAGATTATCCTGAAGAGGTCGAAGTCCGCGAGGTTGAAGGCGAACAAACCGCTGTAATCGAGCTGAAGGTGGCCAAGGAGGATCTGGGCAAGGTAATTGGCAGGCAGGGCCGCACCGCTCGGGCCATGCGCACCATCCTGAGCGCTGCCTCCACCAAGGCCCAAAAGCGGGCTGTCCTGGAAATAATCGAGTAACACACCAAGTTAAGATGGCTGCTACCAAGAACCTGATCCTTTTGGGGGAGGTGGTCAAGCCACACGGGATTAAAGGGGAGCTTTGCATTGTTTGGCATGCAGACTCCCCTTTAATTTTAGATGACTTGTCCCGGGTGTATTTGAGAATCCCTGGAGAGCGGCCCCAAGCCTTTAAGCCCCTGGAATGGAGGGAGCACAAGAAAAAGGTGCTGCTTTTTTTAGGTGAAATCTCCGGCCGGGACCAAGCCGAGGGCTGGCGCGGGGCTGAGCTGCTTATGTCCTCGGAGGATCTACCTCCCATCCAGGAACACGAGGTTTACCTGCACGAGCTAACTGGCTGCAAGGTTTTCTTGCCTGACGGAACCCGGTTGGGCCGGATTCAAGGTTTTTTGCGCTCTCAGGACAACGAGGTGTGGAGCATTGTTAACGACCAGGAGCAAGAGATACTTTTCCCTGCCCAAGACGAATTTATCCTCGCCCTGGACCCGGAAAACCAAAATATTGTCATCGATCCTCCCGAGGGGCTTTTGGACTTATACCTGCAGGACTGATCCGCCGTGCACTTCCATGTAATCACTTTGTTCCCGGAATTTTTTGAGTCCCCGCTGAGGTGCGGTTTAATGGGCAAGGCCAGGGAGAAAAGCCTTTTGAGCTTCTCCCTGATAAATCCCAGGGATTTTACCCGGGACAAGCACAGAAGCGTGGACGACAGGCCCTACGGGGGCGGGCCGGGCATGGTGATGATGCTGGATCCATTGGTTGGGGCCCTGCAAAACCTGCCGGATCCGGGATGCAAGAAGATCTTGCTCTCTCCTCAGGGCAGGCCCCTAAGCCAGGAAAAGGCCAGGGAATTGTCCCGGGAAAGCTCTTTGGCCCTTGTTTGTGGCCGCTACGAGGGAGTGGACGCCCGCTTGGAAGAGATGTTCCACTTGGATGTGGTTTCGGTGGGGGATTTTGTTTTGAACGGGGGAGAAGCTGCCGCGCTTTGCTTGATGGAGGCGGTGGCCCGCTTTGTGCCCGGGTTCCTGGGGAAGCAGGAATCTGCCGGAGAGGAGAGTTTTTCCAGGGGGCTCCTGGAGCACCCCCACTATACCAGGCCTGAAGAGTACGGCGGCCACAAGGTCCCGGAAGTTCTTTTGTCCGGGGACCACGCCCGGGTGAACAGGTGGCGCAGGCAGAAGGCTCTGGAAAATACGCTCAGGCACAGGCCCGCTCTATTGCAGGATCAGGTACTGCCCCGGGAGGACGTGCAATACCTTCAAACCCTGCCCCGGGTTTGTCCGGGGCGCAACCTGTACCTGGCCCTGATCCATCATCCGGTAAAAAACAAGATGGGCCGGGAGAGCACAACCTCTTTGACAAATCTGGATATTCACGATATAGGACGCGTTTGCGCAACTTACGGTCTGGGAGGGTATTACCTGTGCATTCCCTTGCTGGATCAACAGGCACTGGCCCAAAGATTGCTCCGGCATTGGCTTCAGGGACCGGGTGCCCGGGCCAATCCGGATCGGGGCAGGGCTCTCTCTGGAATCCGGGTCTGTTCGGATTTGTCTCAAGCTGTAGAAGGCGTTCGCGAGCACACCGGGGATAAACCACTGGTAGTAGGCACTGCCGCCTCCAGTACCGGGGATATCGGCTATCAGGAAGTTCGAGGCGCTTTGCGGGACAAGCCGGTGCTTATGGTCCTGGGGACTGGATATGGCTTGGCCCCATCAGTTCTGCAGAAGATGGATCACGTCTTGCGCCCCATCCGTTTGCTGAACAGGTACAACCACTTGTCCGTGCGCTCCGCTGCTTCCATCCTCGTGGACCGTATTCTGGGAGATTTTGCCTGAAGATTTGGAAGTGCTTTTTAGGTACTTGAGAGTTAAAAGTTATCAGTTAAATGTTAATAGTTAAAGAAAAAAGACCTGTGATTTCAGGTGGTTATCTCCTGAAAGCAACTGGGCAGCTGGAATTTGAATAAATACAATAATTCCAGCGTGTTGCTCGAGAACTTTTGCCTCTCGAGTTAGGTAGTATTGTGTTATTATGGGGAGCAAATATTTATAAAGGGAGTTGGATATGAATATTATACAACAGATTGAACAGGAACACATGAGAACTGATGTCCCCTGGTTCAAGGCCGGGGATACAGTCAAGGTCCATGTGCGCATCATCGAGGGAGAAAAGGAACGGGTCCAGGTATTCCAGGGCACGGTTATCCGGGTCAAGCGCGGCACTACCAATTCCACATTCTTGGTGCGCAAGGTCTCAGACGGTATCGGAGTGGAAAGGGTCTTTCCCGTGCATTCCCCGTTTATAGAACGGATAGAAGTGATTTCCCGGGGCAAGGTCAAACAGGGCCGGATCTATTTCTTGCGCCATCTCCGGAGTAAGGCTGCCCGGATGAAATTGAAATCCGAGTGGACCAAGAACAACTAAACCCATGGCCCGGGCTTTTAACATGGGAGTGAGCTTCCATGCCTGTGGCTGGCATAGATGAGGCGGGGCGAGGCTGCTTAGCCGGACCGGTGGTGGCCTCTGCCGTGATTCTGCCCGACAAGGCAGGTCTTGCCCGCCTTACTGACTCCAAGAAGCTCTCACCCTCGGTGCGTGAGGAGTTGGCAGGCGAGGTCAAGGCAGCCTCCCGGGCTTGGTCTCTGGGGCTTGCCTGGCCCGCTGAGATAGATCGCCTGAACATTCTTGAGGCCACCATGCTGGCCATGAGCCGGGCGGTAAAAAATCTGGGCCTGCCTCCAGACCAATTGCTGGTGGACGGCAACAGGAAAATTCCTGTCCATATCTGCCAAAGAACAATTGTGGACGGGGATGTTAGCGAGCCCTGCATCTCGGCTGCCTCCATCCTGGCCAAAACCTTCCGGGACAAGCTCATGTTCAAGCTGGACAAGCGCTATCCAGGATATGGGCTGGCCAAGCACAAGGGCTACGGTACCCGGGAACATCTGCATGCCTTACGAGTTTTGGGCCCCTGTTCCATACACAGGAGGAGTTTCAAGGGAGTTCTTCCCAGAACCCGCGAGAGGGTGCCTTGTCTGCCTCTAACCTAGATCTGGGCCACTTCGGGGAGGAGGTTGCCTGCTCCTACTTGCAGGAAAAGGGGTACCAGGTTCTGGAACGGAATTGGAAGGCTCGCGGGGGCGGGGAGCTGGATTTGATCTGTTCCCAAAAGGGGCGGATAGTGTTTGTGGAAGTCAAGACCCGTACCCGGGACGGAATGGGCCATCCCCTGGAAAGCCTGGGAGCCAAGCAGCAAAAAAAGCTTCTTCAGGCCGCGGGCAAGTACTTGAGCCGGAACAGGCTGTGGTCCAGGGAATGCAGGTTTGACTTCATCTGTATAACAGTGGGCCCAGAGGTCCATGTAGAGCATGTCCAAAACGCCATCGAATTCAGCTCTTTGGGTAGTGGCCACACCTCTTGGCAACCTTGGTGACATTACTACCAGGGCCAGGGAGGTCTTGTTCCAGGCGGATTTGATCCTGGCAGAGGATACCAGGCGGGCAGGAATGCTGCTCAAGGGCCTGGGCATTCAGGACAAGGCCTTCCTTAGCCTGCATGAGCACAACGAAGAGCAGCGCATGCAGCAAGTCGCGGACAAGATTAGGGCCGGGCTGGACTGCGCCCTGATCAGCGATGCAGGAACCCCGCTTATGGCTGATCCCGGATACCGGGTTGTTCGGCATTGCCGGGATCTGGATCTGCCGGTCATTCCAGTGCCTGGGCCCTGCTCCTTCCTGGCAGCGCTGACTGCCAGCGGTTTGCCGCCTCATCCCTTCACCTTCCTGGGGTTTTTGCCCCGCAGGCAATCCGATCTGGAAAAGTTGTTTACGGATTGGAAGCACATGCAGGTAACCCTGGTCTTTTTCGAGCGCAAGAACCGTGTTGTGGGGTCCTTGGAAACTGCCTACAAAATACTGGGCAAAAGGGAATATTGTTTGGCCCGGGAGTTGACCAAGAAATTCGAAGAATTTATTATCGGAGAGTTGGACAATATTCAGATCCCCCAGGAATCCTTGCGGGGAGAATGTACAGTGATTATAGGGCCGCCATTTACCCATGGCGCGGTCCATGATTCCGAATACGTAGAGGAATTGATCAGGGCTCACCTGGATCAGGGTTTAAAACCCAGGCAAGTGGTCCAGAAGGTAAAGCACGAGGCCCGGGGCTGGAGCGGCAAGGAAATTTATGCCCTGATGCAGGGGTTGAACAGGGACGCGGAATGACCCTTTACAGGGATTGCGTTCTCCATGCGGTGAAAAGCAGATCTTATGGCCTATTTGGATTATAAATCCTTGTTTCGTTGTTTCCTGCGCAGTCAACTCATGGGCAGCGCCTTTAATACCAGGGGGCTGCAAAACATAGGCTTGGCTTTTGCTTTGGAGCCCGGTCTGCAGCGCATCTATTCCGGGGACTTCAAGGGTTTGCAAAAAGCCAGGCGGAGGCATTTAAAGCTTTACAATGCACATCCCTTTTGGAACCCTCTCCTGGTGGGCTTGTTTTTATCCCTGGAAGGAAAAATCGCCAGGCAATTGTTCCCGGCTTCCACCCTAACCAACGTCAAAACCACTCTGGTTTACACCCTTTCCGCAATAGGGGACTCTTTTTTCAGCGGCAGTCTACTGGTGAGCTGGTCCCTGGCCACGGTTCTTTTGTTGGCCAGCGGTCAAACAGGGCTGGCCATTGCATTGGGAGCGGGATCTTTTTTGGCCCTGCAGCTGTTCAAGGCATATCTGTTCTACCAGGGATATATGCGCGGTCTTTCCTTTGTGGACCGCCTTAAGCGATGGGACCTGATTAACTGGGGGGGCAGGCTGAAAATTTTGAATTCCTTGTTGGTGCTGGGTGTTTGGCTTGTCATCTGGCCCTTTCAGTGGCATGTATTAAATTTTGTCGTGGTTTGCCTCTTGGCCCTGGGTTTGACTTGGACCTACCACAGGTTCCAATGGAGCAAGGAATTGCTGCTGATAGGCATTTTTTTGTGCACCTTCCTGATATCATGGGAACATATAGATTTTAGCCATCTCTTTTAGCCCGAGTTGTAATGTGGCTTCATTTTTTGATAATTACTGGAATTGGGTACGGATATGGATAACAGCAACACCTTTGAAACTTCAATAAGTCTGTATAACGAATTTGGCTTGCATGCCAGGCCGGCGGGCCGCATAGCTAGTGCTGCCCAGCAATTTGAGTCTCAGGTTAAGATTATTCTGAACGGGAAAGAAGTTGATGCCAAGAGTATCCTGGATATTCTCAGTTTGGCCGCCCCCCAGGGAAGTGATCTTCGCATATTCGCACAGGGAACTGATGCCCAGCACGCGGTGGAACATCTCAAGGCCCTTATTCGGGATAAATTGGGGAGAGAGGAGTAGATGGCCAGGCGCATACTAAAAGGGATCCCGGTATCAGCAGGGCTGGCCATAGGCAAGGCTCATTTCCTGAACCGCGAATCCTTGGCCTCGGTAGTCCGGATGAATATTACCCAGGAACAGATCCCCCAGGAAAGTGCAAGGCTCCAAAGGGGGTTTAACCTGGCTCTCGAGGATTTGGAGGCCATCCGGGATAAGGTGCCTGCAGAGCTCAAGGAGCAGGCGGCGATAATAGACTCGCATATAATGATATTGCGGGATGAAAAATTTCAAAAATCTGCCACGGAATACATAAGCAGCAGGCTGATCAATGCGGAATGGGCCCTGGAAAACGCAGTAGACGACATAGAAAAGGCCTTCAGCAAAATAGAGGACGAATACATCCGCAGCAGAATCCAGGACGTGCGCCTGGTTGCCGGACGAGTACGCAGCCATCTCCTGGGTCAGTACCAGGGCAATCCCCATGTTACCCAGAGGATGATTTTGTTCGCTCACGATCTTTCCCCGGCAGATACCGTGGAGATCAAGCTGGACAAGATCATGGCCTTTGCCACCACTACCGGGGGTAAGACCTCTCATGCCGGCATAATCGCCAGATCTCTTCAGATACCAGCCATTGTGGGAGCAGAGGGGCTGGAAGAAATCCAGGACGACCAATTGGTTATTCTGGATGGCTTCAAGGGAAGGGTCCTTGTGGATCCGGATGAAGAGGAACTTGCCCATTATTCCGAGCTCCAGTACCGGTACAGGGAGTACCAATCCCAGGTGCAGCGTAACTGCCACCTGCCAGCCGAGACCATAGACGGCTATCAAATGCAGGTGCTGGCCAACATAGAGCTCTTTGAGGAAGTTACTGCTGTGATAGATAACGGCGGGGAGGGCATCGGGCTGTACCGGACGGAATACAGCTTTTTGAACCGGGACACCTGGCCCTCAGAGGAAGAGCTCTTCGAGGAGTACCGGGATCTGGCCTCTATTATCTATCCCCAGAAGGTAGTCTTTCGCACCCTGGACCTGGGAGCGGACAAGATCAATCCCTATTTCGGGCCAGTGAAGGAGGGCAATCCGGCCCTGGGACTGCGCGCCATTCGATTCTGCCAACAGAACCTGGAGCTTTTCAAGAGCCAGTTGAGAGCCATCCTGCGGGCCAGCTCCCTGGGCAACGTGGCCATCATGTTTCCCATGATTTCCGGACTGCAGGAAATCCAGGAAGTAAAGCAGATTTATCATCAGGTGCAAGAGGAGCTAAGGGCCCAGAACCTGAACTTCAATCCCGAGTTGCCCCTGGGGATCATGATCGAGCTGCCCAGCGCGGTGTTTATCGCGGATATGCTGGCCCGGGAGGTGGACTTTTTCAGTATAGGCACCAACGATCTCATCCAGTATTCCCTGGGGATAGACCGGACCAACAAGTATGTTTCCTACCTCTACCAGCCCCTGCACCCCGCAGTCTTGAGAAGCATCAAGTACGTGATAGATGCCGGCCACGCAGCCGGAATCGAGGTCAACCTGTGCGGGGAAGTGGCTGCGGATCCTTATTGCGTGCCCATACTCATGGGTATGGAAGTAGACTCCATCAGCCTCAATCCTCAGGCTATACCCGGGATCAAGCGTATAATCCGCCAAACCACCATGGAGGAGTGCAAGACCCTGCTCAGGCAGGTCCTAAACAGCGACCAGGTCTTGCAAAGCAACCGCTTGGTTCGGGAAAAGATCTACACCCAGATTCCGGAGGAGCTCATGTTCTACACCTCCTTTATCGAGTAATGGCTACGCCCCTGAATGCCTGCTTATAGCAGTCAGCTGGTAAATACGGCTGGGTAGTTTTGCCCATTTGGGGCTTTTGCAAGGTTTGCCGGTTAATTGATGGTGTATTCCCCCAGCAATGTACACAAGTCCCCTCGGTCATGGAGGAGGCTTTCCCGAGCCAAGCCCAAGAGGCTATAACAGCCTCAGGCAGGCGCGGCAAAACCCAACCAGGCCAAAAATCACCTCTTATTGCCGTCTCTCCCCGCTCCAGGCATCTACGTCACTCCAGTTGAAACTTTCCTTTCCATGTTCTCAAGCAGTATATAATTAATGCTAGGATTTAGGTTGCAAAAAATTTTTGCTCCTGGAGAAATTGCTTGAATATAGTCAGTAGTAGTGGTAAGGGACATTAACAAATTGTGCAGTATCTTTTGAAATCTACTATAATATGTAATAAAAGGTTAAACAATACTAAATGGTTATAAAAATTATAAATGGATGGTAAATTCAATTTTTTAAAAATCTAGGGAGTAAAAACTATGCGGGTGCTTTCCTTGCTTGCAGCTATTTTGTTGTGTCTTGTCTGGGTCTCTCCGGCCTCAGCCAATAGCGTGGATATCAACTTCAACAACGAATACGTCCGGGCGGGATTTGCTACCGAATTGGCACAAATAGGGTACGGTACCTCCCAGTTTGATACCGGGCTACTTTATCAGGAGGACCGCAAGAACTTGGGTATCCATGCTGGGCTGCGCTCCACAGGTGAGATAGCCACCAATATCCAGGGCGGTTTGGGCGCAAGACTGTATTATATCAACTTGGATTCCGGATCTGATGAGGTAGGTGCCCTGGGGTTGGGCGGGCATGCCCGCTGGTTTATTCAGGAGCCGCAGCAGGGTTTTGCCTTGATGGGGGAATTGCACGGCTCTCCCAGCATCTTCAACATTATCGACGGGGAAGGCAGTTATGACGTCAATGCCCGGGTGGAGTACTTTATCTGGCCAGCTGGGGCAGTGTACCTGGGATACCACGATATACGCTCCAAGGTGAACGGGGACTGGGAAAAGGTGGATACTGGATTTCATGTCGGGATAAATTTCAGGCTGTAGATTGTGGCTTTTTATGGGCGAAGAAGCCAAGCCTGTGCCAAGGAACCAATTATTGGGCTCTGCTTTATCTGAGCGCAGGTGAGTCCAAGAACCCAGAGGAGGGAGTATGGGACAAAAATCCTTGATTCCGAGAACGAACCGGAGGTGGTACTTAAAAGTTTTATTTCTGCTGGCAGTGACCGGGATTCTGGCGGTGGCTCTCGCCACCAGGGCCGCGGCCTTCCCCCAGGACCCGCGCAGCCTGTCCATGGGCAACACCGGGGTGAGCTATGGACACGCCTCCCAGGCCCATATCAATAACCCGGCCCTGCTGGCGCCGGAATTCCAGCGGGACCGTTTTTCCGTGAGCGGGACCGGTGGCGTCAGGGTGGCGGATCCGGAAGACACCCGGGATGAAATTGAGGATCTGTTTGACTATACTGAGGACTTTGTGGATGCCTTGGATAAGTTCAATGAGGAGTATGGGCATATAGGTAATGATGTGGATTTGGAGGATTTGGAGGATTTGCAGCAAGCTGCCAGCTCTCTTAGCGAGCAAAGCGATAACATCCGAGCTACCTTGGATGAAATCTCGGACAAGAGACTGGTGGGCCAGGCCACTGCTGGTGTGGGCGCTGCCATGCCCGGGATGCCCAAGGTAGGTATGTCGTTACACGGCACAGGATGGGGCTCCGCCGGTGCAGCTCTTAGACTGGACGAGAATGATTTAGAGACATTGGATGGTTTTGCCAGGGATATGAAAAAAATAAGCAATGAAGATGATGAAGATAAAATAGAAGAGATTCTTGACGAATGGTTGGAGAACGATGAAGTCCGGGATTTGACCGAGGAAGACCTGAAGTCCACTGTAGAGCTTCAGGGAGCCGTGGTTCAGGAATACGGGGCCACTTTCGCCCGGAGTTTTGATATGGTCGATCGGAACGTGGCCTTCGGTCTCACTCCCAAGCTGGTCCGTGTTTGGACCGTGGACCACGAGGCCAGCATGGAAGAGGATGAGTACGACGATTTTGAATTCGACGATATCCGAGAGGATCACACCAGCTTCAACCTGGATGCTGGTGTAGTAACCGAATTCCGGGAGAGGTTCCAAGCCGGCCTGGCTGTACACAATCTCATCCCCCAGAGCTATGACACTGCTGAGGATAATGAAGTGGATATTGATCCCAGGGTCCGGGCCGGGGTGTCGCACCATACTTCCTGGACCACCGTGGCTTTGGAGCTGGATATAACTGAAAATGCCCCAACAGGGATCGGATACGACACCCGGGAAATTGCCCTGGGAGCTGAATTCAACCTGTGGAGGACCTTGATGCTTAGAGCCGGTTACCGCTACAATATAGCAGCGGATAGCGCGATTGATGCCAATATCTATTCTTTGGGTCTGGGCATGCGGGTACCGCTTATCGGGCTGCAGGCCGACATAGGGGCCGCAGGAAACCCAGATGATCTGGCTGCAGGGCTGCAACTTGGGGCGCGTTGGTAAATTCCTGCCCCCAGGAAGGAAAAGCCTTGTTAAGCTTGGATTGAATAGGCTTTTGTTAACCAAACTTTGTAAGCAAATTCCTAAGAAGAACTTTTACTGTGTTTATTAACATGGACTTTGTCCGATACCTAAATAAGAAAAGAGTTGTTTGCCACCCCAGTAAAATGGGAAGAAATTTTACGGGGCAGGCAGATCACACAGATTTACACAGATAAAACTATTTTTTTTCTGCAACCCCGGTGAAATAAATGTGATTTCAGGGGGCAGGATTTCAGGAGTAACTCACTAAAATTGTAAAAACTTTTGTTCTTCAACCATTAACAATTAACTGATAACAGATAACTTGTAACTCTCAAGCTCGGAGGAAGAAAGTTGACAAGGTCTCGCCTGAGAGCTTGCAAGAAACCCAAGGAGAAAAATCCATGCAAAAAAAGTTATTAGGCGTGTTCGCTGCCATCTCTTGTCTGTTGTTGCTGGCTGCACCCGCCAAGGCCCTGCCTGTTGTGGACCTGGATCTGGGGGCCAGATACTGGGGACCCTCGCCTTCGGGAGATCTAGGATACGTAGGTGATTCCCTGGATCTGGAGGATAACCTGGATTTTGACCGCGAGTGGGAGCCGTATTTTTTTGCCCGTTTCAGCATACCCACCGTTATAATCGATGCCCATTACACCAGTCTGGGTTATTCCGGGGAAAGCGATGTTTTTCCTGATACTGACTTTGGTGATATAGATCTATCTGATGAAACTTTTTACACTGAGGCTGACCTGGATGTCCTGCATGCCGGGGCCATGTTTTCCCCTCCGCTGACAGTGCCCTTTATGGATTTGGATTTAGGTATTGGGGCCGGGGCGCATTACCTAGAGGCAAAGGCAAGTATTGAGGCCCAGAATGGTGCAGCAGAGGAAGATTCAGCCAGCGCTCGGGCAGTGGTTCCTGTGGCCAAGGGGTATTTCAGTGCTTCTCCTCCTACCGTGGATCTGCATTTGACCCTGGCCGGAGAGGGGATCGCCTATTCCGGGCATAGCTTTTACGATTTGAGGGCTACAGTGGATTATCGTTTCCGGGGCTTGCTGATAGGGGATTTGGCCCTGGAAGCCGGCTACCGCACCCTGGGTGTTGATTACGACAGCGACGACCTGGTCCTGGACACCAGTTTTTCCGG